>CAMDEX010000281.1 GCA_945897075.1 Litorilinea aerophila
CGCCCCTACAAAGTATCCTACAGTGCCACGCCGCGCCCCTCGGCCAGACTGATGTTTACGGCCTCGGTGAATTCCATATACTTGACGCCGGTCAGAAAATCGGTGTGGGTGATCGGTTCCAGCCCGCGGATGGCGTTGACGAACTCCTCCTCCACCCGCCACGCGCCCGCCTCGGACGCTGGGATAGGAATCTCAATCAGTCCACTTTCGCCCCGCTGCCCGCCGAAAAGCTTGTTCTCTGCAAAACGCAGTGTCCCTTCGCTGCCGTAGAGGGTAGCGGATGGGCCGCCCGCCAGACCGGTGATGCTGCTCACCTGGATGTGGGCTGTTGCGCCGCAGGCCAGGTCGGCCAGAATGTCAATGTGGTCGGGGATGCGGATTTCGCGCAGCCGACCGCTGGCGTCTTTGCGTGTGGGCACAAATGTTTTGCCCGTGGCGGTGACGCGGGTGGCCACGCCCACCCAACGCAGCATCGCTTCGTACCAGATTCCCATCGTCATAATGTTCAGTCCGCTCAGGTCTTTGTCGTGACGCCAGTGCAGCGGACCGTTGCGGTCGAGGAAGTCGTTGCCCGCGCGAATCTCTACGGCCAGCACATCGCCCAACCAGCCCTCAGCGATCAGGCGCTGGATGGTCTTGTCCACACGCAGGCTGAAGGGGGAGGGGACAATCTGCGCGACGAGGTGGGGGCGCTGCTGGGAGACTTCGTACATCTCCCAGGCTTCGGAGGCATTCATCGCCATGCGCGCCTCGCACATCACATGCTTGCCCGCTTCCAACGCGGCAATCGTCAGCATCCTGTGCATATAGGGCCACGTCCCGATGACAATCGCGTCGATTGTGTTGTCGTAGATCACATCCCGCCAGTCGGTCACTACCTGGGGGATGCCCAGTTCGTCGGCCACCCGCTGGCCCGATGCCTGGCTGCGGTTGCAGACCTTCACAACCTCCACGCCGGCGATGGCCTGCAAACCGGGGATGTGTTTTGTGCGTGTGTTGGCACCCGCGCCGATGACGCCGATGCGTAGGGGAGATGTGGTCATTGAGTCCTCCAGGAGATGAAAAAGGGGGGGGGGAGAAGAATGGGAACCGTTGGCAGGAGGGAAAAACAAAACCGGATACGTATACATACCCGGTTTTGTCCATCCGCGTCTGTTACCGGAAATCGTAGGAGTAGTAAAGCGCGATGCCCTGCTTCTTCGCATACTCTTCCACGTCAGGTTCACTAATCATATATGTGACGAGTATCGGAAGAACCTCGGCAAACCGTTCGCGCAGAGGCACAAGCCGACGGCGCACAAACCGATCCACATCATTCTTGGAGAGTTGCGCCTTGCCTTCGCCAAGAATCGTTAGCTGGTCGCCATTTCTCTGGGCTGTTCCGACGATATTGACCTCAAGCGCCTTGCCCGTAGCGTCCGCCATATATCCACGCGTGAGCCTGCCCTGAATATGCACTCCAAAGTCTCGTTCCAAAAGGGCAGGCAAGCCCTGGTAGGCCAGATCTTCGAGCCGATACCCAACAGTCATCGTCAGTCCGCCCAATTGTTTACGCGTCTCCTGGGCCTCTTCAGCGATTTTCTCCACAGTCACGACCAGTGACCGGATTTCATATTCCGTGCGTCTCTGGGCTGCTGCCAATTGCTCTAATTGGCTCTCCGTGCGCTCCTGAGCAGCAGCCAACGCGTCCAGGCGTTGTTCTGTGCGCTCCTGGGCCGCAGCCAATTGCTCTAATCGTTGTTCTGTGCGCTCCTGGGCCGCAGCCAGCGCATCCACACGCAGTTCGGTACGAAGTTGAGCAGCCGCCAGCTCTACAAGAGCATTTTCCAGACGGTCTACCTTCACCTCCAACCGTTTCTGTCCAGCGGCTACCTCTTGGACATCCGAGCGAAGCGCATCGAAATCTTCACGACGAACACCAAATTGTGCGTGCAAATTCTGCTCGACTGCTTCGGCAAACCTCAGCATCGGCATTCGCAGTTCTGATGGAAATTCCTGGATCATCGGGGCAAGATTCATGGCTGCTCTCCTCCTTGCTACAATTCTACACGATCTCAGCGGTTGCTTTCAACTTTGCGTCAAAGCCAGCCGCAAGTATAGCCGGTTTCGTACATCGCCACGACATTCTCGGCCGGGCTGACAGCCTGGATATTGTGGCAGGGGGCCAGAATGTAGCCACCACCTGCGCCCAGCAGGGCCAGATTCTCCTGCACCTCGGCGCGCACCTCCTCCACGCTGCCAAAGGGGAGCGTCTGCTGGTTGTCCATCCCCCCGTGAAAGACGACCTGGCCGCCAAAGTCCCGTTTCAACGCTTCCCGTTCCATGCCCGGCGCGCGCCACTGGATCGGGTTCAGGATGTCAATGCCCGCCGCGATCATATCGGGAATGATGGCGCGGATCGCGCCGTCGCTGTGAAAAAAGACCCTTGCGCCGTTCTGGTGGGCTAAGTCAATCATCCGTTTCATGCGCGGGATGAAAAAGGTGCGGATGGTATCGGGCGAAAAGAGCAGTGAACTCTGCCCGCCGAAATCCTCGGCCACGTAGGAGAGATCGACCCGGCCCGGTATCTGTTCGTAGATGCGGCAGGTATTTTCGTAGGCCAGATCGAAGAGTTTGTCCAGGCAGTAGTGGACAATCTCCGGCTTCAGCAGTAGATCCACGTAAGCCTGCTCCCGCCCGCGCAGATTGGCATAGATGAGAAATGGCTCCGAACCGCCGCCCCGCACAGGATAGTCCTCTTTGCCTTTCACCTGCGTCTGAATCACCGAATAGTCGAACCAGTCCGGGCTGGGCCAAGTGTAGTTGCTCTCGATCTCCTCCACACTCTCGTATTGGGCCAGGGGCGCGGAGACCACCTCTCGGTAGGCACCGCTGCCGTAGTCCACCATTTGCACCCGGCAGCCGTACATGTCGTAGCCGCGCCGCCGAGGCCCCACATATTTCGGCGCAACGCCCACTACTTTGTCGATGCGCAGCTTGCGAAACATCTGCCAATTGGTTTGACAGCCCAGATACCTGCGCACTTTGGCGTTGGCCTCGGCAGTGCCCCAATAGTCCATCGGCACCCGATCCGGTTTTTCCCCGGTCAGTACAGCCAGCCAGCGCTCGCGGGGGGTCATACTCTCTCTAGCCATAGGGCAAACTCCTCTGAAAACAGTGGATGACGGGGCGCTGAAATAATGGCAGTTCGCCATCCCCCATCACCTCATCATCCCTTCTTGTCCGTCAGTTTAGCAGGGCACACTCTTCCTCACTGAGCACTATCTCCCCCGCGGTCAGATTGTCGGCCTGGTGTGCGGGGTTGCCGGACATAGGAATTGTGATCACCCGCGGCTGCTGGACAAGCCAGGCCAGGGCGATCTGTTGCGGAGTTGCCTTGTGCGCGTCGGCGATGGCCGACAGCGCGGGGCTGTTTTTCAGTTGTCCCTCTTCCACGGGCGAATAGGCAGTGAGGAGAATGTCGTTCTCCTGGCAATAGGCGAGCATTCCATTCTTCACATACGAGCGATCCCCCAGGCTGTAGGGCACCTGATTGGTGACAATCGTCGTAGCGCAGAGGGCTTGGGAGCGGCGCAGAAGAGGCAGGTCGAAGTTGCTCACCCCTATATGGCGCACCTTCCCCTCTGCCACCAGTTGGTTGAGGGCGCGGAAGCTATCTTCCAGGGGCATATTGGCTGCGGGCCAGTGGATCAGATAGATGTCCAGATAGTCCATACCCAAGCGGCGCAGGCTGGAGGCACAGGCGCGCAGTACGGACTTGTAGCCCAGGTTGGACGGTGTCACTTTGGATGTGATCAGCAGGGATTCCCGCTCAACGCCCGTCTCGCGCACAGCCCTCCCCAGCAGTTCCTCCGCGTGGCCGTTGGCGTACATCTCTGCGGTGTCGAAATGGGTGTAGCCCAATGCCAGCGCCGAGCGCAGGGCCGCCAGCGACCAATCGTCCAGAGAGGAGTCCGCACTGTTGCCGCCGCCGATCTTCCAGGTGCCAAAGCCGATTTTGGGTACACGCAGCCCGCTGGGGAGAGTTTCGTAGGTTTGCATTTTTCTGGTTTCCTTTCGCTGCTTTCAGACGACAATTAATTGCCGTCTGAAAGCTGAAGTCCACTGAAGTGGACTGGAATGTAGTCGTCTGAAGACGACTTGCGCGATCAGCCTGGAATTGATTCCAGGCTGTTTCATCCATTCGCCGAGGCGGCCCCCGTCACCTCATACTTTTCCAGCGTCTCCCGGTTCAACTCAATCCCCAGACCGGGGCGGTCGGTGAGGTGCAGACAGCCATCGCGCACATCCAGGGGTTGATCGACGAGGATATTGTAGCCGGAAAAATCGTAGCGATGACACTCCAGTTTGTAGAAATTGGGTACGGTCATCATCACCTGCGCGCCGGCCAGCACATTGATCGGGCCGCTGGCGTCGTGGGGGGAGATGGGGATGTAATAGGCTTCGGCCATTGTGGCGATCTTCTTCAGCTCGGAGATACCGCCTGTCCAGGTCACGTCGGGCATGACAAAATCGGCCAGACCGCCCTCGAAGATGGGCACAAACTCCCAGCGGGTGTGCAGCCGCTCGCCCGTGCAAATGGCGGTGGCGACCTGTTCCTTCACCTGCTTGAGCGCCTTCCAACTCTCCGGCGGCACCGGCTCCTCGAACCAGTGGATGTTGTATTCGGCCATTTTGTTGGCTAGACGCACGGCGGTGGGCACATTGTACAGCCCGTGCGCGTCGATAAGAATCTCGAAGTGCGGGCCGACGGCCTCCCGTGCTGCGGCCAGTGTCTCCAATGCCTTTGCCTCCACCTCGGCGCTCAGTTCGCCGTCCAGATAGTTTTCGTTGCCCACATGCAGATGGGGCAGCATCGGATCCATTTTGAAGGCTTTGAAGCCCGCGGCTTTGATCTCTTTGGCGGCCAGAACAATCGTCTCCGGCGATTGATTGCCGTAGGGATGGCAGTAGAGCGCAATGCGATCCCGCACAGGGCCGCCCAGCAGATTGTAGATGGGCTGGCCCAGCACTTTGCCGCGGATGTCCCACAGCGCAATGTCCACCGCGCTGATGGCCGCGGTCGTTGCGCCCCGCGTGCCCACATACGTCATGGCCCGGAAGGTCTTGTGCCAGATGGCCTCGATCTGTGACGGGTCTTCCCCGCGCAGCCATTCGCCGATTTCGTTGATATAGGCGGCCACGGCCCGGTTGGCTACCGGCCCCGGATAGGTGGTCACCTCGCCCCAGCCGGTGACGCCCGCATCCGTGTCCACCTGGACAAAGATAAAGGCCCGCTGGCCGGGGTCGCGCACAACACCCGCACCGGGGTTGTGATCCCAGGGAATTTTGACGATCCACGAACGCACATTTGTGATTTTCATCAGGGGTCTCCTGTAGTAATTGTAACGCAAGCTATCAGCTTGCGCTGGCACAAGCTGATAGCTTGTGTTACAAACACAAATTGTAACTACCAAGCCACCCCACCCTAACCCTCCCCAAATTGGGGAGGGAACTGGATCGGCTCCTCCCCCAATCTGGGGGAGGGTGGGTGGGGGTTGGTAGTTACTATAAATTATAACCGGGGTGGGGATGGGGGTCAATGACGTGAATGATAGATATAGCGCAAAGAGCAACTTTGCGTTACAGTATCGTTGACAATTTTCTACTGGCAAAGGCGAACAGATGACCCACGGAGAAACCCTATGCAAAAGCTACAAACCCAGGGCGTGCATCACATCACTTTCATCGGCGCAGACCGGCAAACCTCCATTGACTTCTGGGAGGGGGTGCTGGGGATGCCCTTCATCTTCGAGCAGCCCAATCTGGACGTGCCCACCGAGAACCATCTCTACTTCGACCCCGGCGACGGACGGCTGATCACCGTCTTTACCAACGAAAAGCGCAAACCCGACCCCACCCACAACCCGGAAGGGATCGGCCATCTGCAACACATCGCCTTTACCGTTTCGCGGGCCACTTTTACCCAGGCCCAGAAGCGGTTGGACGCGCGGGGCGTCAAAAATACGGGCGAGGTGGATCGGGGTTTTATGTACTCCATCTATTTCCGCGACCCGCTGGGGCTGCTAGTGGAGTTGGCCTGCTACAAATTCGAGCCACCGGTGGGCGTCACCCACGCCGAAGTGCTGCTGGAGGCGCATCTGATCCGCACAGAACGGGGCGACTACGCCATCAGCGACGCGCATCTGGCCGACGCCATCGAGCGGTTGACCCAACGTACCACGCGCAGCCTTTCGCCCGACAGGGGCGTGCGAGACCCCTACGGCGGCCAGACAGACGGGGCAACCAACCGTCATGTGGCCCAGCGCCCCCAATAAAAAAACAGTAGTGCGGACTTGTCAGTCCGCACTACTGTTTTTCAGAGCGGACTGGCAGTCCGCGTTACAAGAGCGGGCTGACAGCCCGCGTTACACAACTTTAGAGCGCATCTTTGTCCAAAACTTCCTGAACCAGCGAATAGGTCAATTCGACGCCGGCATCGAAGTCAATGGCATCGGTCCAGATCGCCTGCAAGTTGTTGTTCATCGTATCAACAAACTCGGTCGTGCGGCTGTTGGCCGGGCGATGCCACTTGCGCGGGCCGTCGGGGTAGATCTCTTGGTGCTGGCGGAAGATGGGGTTGATGGCGTTGAGTTCATCGCTCTCCCACACATCCTTGCGCCCGCCGGGGCTGCCAGCGCCAAAGATGACGTGTTGGATGCCATCTTCTTTGGAGCAGTAGAAGTCAAGAATCTCGAAGGCTTCGGACGGGTGCTTGGAGTTACCAGTGATGGCAAAGGATCCTGACGACACCTGGGAACCGCGCAGGCCGGTCGGGCCGACGGGGCCAACCACCACATCCCACTCGAAGGGCAGCTCACCGGCCTTTGCCTGTTTGGTATAGGTGCCGACAAGCCCGGTTGTGGTGTTGAAGATGCCCACAGTGCCCGCCACAAAGTTCTCGGTCATCTGGTCGCCACATTGGCAGGGGTCGGCCTTGTGGGTGTGCTGCAGATCGTGGAGCCAGCGCAGGGCCTCAATCGACTCTGGCTGGTCAAGCAGACATTTGGTGCCCTCTTCGTTCAACACATCGCCGCCGAAGATACGCAGGTAGGACGGGATATGCTCCTGCCCGCCGCCACTTGTCCGCACCCCCCAGACCTCCGGGGCGGCTGTCACAGCAATGGCCGCAGCGACCAGATCATCCGTCGTCCACTCCGGGGTTAGCGGTGCGATCCCTGCTTTTTCCAGCAGCGTCTTGTTGTGGTAATAGGCTGTGGTGCCGTAGTGGCCGTGGTTGGGGATGGCATGCAGTTGCCCTTCCAGGGTGAGGGCAGCCAACAACGATTCCCAAAATTGGGAGGTATCATAATCCTTGGCGGCAATGATGTCATCCAGGGGGATCATCACACCGCGCGCCTTGTGTTCCGGCGGGTTGTTGAGATAGGTCCAGACCACATCGCCAACCGTACCTGCGGCAGCCATGGCGTAGACCTTCACATACATATCGTTGCTATCTAGCTGGTCAACGGTCAGCTTCAGCCCCGGATGCTGCTCTTCAAAGAGGGCCACACGGCTCTGGTGCCAGTCGGCATGGGTGCCGAGACGGGAATGGAAGACAAGTTGGATTGGCTCGGTGGAAGGAGCGGCAGTTGCAGCAGCAGCCGGAGCTTCTGCACCAGCCGCGGGCGGCGCGGCCGCGGGCGGTGCGGCGGGTACGCAGGCCGCCAGGGCCACGGCACCCGTCAAGGTGAGTGAGCCGACCAGAAATTGGCGGCGGCTAAGAGTGCGGTTTGACATTGGGCATTCCTCCTGGGTATGGGAT
>CAMDEX010000282.1 GCA_945897075.1 Litorilinea aerophila
ACCCTGGCGCAGTTTCGGGAATCGTTGGTCTCCTGGATTGCCCACGCCAGCCACGCGGACACCTGGCGTTTGCGGCGCAAAATGCTATCTGACATCGTATTGGGAGGACGCAAGGATGGCAAGCACAGACCCGGCAAAGGGCCAAGCAAAACAGCGACCTGACCAGCAGACAGCCCTCTTTACCCGCTACTACGACCTTCTTGTCTGGTTGACCGAGCGCACAAAGGGTTTCCCGCGTGAACTGCGCTTTGTGCTGGGGCAGCGCATCCTGGAGACGGCTTACGGCTGCTACCGCTACCTGATACGGGCCAAGAAGGTGAGCGACACCGCCCGGCCTGCTGTGTTGTTAGAAGCGGACATCCTGCTGGACCTTCTGCGCACCCAGATACGCATGGCCCACGAACTGGGCTGTCTCTCCATCGGCCAGTATGAGCAGGGGGCAGGGCTGGTCAACGAAGTGGGCAGGATGTTGGGTACGTGGCGCTCTCCGTAGGTCGGGCTGCCCGAAAGTCCCCGGCACTTCACGAACTGTGCGGAACAGAAAGTGCCGGGGACTTTGGATTCGCAACGACACTTGCAGATTTCCCCCGTTTGCCCCACAATAGCCCTGGGAAGCGTTCACAGGTGCGCTGCGCCTACCGTAACAGGAACAACGCCAGGAACAGGAACAACAACAGGGGGTATCGCCTCGCCAGCACCTTTCCGCCAGGGCCAGCAATGCCGGGGGTGTACGCACGCCCGGCCGCGGCGCAAACGAGAGAGGTCCAGGACGCTTTCCGGGTCTGGGCAAGCCCAGGCCAAAGACGAACCGGCTCCACGCCTTTCAGTAGCTTGACAAAGCGACCATCGGCGTGGAGCCACCCATCTGACAGTGTGAATCTATGCCAAGCCAGATGCCTGACCCATCCCACATTCACGCCGCCAACGTCGTCATCGGTGACGGTGCGCGCATGACCGTCATCCAGGACGGGCAGCCGATTGAACTGCCCAGCCGGGACGACCTGCGCACCTACCTTGCCCGTGTCCAGAAGCAGTACCGGCGTTGGGCAGACCAGCCAGACGACGCAGCGCCTGTGCCGGAAGAGAGCGACACCTACATTCTGGTGGACGCCAAACCCCTGCCCATGCGTCTCTCCGAGTTTCGCGAGCAACCCGGCAGCGACCCAGCGCCGTCGCGCGAACTGCTCTCTGCCTTGCGCCACGTCAAGCGCTCTGTGATCTTGGGCGAACCGGGCAGCGGCAAGACCACGGCCCTGGAACGGCTGGCCTGGGTGACTGCCACCAGAAGCCTGGACGGGAACGGCGATACCCTCACCGTGCCCATTGTCGCCTCACTTCGCGACTTCCAGGGGGAGGCAGACCTGATTCCCCTTGTGTCAGCAGCCTTCAATAAGCACGAAACATTTGTACTCAATACAACTTCCGCCCGGCTATTGCTGTGGGCCAAAGACGTGAGCTTTGTCCTGCTCTTCGATGGTCTCAATGAGTTTGACCAACGGTACGTGGAATTTGGCCCTGGCGCAATCAGCCGCCATCTGTTCAATTACCCAACCCACACTGTGCATCTGACCTGTCGCACAGCGGACTTTGACGCGGGCCACATGACACCGCCCGGCGCGGAACTCTGGCAGGTGCAGCCCCTGGCTGACGACATCCGCTATTGGGACGACAGCGAAGGCTATAGCGACGTGCGCGACTATCTGCGTCGTCACCTGGGAGAGAGCAAAGGGAAGCGACTGTGGGAACGGTTGCGCGGCGACGAACGCTTGCAGGACGCGGCCAAGCTGCCCCTGCTGCTCTGGATGTGCAAAGAGGCGGGCGGCGACGGAGAACTGCCCGGCAACCGGGGCCAACTGGTGGCGAAATTTGTGCGTTCCGAGCGGCTGCTGGGCAAAGTACCCAAAGACCTGAACGCCCACGCCGAACGCAATCTGGAGATTCTCAGTTGGACGATGCAGAGCGACGGCACACTGACTGTGGACGAAGAGCCGCTCTACCTGACTTTGCAGCGGGTGCGGGGGCCGCGGGACTACAGACTGGATGGGATGCGCGGCTATCTGCAACAGAGTGGACTGCTGGTGGACTACGGCGCTGGCCGCTACCGGCTACTACACCAGTTGATACAGGAATACGGCGCGGCCGCGTATTTGGCAAAGCAGAGTGACTGTGCGGAACAATTGCCGGAACTGGCGTGCAGCGAATGGTGGCGGGAGAGCTGCATTCTGGCGCTCTGGCTGCGCCCTGACCTACACAACGCCGACTATCTGCAACGGTTGATGACTGATCCAGCCGTTGATCTGCGGGTGCGCGTGACAGCCGCAGAAATCCTGGGCGACGTGGGCGACCCTCGCTTTGTCAGGCAGCGGGGCGTCTATGCGGTAGGCGGTGAAAGCAGGAGTGTAGAATACATCGAACCGCAGATGATTGCCGTGCCGGGGGGCGATGCTATCCTCGGTGGGGAAGACCCGGATGCCTACGACGATGAACAACCCCAATGTACGGTGCCAGTGGCTGCTTTTGAAATCGCCCGTTTCCCCGTTACCAATGGAGAATACGCCTGTTTTATGGAGGCTGGGGGCTATGAAGATGAAAGCCTGTGGACGCCCGCGGGGGCAGAGTGGTTGCGGGGGGAGGGCAAGCTGGATGCGGAGACGGAGAAAACCTACCGTGACCTACACCGTTGGGTAAGCAGTGATACAGAAGGCGCAATTGCCCACTGGAAACGTACCGAAGCCTTGACCGATGAAGCCGCAGACCAATGGCGACAGATTGCCACCTGGAGCGAGGATGCCTTTGTCAACGCCTACACAAGTGCCTTTATCGGCGAAAAACGCAGAGAACCCTACTATTGGCACGATGGCCGCTACAACGGCAGTAACCAGCCGGTGGTGGGCGTCAATTGGTATGAAGCGATGGCCTACGCCGTGTGGTTAGGCAGAGTGACCGACAAAGAGTACAGGCTGCCCACAGAAGCGGAATGGGAGTGGGCGGCAAGGCGCAGCCAGCGGCGCTACCCCTGGGGGGACACCTGGGAAGAAGGGCGCTGCAATTCCAGCGAGAGCCGGTTGAATCGCCCCAATCCGGTGGGCGTCTATCCCCACGGCGCAACGCCCGACGGCATCGAAGAACTGGCAGGCAATGTCTATGACTGGACAGTGAGCGTTTACCAGGGCTACCCCTATGACCCGCGCGACGGCAGAGAAGACCCCCTGGCCGCTGGGCTGCGCGTCCTGCGTGGCGGCTCCTGGTATGTCCGTAAGGAAAGGGTGCGCTGCGCCTACCGTGACTGGTGCAGCGCCTGGCTCAGGTACTACTACTGGGGGTATCGCCTCGCCAGGACACTCTCTCGTTAGGCAGTTGTCCCCTGTCCGCTGTCCACTGTCCCCTGGAAGCAGGGCAATCCGTGGAAGAATTGTCGGCCTTCGCCCAATTCGGCCCGAAGGGCCGATCGATTTTTTTCTGCTGGTTGGGCAGGTAGCCCGACCAGCGCACACCAACCCTGTCGGGCTGCCAGCCCGACCGACAACCCGGACCACCCATGCAGAACTTCGACCTTCAAGCGGAATACGACGAAGCCCGCGACCGTCTCTCTCTGCGCGTCAGCGATTCCCCCGCAGGCAACACCAAACAGACGATTCGCAGCGAAGCATTGACCGGTCTGTGGCCGGAAGTGAGTATCGAAGCCTTAGCCAACGCCGACTGGAATCGGCTGAAACAGGTAGGCAACACCCTGCGCGAGATTGTGATGCCCGGTAGTGTCTGGGCACTGTGGCGGGAAAGTACCGGCAGGGCGGGAAGCGATGGCCTACGCCTGCGCATACGTCCGGCAGATGAGGTGGCCGCGTCCTTGCCCTGGGAGGCCATCTACGACCCTGACCGCAACGAATTCCTTGCGCTGAACATCGACACGCCCATTGTGCGCTATCTGGAAGGGCCAATCCCGCAGCGCAAAGAGCTATTGCCAGCGTCTCTTTCTGTGCTGCTCACCGGCGCTGACTCTGACCCGAAACAGCCATTGGACGTTGTGGCAGAGCTTGACCGGGTGGAAGCGGCGTTGCAGCCATTGACCGACAGCGGCAAGGCTACAGTGACTCGCATTGACGCACTGCGCGCGGGCAAATTGCAGACCCCGCTCATGCAGAAGAAACCGCACATCCTCCACTTTGCCGGGCACGGGGAATGGGACGGAAGCCAACAGGCGGGCGCACTGTGGTTGGTCGGTGACGACGGCTATCCTGACCGGCTGGATACAGAGATACTGGCGACGATTCTACGCGGCAGCAGCGTGCGACTGGTGATTCTGAATGCCTGTGACAGCGCGGTGGACAGCGCCGAATTCTGGTCGGGCATGGCTCAATCTCTGGTGCTGGCTGGTCTGCCTGCGGTGGTCGCTATGCGTTACCTTGTCAGCGACGGGGGGGCCACGGCCTTTTCTGAAATCTTCTACACCGCCATTGCCGCAGGAGAACCACTGGACAAGGCGATGACCCATGCCCGGAAAGCCATGATGGCGCGTAGGATGAACGGGGAATGGCTTGTGCCTGCCTTGTTCCTGCGCATGGATGATGCAAGGCTGTGGGCAGAGCCTGTACCCCCGCAAGCAGCCATAGCACAGCGACCGGGCGGCGGCACGGTGGGCGGTATTTCCATCGGCAGCATTCAGGCCACCAATGTTGTAATGGGAGACGCTACCTTCGACCAGCGAACATTCAACCAGGGCGGCGGGCAGCGTGAACCGGCGGCAGACCCTGGCAGCGCCGATGTCCGGGCGTCGTTACAGCGGCAGATTGCATCCATTGAAGAGAATCTGCTGTTGATCGAAGAACGCAAGTCTGAGTACGTGCTGGCAACGGATGTGCCCATGCAGATTGTCAAAGAGGAGCGCCGTTTGCGGGCAAAACTGGAGGAGTTGCGAGGGCGGTTGCCTTCGCTTGCGGAGAATCTGCCGCCCAACGCGCAAAAGAACAGCCCAACCGCAGGAAACACCACCATCATCAACACCGGTGGCGGTGCCTATATTGGCGGCGGCGTACAGGTGGACGGCGGCAATTTCATCGGTCGCGACAAGATAGAGTGACCTGTGATTTCGAGCCTGCTCTGAAAAAGCACGGATTGCGGAATTGACGGATTGTCATCCGTTTCTATCCACCCCGGCGCACGACCCAACCGAAGAAACCAATCAACCAATCAACCCTCCGAGGCCCCGTGAACTTTTCCCAATTCAGCCAAGCCGTACAATCCAATGTGGGCCGGGTCATCATCGGCAAGCGGGCTGTGGTGGAGATGCTGCTCGTCGCGCTGCTCTGCGACGGCCACGTTCTGCTCGAAGATGTGCCCGGTCTGGGCAAGACGACGCTGGCCAAAGCCCTGGCGCGCAGCATTGACTGCTCCTTCGACCGCATCCAGTTCACGCCAGACCTACTGCCCAGCGATGTGACCGGCATCAGCTTCTACAACCAGAAGAGCCAGGAGTTCGAGTTTCGCCCCGGCCCCCTCTTTGCCCAGGTGGTGCTGGCGGACGAGATCAACCGGGCCACGCCGCGCACCCAATCCGCGCTCTTAGAAGCCATGCAGGAGCGGCAGACGACGGTAGACCGGGAGACCCACGCCCTGCCCCGCCCCTTTCTGGTCATCGCCACGCAAAACCCGATTGAGTTGGAGGGCACCTTCCCCCTGCCCGAAGCCCAACTCGACCGCTTTGTGATGCAGCTCAAAGTGGGCTACCCGGACGAGGCCGAGGAGGCCGAGATGCTGCTGCGCTACGAACGGGACGAGCCGCTGGTCGCCTTGCAGCCTGTCGCCCACATTGACGATCTGCTGGCCTTGCAGACACAGGTGCGCGCCATCCACGTCAGCGACGATCTGCGCGCCTATCTGCTGCGCGTCGTGCGCTCCACCCGCGAACATCCGTCGGTGGAGTTGGGCGTCTCGCCGCGCGGCACGCTGGCTCTCTACCGGGCCTGCCAAGCCTTCGCCGCGCTGCGCGGGCGGGAATACGTCATCCCCAGCGACGTGCAACACCTGGCCCCGGCCCTGCTCACCCACCGCATCCACATCAGCCCGCAGACCCGTCTGCGCGGGCGCACGCCCCAGCAGGTGGTGGCGGAGGTGGTGGGGAGTGTGGCGGTGCCGGTGGCGGAGTGAGGGATGGGGGGGATTGGGGATTGGGGATTGGGGATTGGGTATTTCGTATCGCGTAAAGAATCGTACAGCGTGAAGAATCGTACACCCCGGAAATCAATTTCCGGCTAATAGTTCAAGTCGTCTAAAGACGACTGGAAATTCAGTCCACTTCTGTGGACTTTGGTTATCAGACGGCAATTCATTGCCGGACGACTGGAGAAAAGTTCGTGCTTGGCCTCCCCCCCAACCCCCAGCCCCGCCCGCAAGCAGGACGCACCCAGAGCGGCCTGCCTTTTCTGCGCGGGCTGCGCGGCCAGCAGCGCTACATAGACTTGAACAAAGACACCCAATTCAGCGATGCCTGGGTGTTGCTGGCTGTGCTGCTGCTGGGCTTTGGGCTGATCATCGCCAACCGCTTCTTTACCAGCGCCGGGATTCTGCTGCTGACGCTGGCCGGGGTCGGCTGGCTGTGGAGTGCGTTCAGTCTCTACGGGCTGCACTACCGCCGCCATTTTGCCGAGGTGCGCGGCTTTCAGGGCGAGGAGATCGGCCTGACGCTGGAGGTGCAGAATCGTAAATTTCTGCCCCTGACCTGGCTGACCGTCCAGGATATCTTCCCCACGGAGCTGCCCATGCGGGAGACGGCGATCAGCTTCAACGCGGCCACCAACCAGGGCGAGTTGCGCACCTTCTGGATGCCCAACGCCTTTCAACGCATCAGCCGCCACTTCACCATCCGTTGCGCGGCGCGGGGCTTTCACAAATACGGCCCCGCGCAGGTGGAGACGGGCGACGGTTTCGGCTTCTTCAACCGGGCGGCCCGCTTCCCCGACGAGCAGTTTTTGATCGTCTACCCGCGCATCTACTCGGTGGCGGAGATGGCGCTGCCCGCCAAAAACCCCTTTGGCGCATTGCGCGCCCACGGCCACCTGCACGAAGACCCCCTGCGCACAGTCGGCGTGCGCGCCTGGGCCAGCGGCGACAGTCCGCGGCGCATCCACTGGAAGGCCACGGCGCGCCACCAGGAACTCCTCAGCCGGGTCTACGAACCGAGCAAAGAGCAGCAGATTCTCATTTTCCTCAATGTGGCGACGCTGGAACGGCACTGGTTGGGAACGGTCCCAGAGCTACAGGAGCGTACCATCAGTGTGGCGGCCAGCCTGGCCTGTGTGGCCGCGGAGCAGCGGCTGCCTGTGGGGCTGATCGCCAACGGCACACTGCCCGGCAGCGACCAGCCGCTGCGTCTGCTGCCCGGACGCAACCCGCAGCAGTTGACGCGCATCCTGGAACTGCTGGCCGCGGTCACGCCCTTTGCCAGCGACCCGATTGAGCAGTTGTTGCTGAAGGAAGCGCCCCGGCTCAACTGGGGCACGACAATCGTCGTCGTCACCGCCATTGCTCACGAAGCGCTGCTGGCCGCACTGCTGGAACTGGCCGCGGCGGGGCGTCTGGTGGTTCTGTGTACGCTGGCCGAGCAGCCGCCCACCCAATACTTGCGCGGCGTAACCGTCTACCACCTGCCCCACCTGATTGACGATCTGATCCTGCCCCAGCTGCTATAATGTTACAGGTAGCCATTTTCACTGTAGGGGCGCAGCAAGCAAGCGCCCGTCCGGTTTTCACTGTAGGGGCG
>CAMDEX010000283.1 GCA_945897075.1 Litorilinea aerophila
GGGCACGAGGTGGGGCGGGCAGATTGTTCGCCCCACCTCGTGCCCCTACGATTGTTTTGCAAAAGAGGAGAGGGTGGCCCAGTCTGGGCCACCCTCTCCTCTTTCTGCGCAAAAAACGCAAGAAGTCCGACTTTTTCCGCAAAGTCGGACTTCTGTTGGGTTGAAGCCTACGCACCGATCTTCGACTGGTAGCTCATCATCGCCAACTCAGCCACGCGATGCCAGGGCTGGATCGCATCGCGGAAGACCTTCCACTCCTTGAAGATGGAGCCGAAGTCCGTGTCCGAAGCCGCAAAACCGTCGAACAGCTCAAAAGCCGCGGCTTCGGATGCCTCCATCACATCGTCAGGGAAGGGTTGCAGGGTGACATCCGCTTCGGACATCAACGATTGCAGAGCCGCCGGGTTCTTGGCGTCGTAGCGGGCCATCATTGTCACATTGGCCTCGTAGGCCGCCGTCTTCAAGACTTCCTGATACTCTTCGGGCAGCTTGTTGAACTCGCCGATGTTGATCTGGATTTCCAGAGAAGGACCCGGTTCCCACCAGCCTGGATAGTAGTAGAATTTGGTCACTTTGTGGAAGCCGAGCTTCTGGTCGTCATAGGGACCCACCCACTCGGCCGCGTCGATAGCGCCGGTCTGCAACGCCTGGAAAATTTCGCCGCCGGGCAAGACCTGCACATTGACACCCAATTTGTTCATCACCTGGCCGCCCAGACCGGGGATGCGCATCTTCAGCCCTTGCAGATCGGCGACTGAGGCAATCTCCTTGTTGAACCAGCCGCCCATCTGCACGCCCGTATTGCCGGCGGGGAATTGGATGACGCCGAACTTCTCTTTGTAGAATTCCTGGAGCATACCCAGACCGCCGCCTTCGTAAAGCCAGGCGTTCTGCTGGCGATCGGTAAAGCCGAAGGGCAGGGCTGTGCCAAAGGCGGTGACGGGGCTTTTGCCGATGTAATAGTAGGAAGCGGTGTGGCCGATGGGGACAGCGCCCTGCTCGACCACATTCAATACTTCCAGTCCGGGGGCCAGCTCGCCCGCGGCGCGTGCCGTGATATTGAACTTGCCGCCTGTCATGGCGGCCACACGCGCGGCCACAGTCTGCGCGCCGCCGAAGATCGTGTCCAACGACGGCGGCCAGCTCGTCGCCATCTGCCAGTCGATCTGGGGCAACGACGGGTTTTCTGCTACAGCCTGCTGCACCTGGGCAGCCGGCAGCATACCGGGCTGGCAGGCAGCCAAGCCCGCCGCGGCCATCGTGCCGACGGCACCCTTGGCCGCCATACCCAAAAATTGTCTGCGATCCATAGACTTCACTCCTTTGGGATTGTGTGGATGAGAAAGTGCATCTGTGGGCCGATGCGCGCCTTTTGTCGCGGGGTGATGGCGTTATTGTACTTTGTTCGGGTGCATTGTCAAATGTGGAATGGGGAGTGGCGAATGGGGGAATGGGGAATGGGGAATGGGGAATGGCGACTGGATCACCACCTGCTACCTGCCCCCTGCCACCTGCCCCCCACCACCTGCCACCTGCCACCTGCCACTACGTCGCTCACGGACAGCGCATAGCGGATGAAGTCGAGGGTGGCGGTCACCTCCTCCGGGTTGGCGGGCAGGTACACCTTCTCGGATGGGTTCGGGCGATCCGCCCAGGCCCGCCGGATGAGATCGTGCCAGCGGCTATCCAGCGTTTTCTGCGCCCAGACAGCCCCTGCCGGTTTGGAGAGTACCCGGCCACTCTCCAACGTATGCAGCATCCGGCAGTAGCTGAGGACGGCAAAAGGCTGCGCCCAGCGGTTGTCGGGGGAGTAGCGACCGGCGAAAATTTCCTCGCCCCAATCGCGCATCACCGCTGCCACCTCTGCCCGCAGATCGTCGGCGGATACCGGGTCGATCAGTTCGGTGGCGGGTGGCCCCGCCAGGGCAATGCCGTGTTCGCGTGTCACCCAGCGCACAACTTGTGAGTTGTCGTGCTGCGAGCGGATCAGATCGCGGCTGCCGTTGTCCAGATAGAGCAGCGGCCCGCTCCCCGCTTGCAGCCGTTTGAGCAGGGCGCGGGGAAAGTACGAACCCTCCAGATGTTTGGCCCACGCCGAATCCAAAGCGTAGACGCGCCTGTGCAGTGCTTCCAGCGCCGCCACCTGCGCATCGGGGATATCCTCCTCCACCGCGACCAGAAAGTCCACGTCGCTGTGAATGTCCCAATCGCCCACGCCGAAAGAGCCTTGCAGATAGACAGCCAGGAGGTTGTCGGCCAGCAGAGAACGCAGGCTGGTGACGAATTCAGCGAGGACGGCGTTGAGGGTGGGATCGGGGGTGGGGAAGTGCATTAAGTCAACCTCGAATTCTACCGGCTCTGTCGCATCCCAAAAGTCTGTTACGTCGTGTGTATCCCAAAACTCCCCGATCGCGCGATAGGATTGGGCCTGGGAGATTGAACTCGTATCTGTTTTCATACCATCGCCTTTCTGTACGGGTCACTATACCACCCCGCGTCCCCACCCGCAACCGCCGACAGACCCACCGACGCACCCTACCCGTCACGTTTCTTCAATCCCCAACACCCCACCGCCCCAGGCGTCCACCTGCCACCTGCCGCGCACCGTCACCACCTGCCAGGGTTTGGGAACGGGCAGCCCCTCCCCGTGCGCGACGACGTAACTGCTGCCGTCGTCCAAGAAGAAACCTTTGCCGCCGGTCCAGCCGGGCAGTCGCGCGCCGATGACCGTTACTGGTTTGCCGGGCTGATTGGGCAGATCGGCCAGAGAAACGGCGTCCGGCGGGCAGGCAGATAGCTCCACCGGATGGACGCTGACCGGTTGCCCCAGCAGTTCCGTCTCCCAGGCCAGCCGCTCGGCCGCGCTCTCCGCGTCCACATCCGCCAGCAGAAAGCCAAACCCCAACTGGCCGGCGCGCCCCGAACGCCGCACTTCCTCCGCAGCGTGGAGCAGTGCGGCCCGGCTCGCGCCCAACCCGTCCAGTGCCCCGCAGCGGATGAGATGCTCCAACTCCTTTGGCTGGGGAGCCACCCGCAACACAAAATCGCCCAGGTCCGCAAAAGGAGCAGCCATTCGCTCCGCCACAATCCGTTCAGCACTCCGCCCCGTCAACTCGCGCACCTGCCCCAGCCCCATAAACAGCACCGGAATAGAACGCGGATTACGCGGATCGGGCGGATTGGCGCGGATAAAATCCCCTTCCTGAATCCGTGAAAATCCGCGTCCATCCGTGTCAATCCGTGTCCTTTCTTCTTCGTAACAGAGTGTAAAGTGGAGTCCGCTGCGGTTGATGTGCGGCGGATGCACAGCAATCCCCAGGCGGCGCGCCTCGGCGATGTAGACCGCCGGGTGGTGAAAACCGCCCCAATCGGCCAGACGGGCGCAGAGAAACTCGGCGGGCCAGTGCGCTTTGACATAAGCCGAACGGTAGGAGACCCCGGCGTAGGCCGTGGCGTGGCCCTGGTTGAAGCCATAACCGGCAAAAGGCTGCACCTGTTCCCAGAGCGTGCGCGCCTGTTGGCTGGACAACCCCGGCCCGCCCGCCCGCTGACAACCCTGGACAAATCGCTCCCGGATGTGCTCCATCTCGTCGGCGCGGAATTTGCTCATCCCCCGGCGCAGATGCTCGGCCTCCTCCCAACTCAGCCCCGCGATCTCCGTGGCCAGACGCAAAATCTGCTCCTGAAAGAGCAGCACCCCCTGCGTGTCGCCCAGAATCGGCTGCAACGACGGGTGCAAAAAGCGCACCGTCTCCTCGCCCCGGTAGCGGCGCACAAAGGCCGCGGCCATCCCGCCTGTGGCAGGCCCCGGTTTGAAGAAGGCATTGGCCACCGCCAAATCGCGCTGGTTGCCCGCCCGCAACTGGCGCAGGGTGCGCTGCGCGCCGGTGGACTCGCATTGAAAGACGCCGATTGTCTCGCCTGTGCTAAGGATGGCGGCGGTGGCCGGGTCGTGGTCGGGGATCGTCTCCAGACGCAGATCGGGCGCAAAGCGGGCGCGCACCAGCGCCGCGGCATCGGCCAGCACAGTCAGGGCGCGGATGCCCAGTGCGTCCACCTTCACCAGCCCGATGGCCTCGGCGTCGCTGTGGTCGTATTGGGTGATGGCAAAACCCTTCGGCGTCCATTGCAGCGGCGCGTAGTCGGTGGTGGGGCCGGGCGTCGCCACCAGCCCGCCCGGGTGTACTGATAGATGGCTGGGTTGGCCGATCAGCCGCCAGGCCTGGCGCACGACCGTTTGCAGCCGGGGATCGTCCAGTTCGGCCAGCAGATCGTCCACTGTCTTGCGCTCGCGCCGCCGGGGATCGGGACTCCACTCGCGGGGCAGCAGACGAGAGAGTTTTTTGATCTCCTCCTCGTCCAACCCGTAGGCTTTGCCCGTCTCGCGCATGGCCGACTTGGCCTGCATTGTATTGACCGTCGCCACCAGCGCCACGCGGTCGGCGCCAAACCGCTCCCGCGCATACTCCAGCACCTCGTCGCGCCTCCGGGAGCAGAAATCCAGGTCAATGTCGGGCAGTTGCGTGCGCGCCGGGTTTAGAAAGCGCTCAAAGAGCAGCTTGTGGGCCACCGGGTCTACGTCGGTGATGCCCACGCAATAGGCCACCAGCGAGTTGGCGACGCTGCCGCGCGTACTTACCGGAATCTGCCGGGCGCGGGCAAAGTCCACCAGATCAGCCACGAGCAGAAAGAGGGGAGCAAAGCCATGCGCGGCAATCGCGGCCAACTCGCGTTCCAGCCGCGCCCCAATCGCCGGGTCTGCCGCCGCGCCGTAGATACGCGCCAACCCGGCCCACGCCACTTCCGCCAGCGCTTCGTCGTGGGATTGCTCCTCCAAGACCTGCCGCGTCTCGGAAGGGCTGGCAGGTTTGTGGATAACCGGCCAGATCGGTCGTCCGTCGGGCAGGCAACTTGCGCAGCGATCCGCTATCGCGGCGCTGGCGGCCAGGGCGCGGGGAAAAGCGGCGAAACGGCTCTGCATCGCCGCGCTTGACAGCCAATGAGTCGTCACCTTCGCGTCCCCGCCGTGGGGCAGCGCGGCGGGCGGCACCTCTTCCAGGCGGCAGTTGCGCTCCAGCGCGGCCAGCAGGTGCAGCAATTCTCGTTCCTCGGCGTCCAGCGTGTAGACCGGCTGCACGGCCAGAGATACCAGCCCGAAGCGCGCGCCTAACGTTGCCACCTGGCGGGCGATCTGCCCATCTTCCGGGGCATGGATTTCCAGAGCCAGAAACGCCTGTTCGTCGTATATCCCGGCCAATCTACCCACAAAGCGCGCCGCGCCCCCTTCGTCGCCCCGGCGCAGGCAACTCTCCAGCCAACTGCGCCGCCCGCCGCCGATGGCGATCAGCCCCTCCCGGTTCTGGCGCAGATCGTCCCAGGCCAGGCCACGCCGCGCCCGCTCTTCCCGCTCCGGGTGGTTTTGGATGGCCGAGGAGAGGCGGCAGAGCGAGCGATAGCCCGCGGGGTTTTGGGCCAGCAGGAGCAGCGTTTCCGGGGCGGGCAACTCTACCCCGTCGGCGGGCAGTTGGACGGTCAGCGCCATCCCGATCAGCGGCTGAATGGCCGCCGCCGTACACGCTTTGGCAAAGCCCACCGCGCCGTAAAGCGCGTTGCTGTCGGTCAACGCCACTGAGCTTAGCCCATCGGCCATTGCCCGCGCCACCAGATCGTCAATGGAGGAGGTGGCGGCCAGCAGGGAGTAGTGGGAGTGAACGTGCAAATGGGTGTAGTTCATACGTTCTATTGTAGCGCAGATTGGGCAGAACAGATAACGCAGTTGAACTTTTGCAGAGCAGGCGTTAGAATCAGAGAGAAAATTGTTGACTGGGTGATTGGTTGATTGGTTCACTGCCTCAATCAACTATTCACCCAATCAACCAATCACCCAATCAACTATTCACCCAATCACCCATCAGGAGTACCCCCCATGAAAGCAGCAGTCTGGCATGCCCGCAACGATATCCGTGTAGAAAATGTGCCCGACCCGGGCGAACCCGGCCCCGGCGATCTGGTGATCCGGGTCGGGGCGTGCGGCATCTGCGGCACCGATTTGGAGGAGTACCGCGACGGCCCGCTCTTTATTCCTGTGGAGACGCCCAACCCCCTGACCGGTCGCAAGGCCCCGCTGATTCTCGGCCACGAGTTCGCCGGGGAGGTGATGGCGGTGGGCAAGGGGGTGAAGAATTTTCGCGTGGGCGACCGGTTGGCCCCGGACGTGCTGATCTATTGCGGCGAATGTTATTGGTGTCAGCGCCACGAAGTCAGCCTGTGCGACAAATTGGCCGCGCTGGGGCTGATGGGCGATGGCGGTCTGGCCGAGTATTGCGCCCTGCCGGCGGCGATGGCGATTGCCCTGCCCAACGGACTCTCCTACGATCACGCGGCCCTGGCCGAACCGCTCTCTGTGGCCGTGCGCGCGATCCGCAAGGGGCGGCTGCGTGCGGGAGAACGGGTGGCCGTCTTCGGTGGCGGCACGATCGGTCAGTTCTGTGTGCAGGCGGCCCGGGCCGCGGGGGCAGGGGAGATATTTCTTGTCGAGCCTCTGCCAGCTCGTCGCCAACTGGCGCTGCAATTGGGCGCATCAGCCACCATCGATCCGCTTGCCGAGGAGACCAGAGAAAGGTTGCGCGATTTGACCGGTGGCATCGGCCCAGACCTGGTGTTGGAGGCATCGGGCCACGCCAACGCCGTGACCGCGGCCATCCACGCGGCGCGCAAAGGCGGACGGATCGTGCTGGTGGGGCTGCCGGTCAGAGAGTCGTCCTTCAACTTCTTTCATCTCGTCGCCACCGAAAAAGAGGTCATCGGCTCCCTCAGCCATATCTATGACGAAGACTATGCCACGGCGGTGCGCTGGCTGGGTGATGGGCGGGTGCTGGCCGAGCCGCTCATCTCCGCCCGCCTGCCCCTGGACGCGCTGGTCAGCGAAGGACTCTACCGGCTGGAGAATCAGCCGGGCGAGACGCTGAAGGTGATTATCCGTCCGTAATCCTTCACATCTCCCACGTGGCGTCGCCGTGAAAATCCCCGTGATCCTTCGCCACAAACGCGTCAATCGCGGCCCGCTTGTCGCCCAGACGGAAGGACGGGCCGTGGCCGGGATAGCAGACTGTTGCGTCCGGCCAGGGCAGGACGACCGAACGCAGGGTGCGCAGCGTTGTGCGAAAGCCCTCTGCGCTTCCTGTGCGCCCCGGACCGCCCGCAAAAATCGTATCGCCCACAACCACCCGCTGGTCGTTTTCCAGCACAAAGCAGATCTGATCAGCGCAGTGGCCGGGGGCTTCAGCCACACGCAGCGTGTAATTGCCCACCTGCACGCTGTCGCCGTCGGTCAAGTGGCGCGCTGCGCGCGGGTCGAAGTCGTTGACGTGCGGGCCAGGATGCGCCATCACCGGGACGCCCAGCCGCGCCCGCATCTCCTCCAGGCTGCCGATGTGATCGCCGTGGGTGTGGGTAAGGAGAATGGACGTCGGTGTGCTGCCCGCCAGCATTTCTGAAAGTGTGTCCGGGTCTGCGCCGGGGTCAATGAGAACGCTGTCACCGGTCTGCGGGCAGAGGAGGGCGTAGCTGTTCATCCCCCAGGGGCCGACCTGGCGGGTGATGAGGGTGAGAGGCATTTGTCGTTCCTTTCTGGTAGCGTAGCGATTGGGTGCGGAGCTATTGAACCACAAAGAGACAAAGACACAAAGAAGAAGTATATGTGTGCAGTAGGGGCGCTGCT
>CAMDEX010000284.1 GCA_945897075.1 Litorilinea aerophila
TTGCATACTTACAGTATGCAAGAATTTCCGTTTACCATACATCCATAGGGAAGAGTCTGTTTAATACTTCTGCGTCCGCTTTTTCATATCACCCCCCAACGGAGTTAGACCCAATGGAAATTCTTGGCGGCCCCCTCTTTGCTGTGGCCGGCGCGGGCGAATCCCACGGCCCCGGCGTCAGCACGATTGTCTACGGCTGCCCGCCGGGGCTGTTCCTGCGCCGGACAGACATCCAGCGCTTTTTGGACAGACGACGCCCCGGCAGCAACCGCCACGGCACGCCCCGTCACGAGGGCGACAAAGTGGCCCTGCTCTCCGGCCTCTACAACGAAGGCGATCTGGACGCGCTCCTGGCTGGGCCGCCCATAGAAATAGTCGTAGACGGTCAGCCCCAGGCTACGGAGAGCTACGCCGAGGGCTATACCACCGGCGAACCGATTGCAGCGCTTGTCCTCTCCACCTCCCAGCGCTCCCGCCACTACGAACAGTTTGCGGGGCCGACCGGCGCGGTGCGTCCCGGCCATACGGACTTGGTGAAGCACGCCAAATCCCAGGGTTTTGTGGACATTCGCGGCGGCGGGCGCAGCAGCTACCGCTCGACGATTTCGGATGTGATCGGCGGCTCCATCGCCCGTCTTTATTTGCAGGCTACCTTTGGCACAGTTTTTTTGTCGTCAATTGCGCAGGTCGGCCCACTGAAAACAGAAAAGAGTCTGGCCGTCCACTTCCAGGAACGTGTCCGGGCACAGGGACATTTAGGCGTGTCGGCGCAGGATATCGGGGAAGTGGAAGCTCTGCTGGACGAGGCGGAAATCCGCTCGCTGGATGCAGCTTTTGCCGAAGCAGCGGGCGAACTGATCAAACGCACGCGCATCGCCGGTGACTCGCTGGGCGCGGCGGTGGAAGTGGTGGCGATCAACCCGCCGGCTCTCGTCGGTGAACCCCTTTACCAGAGCCTGAAAGTGCGGCTGATGGGTGCATTGGGCGGGCTGAACGCGGTGCAAAGCTGTGAAGTGGGCGACGGCGCGGCGGTTGTGGCGCGGCGGGGCAGCGAGAACAACGACCCCATTCGTCACAGCGGCTACCAGGCCAACAGCCACGGCGGGCTGCTGGGCGGCATCACCACCGGTTCCCCGCTGGTCTGTCGGGTGGGATTCAAACCGACTTCCACCATCACTACCGCCCAACAATCCGTGCGCAAGAATCTGGAGGAGATGGAATACCAGTTGGCCGAAGGGCGTCACGACCCCTGCGTGGGCGTGCGCGCCGGTGTCACCCTCGAATCGCGCATGGCTATCGAGTTGATGAACGCCGTCCTCATGCACCAGGCGGCGCGGGTGGATACAAACAATTTTCGACTGTTCGGTGGATAAGACAGGGGATTGGGAGATTGGGAGATTGGGAGATTGGGTAGTGACGGCGACGGCACCCAATCCCCCAATCCCCCAATCTCCCAATCCCCAATCCCCAATCCCCAATCCCCTTTACTATTTGTCATCGCAGCCAAATTGGATGACAATAGCTGGCAGGAAGGAAAACAGGACGCGGACCTTCCGGGAAGGGGTCAAGCCGATTGGGCAAGTAGAACCAGCTTGTGACCCCTTCCCGGAAGGTTGTCAAGTTTGAAGCGCCGTGTCCCTTTTTCAGGTGAGCGGCGCAGGTTTTGCATAGACTGGAGAGGGAGCGATGGACAGCCAAATCCAAGCGGAAACAATTGTTGGGCGGGAGTTTGATACAGCCGCGGCCAGAGCGCGCAAAGAGATGCTGGAGCAGGAACTCGAACGCTTTCTCCGAATCCTCATTGAGGAGGGGAATCCTGAGTTGATTCTCATTTTTGGCTCAATGGTCACCGGCGAAATTCATGAGTCTTCAGATATCGATCTGGTCGTGGTGGAGGATTCTGATCTGCCATTTCTGCCGCGCACCAAACAGATGCGCAGTATGCTAAAGCCGCAAATAGGGACGGATATTTTGTGGTATACGCCGGATGAATTCAACCACATGTTCCATAATCGTCTTTTCTTCAGACATGAAATAGTTGGAAAAGGGAAGGTGCTGTATGAACGAGGAGATAACACGCTGGATCGCCTTTGCCAACGAAGACCTGCGCGTAGCAGAGTTGGCCATTGAGGACGAAATTAACAACCAAGTCTGTTTTCATGCGCAACAATGTATCGAAAAAATGCTTAAGGCTGCCATTCTGGCTCAAGGCAGGATGCCGCGCCGCACCCACATCATTGTCGATCTGCTCAACGATCTTGCCGCCCCCTGGTTGACTGATCTTGGCGACGAACTTAAGGAAATGGATCTATACTACGTGCCCACCAGATATCCCGATACATTGCCGGGTATGTTACCGGATGGGCCTCCGAGTCTTGCGGATGCACGGAGCGCCCTACACCTGGCGCGCCAAGTCTATGAACGCGCAGTGACCGAATTAAATATCCTCGCATATTCCAACGACGAACCCAATGACGCATAACCACCCCAACATCACCCTCACCGGCTTTATGGGCACGGGCAAGACGACCGCTGGCCGTCTGCTGGCCGCGGCCCTGGGCCGGGACTTTGTGGATATGGACGACCGGCTGGTGGCCCGTTTCGGCAAGCCTATCGCCGACGTCTTCGCCCAAGAGGGCGAGGCCATCTTTCGCATAGTGGAAGCCCAACTCTGTCACGAACTGGCCGGGCAGGCTGGACTGGTCATCGCCACCGGCGGCGGCGCGCTGGTCAACCCGGACAACCGGGACGCGCTGGCCGCCAGTGGCCCGGTCATCTGCCTGACCGCCGACCCCGAAACGATTATCGAGCGGGTGGAAGCAGCCACGGATCGCCCCCTGCTCCCCGGCGGACGCGCCGAGAAGCTGACAAACATCGAGAATCTGCTGGCGAAACGGCGGGGCGCCTACGGCAGCATTCCCCTGCAAGTCCCCACGGACCGCTGCACGCCGGAGCAGATTGTGGAGCGGGTGGTGGATGCCCTGGCCGCCAACGCTGAAATCGCCGGGATGAACCGTATCAGCGTTGCCACGCCAGACGGGACTACCTATCACATCTGCATCGCCGACGGTCTGCTGGGCCGGGTCGGGCAACTGATGGCGAACCGGGGATTGACAAAAGGCAAGGCGGCGATTGTCACCAACCCGGTGATTGCCGCGCTGCACGCCGAAACAGTGGCCGAGAGTCTGGCCGGGGCTGGTTTCGAGCCGGTCATCTGCACTGTAGCGGAAGGCGAGCAGCACAAAACCCTCGCCAGCATCGCCTCGCTCTACGATCAGTTCCTGGCCGCGGGGCTGGACAGGCGCAGCCCGATCATCGGTCTGGGCGGCGGTGTGGTGGGCGATATGGCAGGCTTTGCCGCGGCCAGCTATCTGCGCGGCGTGCCTTTTGTGCAAATCCCTACCAGCGTTCTCTCAATGGTGGATGCCTCTGTGGGCGGCAAGACCGGCGTGGACCTGCCCCAAGGCAAGAATCTGGTGGGGGCGTTCAAACAGCCGAGTCTCGTTGTTATTGACCCGGCTGTGCTCAGTACATTGCCCGCGGCCGAATTTCGCTCTGGGCTGGCCGAGATCGTCAAACACGGCATCATCGCCGCGCCGGAGATTTTCCGCGCTTTGGAGGGCGACGGCCCCCTCAATCTGGGCCAACTGGTCAGCGACGCGGTGCGGGTCAAGGTGGAAGTGGTGGCCGAAGACCCCTTTGAAATGGGGAGGCGGGCCACGCTCAATCTGGGCCACACCTTTGGCCACGCCATCGAGCAGACGAGCCAGTATGCGGTGCGTCACGGCGAGGGGGTGGCGTTAGGGTTGATCTGCGCCGCGCACATGGCGGGAGAGACGGCTCTCTGCGACTTGGCGTTAGAAGATCGCATCCGCCAGTTGTTGATCCGCCTGGGACTGCCCGTCAGCGTCTCCGGCTACAGCCTGGACGAAGTACACGCCACAATGTTTTTTGACAAAAAACGTCAGGGCAAAACCCTGCGCTTTATCCTGCCCACACGCCTGGGCGATGTGAAAATTGTCAACGACCCCGGCGAGGAATACGTGCGGCGGGCGCTGGCACGGGTACTCAGCTAATCTACCCAAATGTGTATTCCGAATCTCAGTTCGTGAGAAGATTGGATAATGAATATGCGATCAAAACTTATGTCTGTAGCTATTGTGGTTATTGCCGCAAGTACGATTCTCCAAATTGGAGATTACCCAATCCATCTTCCAGTCGTCTTTTCCCAGACTGAGAAAAACTCTGGGCAAGAAATGTATAAGGCATATATTTCCGAGTGCCAGACAACCCACGTTTATACAAAATTCTTCGACGGCAATGTGGGAAATGGCGAAGAGCTTGTCTACAGCAACAGTTCAAGCGGAGATGTTCTCCCTGATCTCGATACGGATCCGTGGGCAATCACAATCGCATATCACCCAGTTGAGGGAAATTGGTGGGTCTGGAGACGTAATTCAAGTGGAGAAAGAATCTCAGAATTTCTTGAAGTTCATACTGACAAAGATCTTGGCCTATACAAATGTCAGTATGTAACTGTCGCCTTCTACAAGTAGGGCTTCCTAACCGCAGGAGAATTTTATGGCGAAAATTGCCCTCATCCACGGGCCGAATCTGAATTTATTGGGACGACGGGAACGCTCCATCTACGGCAGCGTGACCCTTGCCACGATCAACGAGGCGGCGCTGGCCTGGGCGGGCGACGCCCACGAAGTGCGCCCGCTGCAAAGCAACCACGAAGGCGTGATTGTGGACGCCATCCAACAGGCCGGGGATTGGGCCGACGGGCTGGTGATGAACCCCGGCGCGTTCACCCACTACTCCTACGCCATCCGCGACGCCATCGCCGGTGTTTCTTTGCCCACAGTGGAAGTTCATCTGAGCAACATCCACAGCCGGGAGGAGTTCCGCCACAAATCTGTGCTGGCCGCGGTCTGTGTGGGGCAAATCGCCGGCTTTGGCTGGCGCAGCTATCTGCTGGGGCTACAGGCGCTGGTGGACTATCTGGCAGACCGCCAAAAATGATGAACCACAAAGACACAAAGACACAAAGAAGAACGGAAGATGGGGTGCGTGGTGCGTGGTGCGTGAACTGGTTCAGCCATCACGCATCGCGTTTCAGCAAGTTGGTCGTTTTGCTCGTCGCGCTTGTTTTGCTTGTCTCCTGTCAGGAGCAGACACCGACGCCCGTACCGCCCACGCCGACAGCCGCGGCTGTTCCACCCGGCGAACCGGCGGTGGCGGTGGCAACGGCCCTCCCGCCGGTTACGCCTGTCGAAGCCACAGCCACACCCACACCAGAAGTTACCAGTGGCACCGTCACCCTCTGGCACAGTTGGGCCAGGGCGGACGGCGACGCGCTGGCGCAGATTTTGGAAAACTTTGCAACGGCCAACCCGGAGATTACCGTACAGACGCTCTTTGTGGCCTATAACGACCTGCCCCAAGCCTACGCCGACGCGGTGGCCGCGCGGGGTGGACCCGATCTGATCCTCGCGCCGGCCTGGTGGCTGCGCGAATTGGTGGAGGCCGATGCGCTGCTGCCCCTCTCTGACCGACTGGCCGCGTCCGAGAGCGACCCGTGGATGGCGGCGGCCCTGGACAATCTGTCCATCGACGGCACACTTTACGGCCTACCCACCAACTACGAACTGGTCGGCCTCTACTACAACCGCTCCCTCATCAGCGACGCCGACTTGCCCGCCACCAGCGACGATCTGCTGGCGCTGGCCGCGGCCAACCCGGCCCAGGGCAGCGGTCTGTATTTGAACTTCTACCACCTCTTTTGGGGCATTCCGGCCTACGGCGGCCAGTTGTTCGACGAAACCGGCCAAGTGGTGCTGGACAAGACGCCGGGCGCGGCCCAATTCCTGGCCTGGCTGAAAGAGATGGACGCCACGCCGGGCAACTTCGTCAGTCTGGACTACGGGATGCTGATTGACCGTTTCAAGAAGGGCGAATTCGCCTTTTTTGTGGACGGCCCGTGGAGCAGCGGCGAACTGCGCCAAGCGTTGGGCGACAATCTGGGCGTGGCTGCCCTGTCCGCGGGGCCTGCTGGCCTGGCCCGGCCCTGGCTCAGCGGCGACGGCGTCTTCCTGAACCCGGCGGTGGATGCCACCCAGCAGCAGTTGGCGCTGCGTCTGGCCCGCCACATCGCCAGTGGAGAGAGCGGTACGATTCTGGCCCAGACGGCTGGTCGGCTGCCAGCCCACAAAGATGCCGAGATTAGCGATCCGTTGCTGCAAGGCTTTGTCACCCAGGCCGAGACGGCTCTCTCCGAACCGCACCGGGCGCAGATGTCCCAGGTCTGGGGCTATACCGGGGATATGCTGGTGAAGGTGATTGACGGCGGGATGCTGCCGGATGTGGCGGTGGCAGAGACTACGGCTTTGTTGAACGACGCGATGGGGGGAAAGAAGGAGTAGATCAAATTTTTGCCACTTGCCAGTTGCGTTCACTTGTGGTAAGTTGAACAGCGCAAGTCTTGACAACACACTTTCATCGCAACAAAAGACCTGCACCCCGCTCTCGTGCCGCATCGTTCTCGAGGAGGAAACAATGAAGGTCAACCGTCTTTTCGCCCCCCAGTGGGGCCAACCCCCCGTGTGGACAGCCGTTCGCCTACTTGCACTCGTCGTTGTTTTGTTGATTGTGGCGGGGTGCGCGCCGCCTGCTGCGCCGCCTGCTGCCCCAATTGCAAAAAGTGGGATTGCCTGTGAAGCCTCCCCCCCATTCGCCACAACTGTATTTGGTGCCGGCAATGCAGAGCGTGACGAGCAGGGAAATTACACCTATCAGCAAGAAGTAGATTCACAGAGAAAAGACGGGCGTCCACGAACCATTCGGCTGAAGTTGCACGAGAGTTTGGTTGATAGGCAAGTGCTGCCGGTGGAGATTTGTCCGCTAACGCGTCAAGGGCCGGGATACTGCGCCGATAAATTCCAACCGGATAAACCGGATAAGATCGGTAGCAAAGAGGTTGAGAAGCTACTTTCCCTGCCCGCGTCGCGTGCGATCGAACTTTTTCGCTTCGAAATCGTTGATTTTGCAAAATGGAATGGTGTTAGTCCAGAGGAGCCTATAGAAAGGGAAGTTCCTACGGACGCGTTGGTCAATCAGTTTAAGGAACATCCCATTGAGATTTGGATCGAAGTCTACGACAAAGATAAGGAAGCCGCAGCCGCGGCGGGAGGTAGCTCCAATCCTTTGGGGGAAGAGTATTCGGGGATTGGCTATTGGTCTTGCGTGGAAGGTGAGTTCGCCTGGAAGGATTTCACCGATGTGGAACTGGTTGATGAGGGTGACAAACAGTTTCTCAAGGCTCGGGTAGACGGCTGGAACGATCCAGCTGCAGGTATGGGACCGTAGCTCTTGCATAGCTATAGAGAGTCTTGAAAAAATAGTCATGCAGGGTCCAACAGTCGATGCTTTTTTGCAGATTAACAACTGAATAGCAGAGAGATTGAGCATCACCACCTTTTACAAGAGCAGGTACTGTATGGGAGCGGTCTGGACTCCAATTATTGT
>CAMDEX010000285.1 GCA_945897075.1 Litorilinea aerophila
CAATAATTGGAGTCCAGACCGCTCCCATACAGTACCTGCTCTTGTAAAAGGTGGTGATGCTCAATCTCTCTGCTATTCAGTTGTTAATCTGCAAAAAAGCATCGACTGTTGGACCCTGCATGACTATTTTTTCAAGACTCTCTATAGCCAACAACATTTTGCACGCAATCGGGCTTCATTTGATCGAGGAAAGTGAATATAGTTCCATTGTCGGGCGGATAGAAAATGATCTTCCCGTGGCGTTACCGGGGCGCGGCCTTGTACGAGGTCATCCGGCTGCCTTCGAGTGTCAAATTGCAACACCGGTGCAGGGCGATGTTGATCAGGCGAGAAGCAGCCAATTAATTGCTCTGTCGGAGCAGATGCGGCGTGCATGGAATGGGAAGCCTGCTGATCCACTATCTGTGATGCCTGAAGAAATTTCTCTTCAAACACTGCTTGACGCTTATGTTGTCGAAGAATCCCTACATTCTCCATTGGGGCTACGTACAGTCGATCTCGCGCCATTTGCTCCTGATATTGGTGATAGCTATATATTTCTGGTCACAGGTCCAGTTGGGAGCGGAAAGAGCAGTCTAGCGCGCAATTGGATTATTGGTTTGGATCGACTTTATGGCCCTGCAGATATACAAGTCTATGTGTTCGATTCTGTTGCCCATCCACTCGCCGTTTTGAAAACGTTAAAAACTGTTGTCGCATATTCGGCCTCCGATCAGCAAGCCGAACCCTTGATTCAATCCCTCAATGATGCTATGGAACGACGCCTCGAAGCCGCCAAATCTGGTTACACAGAAAAGCTAAATGTAGGAAGAATTGTTATTGTCATTGATGATATCGGTGGGGCTGATGATCAATTAGGTAGCCTGTCCCAAGCAAATCGGAACCGATTGGCACCATTACTGCGGCGCAGCCAGCTTGCAAGTACAACCTTTTTGGTTGCCGCCAACATCGGAGATATATATTCTGCCTATTCCGATAATGCTATCCGGCTTTTAAAAGAAGCACAGACCGGATTTATACTTGGGCATAGCGACGATAAGGGGGTGTTAAATCTACGCTTACCTCATAGTGAACAAAATACAGCACTACCGCCTGGGGAAGGCTATTATGTTCGTCGGGGTCAGGCAACCAGGGTAAAATTTGCTGTTCCATTCGTGGGAGGCAACGATGCATAACACAACCGGCCGGGTGGGTGGTACAAATGAGAATACACCAAGAGTAGTCGTGTCGGTAACTATACCTAGTCTCGATACGCCGCTGGATTTGGAAGTGCCTACCCACATACCGTCCCATCAACTGTCGAAACTTCTTATAGAAGCGATTAGTCCGGAGACAGTCGGTCACTTTGCATTGATTGCTGAGTCCCACGGTATCACATTGACCAAAGAGCAGAGCTTGGCCGAAGTTGGGATTTGGGATGGGGCAAAACTGGTTCTTCAACCAATTCAGAGTACAGCAAGACTTACTGCACGCGTATCTGGCACAAAATATCCCATGTTGTATTCAGAGATATACGTTGGTCGTTCTCCTCAAGTTCCTACAAACCGTTTACAAAGTTCGGTCATCGATCTAGGCACGGAACCAGCAAGTCAGACCGTATCTAAATTGCATGCGTGTATCCGTCGCCAGAAAGAAGGCTGGACAATAGAACGTTTGCCCCAAACGAGGAACCCGGTTTGGATAGGTGACATAGAGATAGCTACTAATGAGCAAATTCCCTTGCATTCTGGTTGTGTGATTCAATTCGGAGATGTAGAGGTGGTATTCTCCGAAGATCGTTGATTCCGGGAATTGGATACATCAATTATCCATGCCAAACGAAAGGAAGCAGACGGCATGCCGTCTGCTTCCTTTCGTTTGGCATCTTCTGAGTTCCTTCCCTCTCCCGCTCCTACTTCAGCAGATTGTCATTGATATAATCCCAATTGATATCCTGCCCCAGCCCCGGCTCTTGCGACACATGTACAAAGCCCTCGCTGTCCATCGGGTCGTCCAGTTTGTTGAGCCAGGCCGGTACCACTTCCCAGTCAATGAAGGGATGGAGCAGCCCGCGCTCGTAGTAGCGACCGGGGATGCCCATCGCGCAGAGGACGTGCAGGTTGCCCACGCCGCCGCCGTGAATTTCCACGCTGATATTGAACGATTCGCACAGGTGGACGCACTTCATCGCCGGGGTGATGCCGCCCACATCCCCCACCCCCGTGCGGATCACATCGGCCGCGCCAGCTTTGATCCACTCGGCGCGGGCGTAGTGCTTGCCCTCCGCCGTCTCCGGGCCGACGATCAGCAGGTCGGCCTGCTCGGCCAGCCAAACAAAGGAGGACATACTGTGTTCGCCCATCGGCTCTTCCATCCACAGATAGTCCAACTTTTCCAGCCCGCGCGCCAACTGCAAAGATTGTTCCCGGCTGTAGTAGTGGAAGGGATCGAGCATCAGGTCCACATCCGGGCCGACTGCCGCGCGCACCGCGGCGCAGGCTTCCAGGTCACGTTTGACACTGGGCGCGCCGTCGTAGGGGGGCTGCCAGGTGTGCAGTTTGAAGGCCGGGTAGCCCCGTTCAAAAATGCACCATTTGGCAAAGTTGGCGTAGTCCTCCGGTGTGGCCAGACCGCCCGCCAGATCGTCGCCACACATTGTGCTGGCGTAGGCGGGCACTTTGTCGCGGAACGCACCGAGTAGTTTGTGTACCGGTTGTCCCAGGGCACGCCCGGCCAAATCCCACAGGGCCAGGTCAACGGAGGTCAACACCCGATCTGAGAGGCTGCTCAGGTGCAGCCGTTGGCGCTCGCGCAACATCTGCCAGAGATACTCCCGGTAGAAGGGGTCTTTGCCGATCAACAGCGGCTTGACCAGACTTTCGATGACCGCGGCGTTGGCCCCAAAACAGTAGCCCTCCACCCCCTCATCGGTTTTGATGGTCAGCAGCGTCTGCTTGGCTTCGTGGGCAGGGCCGGGGTGACCGTGACCTTCCGAGTCACGGATTGTGTTGGAGATGTAGCGAAAGGTGGTGGTGGTGACATCAACGATTTTCACGGGGTTTTCTCCTGTGGGTGGGGAAATTATGGACGCAGATTTTCATGATTTGGATGGATTTGCGCTGATTTTTCTTGAGCCGACGCTGCGCGTCCACAACGATCCATGTGTACCGTAGGGGCGCTGCTTGCTGCGCCCGCTGCGCAACTGGCGCAGCAGGCAGCGCCCCTACGATATTTCAAATGATATTGACAAGGCGCAACCCGACGCGGAGCGTCACTGCTACGTTCCCACGCGGGAGCGATGGGAACGAGAATTACTCGCCCGTAATCCAAACGCGGTAGAGATCGTCGATCTCGGTGTCTGTATGGCGGCGCAAGGCGGCGAGCAGATCAGCGGGATAGGTCACACCGTAGCGGTGGGTTTGGGCGTAATCCAGAATCGCGGCGAAGAAGGCTTCATCGCCCATCCGTTCCCGAACGGCGTGAAAGAAGAGCGGCCCTTTGCTGTAGATGATATTGATGTAGTTGGAAGCGTCGAAACCCGTCACTGGCCCAGCCACCGGGCGGTCGATGCCCAGATTTTTGGCCGCGTTGTAGTTATAGAGGAAGATGTTGTTCATCACCCCGTCCACCATCTCCTGCCAGGCCACGTCTTCAAAGTAGAGATAGACCGCGTAGTTCGCCAGGGACTCGTCCAGCCAGGGCTCGTCGGGCTGGTCGTTGCCCACCAGATTGTACCACCACTGGTGGGCGACTTCGTGGGGGGTGGCGACGGCGTAGGCTCCGCCCCCTTCGCCGTAAAAGCTCTGGGCCAGGTCAATGACCCCCGCATACTCCATCCCAAAGCCGGTGGTGGGCATGGCGACCACATCCAACTCGTTGTAGGGGTACTCGCCAAAGAGCCGGTTGAAGACGGGCAGTGACCCCTTCGTATAGTACATAGCCGTCTCTGCGCCCTTCTCGCCGCCGGGCTGATACCAGCTACGCACGAGAGTACCCTCGATCTCCTCGCTGATGAATGTGTAGGCGTCGCTGGCCGCGGCGTAGAAGGCGCGCACAGGCCCCGCCACCACCCGCCAGGTGTCGCCGCCGTCGCCGTTGCTGCGCCGCTCCACAACCGTCCCCGCGCTGACAACCTGCTGGGCGCTGGGCAGGGTCAATTCTGCCTGGTAGTAGGCGGCATCGGTGAAGGTGGAGTCGCCAAAGGTGGCGGTGATCTCCAGATTCCAGCCCTCGTCGTCGTAGACCGGGATCGTCGGGTAGAAGCCGGCCAGATCGTAGACATTGCCCTGAAAGCCGTAGAGACCGGAACCCGCGGTGCCCGCAAAGACGCTGGTGGGCAGGGTGGCGGTAAACCAGAGGGTGATGTCCGCCACATCACCGGGGGGCAGGGGCGTCGCCAGGGCGATGCGCAGGGCTGAGTTCTCATACTCCAGGCTAGTCGTCGCCCATTCGTTGTCCACAATCACCTGGCCGACTGTGGATGTGCCGTTGTAGGCGGGTAGGTTGGGGTACAAGCGAAAATAGACCGCATCCAGCGCCACACTCTCCTGGTTTGTGTAGCGCACGCGCTGCACCCCGCGCACCGCCGGAACTTCGCCGGGGATCAGCTCGGCCTCGATAAAGTAATGGGGCGCGTTGGGCACAGCGTCCACATCTGCGGCAAAGGCGGGTTTCAGATTGGCCGTGTAGATGGAGCGATCCGTCAGATCCACCAGCGGCGTGGGGATGGGCGGCTGGATGGGCGTGGCGGTAGGGATAGGCGTGGCCGTCGGCGGCGGCAAGGGTGTTGCAGTGGCGGGGGGCGCGTCCGCCACGACTGTCACCTGGGGTTCGCCGGGGGTAGAAGTTGGGCTAACGGCTTCTCCTCCGCACGCGGCCAGAGCAACAAGCCCAATCAGAAGCAGAGACCAGCGCCAAATTCGATAGACAGCGCTGATGTGTAAATAGAACGCGGATGACGCGGAAAGGGCGGATTGACGCGGATAAAAATCTGCGAAAATCTGCGGTTTCTGCTGGGTGACCGCTGGGCGCTGCGTTCTACTTTTCATAGCCGTTTGCCTGTGGGGGGGCGCATCCGGCGTAGCTCGGCAAAGAGACGGCGCTCCGCCTCATCCAACGGCACGGGCAACTCCACGACGATCTCCACCAGCAGATCGCCCCGTTCCTCCGGGTTGCGCGTAGTGGGCATCCCCTGCCCTTTGAGCCGGAAGGTGCGCCCGTTTTGCGTATTGGCGGGGATGACCAGCGCCAGCGTCCCTTCCAGCGTAGGTACGTACACTTCCCCGCCCAGCAGCGCGCTGTAGAGGTCCACCGTCAGCGTCGTGCGCAAGTTGGCTTCGTCCGGCGCAAAGATGGCGTGGGATTTGATTTTGACCACCAGCAGCAGGTCGCCCGCGCCGGTGGAGACGCGCACCTGCGCGCCGTTCTTCACCCCTTTGGGCAGGGCAACCTCAAAGCGCGCGCCGCCCTGTTGTAGGATACGGGTGGCACCCCAGAAGGCTTCTTCCAGAGAGATTTCGATGGGCAGGCTCTGCTCGGTGCTGCGCTGGCTGGGACCGCTTTCATAGACCTTTACCCGCGGCCCTTGGGGATTGGCTGGCCTGTCGTTGAAAAGCTGCTGGAAGAAGTCCGAGAAAGCGCCCTCCGCAGCGGCTGCGTCGGGCAGTGGCTCTTCCCGGCGCGAGGCTGTGCGGTAGCGGCGACCGTTCCTCTCTGTCTTTTCCCCACTCTGCTCATCAAAATAGGAGGACCAATCAAAGCCGCCCGCGCCCCGGCCACTCTGCCACTGGCTGCCCAGACGGTCGTACATCTGGCGCTTCTCCTCGTCGCCCAGCACGTCGTAGGCTTCGCTCACCTCTTTGAAACGCCGTTCCGCTTCGCGGTTGCCGGGGTTGATGTCCGGGTGCAACTGGCGGGCCAGGGTGCGGAAGGCACGCTTGATGGCCGCGCTGTCCGCATCGCGCCGCAAACCCAAGATGGCATAATAGTCCTGGTATTCCATCAGGAGGATTCCTTCGGGCAGAAAAAGGAGTATGCCGGTATTGAACACGGTTTCGAGAAAAAAAATATTGGATATTGGGGTATGGGGCAGTTACGCTGTGACGCGTCAGGTATGATTTGACAATAGGGGCGCTGCTTGCTGCGCCCCTACCGATTCGTGTCGAATGGCGCGGAGGTTGCGTTAGGGCAACGCCAAGACCTGCCCGATGCGGAGCAGTGATTGCTCGCCCAGACCGTTTTTCTGCAAGATCGCCCGCCAATCCACGCCGTAGCGGGCCGCGATGACCCAGACTGTCTCGCCTGCCTGCACCGTATGTGTGCGCGCTGCGTTGACCGACTCTGCCGCCGTTGTCTTCGTATCACCCAGAACCGTATTGCTCGGAATCGTCAAGACATCGCCGATCTGTAAGATCGAATGCTCAGTCAGCTCATTGGCAACCGCCAACGTCTGCCACTCCAGCCCGAACCGAAGGGCAATCCCCAGCAGTGTGTCACCGGCGGCCACAGTATAAACACCCTTCTCGCTCTGCGCAACGGCTGTTTGCGGCTCCCCTCTGCCGGGAATGCGCAACTGTGTGCCGATTTGCAGAATCGTGCCATCGCCCAAGCTATTGAGTTGGGCGATGGACTGCCAATCTACACCGTAACGCTGGCCGATGGAAGAAAGGGTGTCCCCCGGTAAAATTGTATAGCGCAGACCAGAATCGGCGATGGGCGCTGTAACAATCGCTTGGGGTGCAACTGCGTCAACCACCGCGCTTGTCTCCCCACGCTCCGCCACAGAACCCTCGACTCCATTCACATTGCCCGTCGAGAAATCCACTACCAGAATCAGCCCCCAGCCCTGGGGATGGGGCGCTGTGCCGATGCCCATTTCGGTGTAGGCGCGGTTGAGTACATTCTCCCGGTGGGGTGCATCGGTCATCCACCAGCCAACCGATTTGTCCACGGTGACCGCGACAGCCCAATTTTCACCGCTCCAGCCGTTGGTCACATACCCCGTGCGGGCGATGCGTGTGCGCACAGAGCTGCCATCGCTGCTGTAATGCCCCCAGACGCCGCTGCTGATCATATCCTGGATGTGCAGGTTGGCAGCCATCGTCAGCAAAGGATGGACACTCAAAGGTGGAAGACCCACATCGGCGCGCTGTTGGTTGATCAGGAGCGCGGCTCGCTCGCCCTCCGCAGAGAGTTGGCTGGGGTCATCCTGTGCGTTTGCGTGGGATGGCAAAGCGGCAACCAGCACCACCACCAACAGCCACAGGGCTACGAAAGCGTGGCAGCGTTGCCTGCGTGGGCGGTTGGCGATGGATTGGCCGCAGATGTGACGGACAGATGGGGTTATAGATAGACTGTTCATGCCGGGTATTCTAGCAGAGTTGCGGATAAGTACCCAAAGTCTACCGCGACTCGATTCCGGGA
>CAMDEX010000286.1 GCA_945897075.1 Litorilinea aerophila
ACAACGGGCGCAGCCAGCAGCGCCCCTACGCGATCATTTTAGGCAGGAGTAAATCTGTGGACCCGAATTTGCCGGACAAGAACACAACCGAATTGCCCCGTATTCTGGTGGTGGACGACGACGCCGCCATCGTGCGGCTGGTCAGCAGCAAGCTCGACTTGAGCGGCTACCGGGTGATGAGCGCCAATTCTGGCCTGCAGGCGCTGGAACGCATCGCCCAGCAAGGACTGCCCCATCTGGCGATTGTGGATATCAATATGCCGGGGATGGACGGTTTTGAGTTCTGCAAAACCGTGCAACAGTACGCCGACCTGCCGGTGATTCTGCTCACCGCCGTCGATCAAGAGGATGTGATCATCCAGGGCATCGAACATTTCGCCGAAGACTACGTGACCAAACCCTTCAGCCCACGCGAATTGATGGCCCGTGTGGGGCGGGTACTGCGCCGTATCGGGGACTTTGCCTACACCCTCGACCCGGTGATCCGTGTGGACGAACATCTCTCTGTGGATTTTGTCCACCAGCAGATCACACTGGACGGCGAGAGTACGGCGTTGACGCCGACGGAGACCAAAATTCTCTTTATTCTCATGCGCAATGCCGGGCGCACCGTAACCAACGACTTTCTGCTGCGCCGCATCTGGCCGCTGGAGGAAATTTTTGAGGATACGTTGCGCGTGCATATCCACCGTCTGCGCCAGAAGATCGAGAACAAAGCATCCGGCGTCAAATATGTAGGCACAGAACGCAGCATCGGCTATCGGTTTCTGGTCAAAGCGCAAATGTAATGATAATTGTAATTTTTCATATCTACACTGAACAAAAAGGAATTGAGGGAAACTATGAGTACACAGGCAAGTAAAAATCCAGCAACCAGCCCGCAGGACATGGAACGGGTGCGTGAAATTCTCTTTGGCGGCGTCATCCGTGACTACGACGCCCGTTTTGCCACGCAGCAGCGGGATTTGGAGCGGCTGCAAAGGGCGCTGGAGAAGACCAACGAGCAGTTGGCCGCCCAGGACAGCGCGCAAAATAAGAAATTGCAGGAGGCGCGCCAGGATTTCCAGACAGCCATTGACGATCTGCGCGCCGAGACACGTTCTGCGCTGGATCGTCTGAGCGCTGAAAAAGTGGATCGAGAACAGCTCGGCAATCTCCTGATCGAGATGGGCAACCAGATCAAAGGGACGGGGATACTCTCCTCTATGCTGGATGGGCTGTTGCAAACAGACGAGTAGGTATTGGATATTAGGATATTGGGGTATTGGGTAGTACGTCAGTGGTGATCTAATATCCTAATCTCCCAATCTCCCAATACCCTAATATCCCAATTACCCAACTTTAGACCGGAACGATCTGGTGAGTACACAGAACCCTGCACACAGAAACGATAGCTCTGTCGGCCACGCCCGTATGGGACGGCTGGTTGATGTTGCCGTGGATGATCTGGTCGAACGGCAAGCCGAGCCGCTGGCCCGCCGTTTTGCGGGTAACCCGGCTGGGCGTAGAGCAACCGCGGCTGACCCAACGGCTGCCTCTGTGGAAAATGAGAGCGCTGCGTTGTCTGCTCTGCAGAATATCCTGCTGGGCACGGATCGCGATCAGATGCAGCTACTGGCCCAGGACTTGGATTCCCTGCGCCGCCAGTTCAGCGACAAAGACGCGCTGGCGGCCGCGGTGGCCCCCGTCTTGGGTGATGCGATCCGCCGCCAGATTCAGGAGTCCCGCGAAGAGATCATCGACGCTCTCTATCCTGTCATCGGCCAAATTGTCGTGCGCGCCGTCACCGAGGCCATACGCGACCTGGCCCGCTCGATTGACGAGCGCTTGCAGGCGGCCACAGATTTTCAGAAGATTGGGCAGCGGCTGCGCGCGCGCTTCACAGGGATTTCTGTGGGCGAATTGGCGCTGCGCAGTGGCTTGCCCTTTGTCGTGCAGGAAATCTATCTGATTCACCGCGAGAGCGGCCTGCTGCTCTGGCATACCAGCCGCTCTGCCCAGAACGCAGCCGACGCCGACCTGGTGGGGGCGATGCTCACCGCCATCCGGGAGTTTGCCGATCAGGTTTTGGGCGAGGGCGAGGATCAGCTACACAAGCTACAGATGGGCAAGCGTGAGCTTTTGCTGGAGTTTGGACGCTATTCCTACGTAGGCGTGGTGATTGATGGGGTGGTTACGTCCGATTTTCGCTGGAAACTCTACCAACGCATCTACGCTTTTGAGAAAAATGTGCGCCAGCGCCTGCAGCGCTATGACGGCGATGCTGCGGCCCTGGGCCAGGCGGCGCGCAGCGAATTTGAATCGTTTCTCTCCATCCCGGCGGAAATTTCCCGGTGACAGAGACCGGGCAAGGAATTGAACTGTGAGAACAGTCAGCAAAAAAGTCTGTCTACTGGGAGATTTCGCGGTTGGCAAAACCAGCCTCGCGCGCCGTTTTGTCTACGATCTCTTTGATGACAAATATATCAGCACCATCGGCGTCAAGGTGAGCCGTAAAACCGTAGCTGTGCCAATGCAGGATGGCGCGGTGGTTGAATTGACGATGATGCTCTGGGATTTGGCCGGCAGCGAGGATTTCAGCCAGATGCGGGGCAGCTATATGCGCGGATCGGCGGGGGCCATTCTGGTCTGTGATCTCACCCGCCCGGAAAGTCTGCTGAGTCTGGAGGGCTATCTGGCCGATCTGCGCCAGGTGACCCCCGAGGCAACGATTATTCTGGTGGCCAACAAAAGCGACAGCCCAGAGCAGCGTCTGCTCTTGACCCGTGTGGAGGAGGCCGCCGCCGCGTTGGGCGCAACCTGTTTTGTCACAAGCGCGCGCACTGGTCAGAATGTCGAGGAGATGTTCCGCCATTTGGGCCGCGTGCTGGTGGAGTCTGCGTGAATGGTCAAGCAGAACGGGAGAGTGAGAGAGTGGGATATTGGGAGATTAAGAGATTAAGAGATTAAGAGATTGGGGATTGCCGTCACCCAATCTCTTAATCTCCCAATCTCCAATCCCCAATCTCCCTATTTGGTAGGAGTGGCCTGTGCATAGCCTGATTACCCAATTGATCTTATCCGAACAGATGATCGCGTATGCCCTGGCCGATGCCGCCGGGTGCGTCCAGAGTGTCTACGGCGACCCGCAGATTCTGTGGGGGCGTGACAACCCGATGAATGTGATCGGTCAATCGCTGCTGGCTCTGCTGCCGGAACTGGTGGGCAGCGAAGAGGCTACGCACGCCCTTCTGGCCGGTGAGATCGAGCATCTGCGCTTTGAATTGTTGAACCGGGAAGACAGCCAGGGCAACACCCGCTATGTAACGCTTGTGCTGCGCGGCTATCGCGACCCCGACACAGCCGCGCGCGGGCTGCTCCTTCTGGCGCAGGATGTGACCGAGTACGGCATGGCGCAGCAGGAGTTGTTGCAGCGCCACAACGAATTGCATCTCCTACAGCAGCGGTTGGAGCGGCAAAATCTGGAATTGGCCGCCTCCAATACCGAATTGCGGCTGATGAATGAGATTCGTTCTTCGTTTATTTCCGTGGCCGCCCACGAACTGCGTACCCCGCTCACCGCCATCTATGGCTTTTTGGAGCTATTGCAGGACACGGGGGCCGAGAACCTGACCGCGCAACAGAACGAACATCTGGGCTGGATCGAGGCGAGTACCCAGCGGCTGCTTGTCACATTGAACGAGCTTTTGGACGCGGCCCGCATTGACTCGGACCGGTTGGAATTGGTGCTGCGCCCCACGCCCATCCACGCCATCGTGGATGACGCGATGCTGGAATTTGAGCCGCGCCTGGCGGCCCACGGCCAGCAATTGGAGGTGGAGATGGCCACGGACCTGCCCGCCGCCCTCTGCGATCCGGCCCGCATCGAACAGGTGGTGGGCCATCTGCTCAGCAATGCCAGCAAATTCACCCCGGACGGCGGCACGCTGACGCTGGCCGTTCACCCCACCGCCTCGGGGGAATTCCTGCGTCTCTCTGTCTCGGATCAGGGCCACGGCATCGAGCAGCAGGCCGAGGCCCATCTCTTTGAGCGTTTCTACCGCGGCGCGCAGGTGCGCAAGAATGGCACAACCGGCGCGGGGCTGGGACTCTACATCACCCGTTCTCTGGTGGAATTGCACGGCGGCGAAATCTGGTATGAGAGCAGACCGGGCCAGGGCAGCACTTTCCATGTGACAGTGCCGGTGGTGACACCAGCGCCTGGGCTGGGTCTTGGTCATTGTGCGGGTCAGACCTTGTGACAGGTAGGGGCTGGCGAGACGGGTGGAACTAAAAACCTGTCAGGTGCGCAGGTGAAACAGTCTGGAAATGTGCGAGAACTTACTCTGCGCACCTGACAGGTCTGGGGAGTGTGCCGATGCGGACAAAATAGGTTAGAATGAATGGGCCGGACGTAGTTACATCCGGCCCGTTTGCCTATTCTGTTGCAGCGCAGAATACTATAACGGATTTGGACGGCAACGGATGTATCTGAACATTTATCGAGATGAATCCGTTCTTGTCTCTATCCGTTGTCGTATTTTGCGTCCTGCACAATCCGTCAATTCTGCAATCCGTGTTTTTGATAGGCCGGTCGGGCTGCCAGTCTGACCTACGGCGGCTATTTTCAGGACAGGGCTTGTAACTGTAACGGTATTGTAATAAAAGTTGTCACAGTTCCGATATAGTATGGTAGCTGCTAACCAGCAGGTGTATTTGTTGGTAGGGGGAAAAGATGTCACGTCGATCCTGGGGGAGCATTTTGATCGTCACGTTCTTGCTAAACGGTGGCTTTTTTGTTGTGCCTACGGCCTATGCCACGACGGTAATCAACTGCTACGCCGCAGCGATGGCGGGCGACGGCAGCAATCTGCTTACTTCTATCACCCTGCCCGACGGCAACTCTGCTGCGACAGAGACAGCCATTGGCGGCGGCGAATCCGTGCGCGCCATTGCCTATTGGCCGGAGGCGGGCGGACGACTCTACGCCATCGCTGGCGATCGTGTCGGCCGCTTGGATCTGGCCGCGGGTCAATTTTTGTCCCTGGGACAACCGATGGGACAGGGCAACGGCAGGCTTGGCCTGCAAACTTTTGACAATGGACAGGGGCTGACCATCGATCCGCTGACCGGGGTGATCTACGCCAGCATCGGCAAAAGCGAATTGGATCTGCTGATTCAGGTGGATGGCGCAAATGGGGCCGCCAGAATGGCGGCCTTTGCGGGTCGTTCCGCAGCGGATTATCTGCCCATTCAGACCCCGGCCCAGTTGGGCGACATTGTGGCCATCGCCATCGATCCCTTTGACGGTCAAATGTACGCCGCTGCCAGCGATGGCGCTGTGGACAGCCCAAGCTGGCTGATCCGCATTGACAAAAACAAAGGCGAGGTCACTACAGTCGGACCTTTGGGTGTACCCATCGCTGGCTTGAGCTTTACCAACGATGGCGCATTTTTGGGTGTCAGCAGCGGCCATCTCTACGCCATTGACAAAACCAACGCGGGGCTGTCGAACGCCCAGCCCCTGTCTGTCGCTGGCAAACACACCTCCATCGCCTGTCTGACCGGCGCGCTCAACACGATCACCGGGCTGGTCTTTACGGATAGCAACGCCAACGGTCTGCGCGACGCCGGCGAGCCAGGCACGTCGGGTGTCGCTGTACAATTGTATCGGGATGGCAAGCGCGGCCGGCGGGGCGAGTTCAAAGGGCTGATCGCGGCCCAATCCGTGACCGACGCCAACGGCGCGTATGCCTTTACAATGGCGGCCACCGGCAATTTTCTGTTGTATGTGGATCGCAAGCAACTGCCCCGCCACCACATTTGGACCACCCACGATCTCCAGATGGCCCAGTTTAGCGGTTTTGGACAGGCCGATACAGACAATCTCTTTGGTCACATCGGCAATGATTTCATAGCCAGCGAAATCATTGTGCGTTTTGTGCCTTCGCTCACCTTTACAGATGCCAAAGAGCTTCTCGCCACCTTTGGCTTGACGATCAAACGCTATCTGGGGCGCATCCAGGCCTACCAGGTACTCCTAGCGCCGGGCAGCAATACGGATGCGACCATTGATCTTCTGCTTGCCAATCCACGCGTACTCTATGCCGAGGCAAATTATATTGTAAAGGGCAAAGTGGCCCCCACAGACCCAGACTACAACGACCCCGCCAAAGTCTATGCCCCCCAGCTTCTCAATGCGCCCGCTGCCTGGGACATCACCACCGGCAGCGGTAGCGTGATCGTGGCGGTGATTGATTCGGGTGTTTCGCCCACCCACTCGGAATTTAGCGGGCGTCTGTTGACGGGCTATGACTTTGTGAACAGCGACAACGACGCCAGCGACGATCATGGCCACGGCACGCACGTAGCGGGGATTCTGGCCGCGGCCATCAACAATGGACAGGGGATCGTCGGCATCGCCCCCACTGTCTCCATCCTGCCCGTCAAGGTTCTCAACGCCCAGAACAGCGGCACCTGGGCCGATATCGCGGCCGGCATTATCTATGCGGTGGATCACGGCGCAAAGATACTCAATTTGAGTCTGGGCGGCGGCGCGGAATCCCAGGTGCTGGCCGACGCCATCCTCTATGCCGCGGGCAGCGGCGCGCTGATCGTGGCGGCAGCGGGCAATAACACCAGCAACGCACCCTTCTACCCCGCCTATTACGCCGAGACGATCGGTGTGGCCGCCACGACGGCCACTGACCTGCGCTGGCCCTCCTCCAACTATGGCACAGCCATCGAGGTGTCGGCGCCCGGCGACCAGATTTGGAGCAGCACTTGGACGGCGGCGAGCGGCAACACCTATGGCTATTTGAGCGGCACCTCCATGGCTGCTGCCCACGTCAGCGGTCTGGCCGCGCTGATTCTGTCGCAAAACCCGGCTCTGACGGCAGCCAACGTGCGCACGATCATCCAAGAGAGTGTCTTGGACCTGGGCGACCCCGGATGGGATCAATTCTTTGGCTACGGACGCATCAAAGTAGGGTTTGCGGTCAACCTGAGCCAGACCTGGTCTGCGCCCACGGCCACGCCCACGGCCACGCCCACACCAGCGCCCTACGCGCAGCGCGTGAATGTGGGGGGGACGACCTTCACCGACGGCCAGGGGCAAATCTGGGCGGCCGACAAAGCCTACGCCACCGGCTCCTGGGGCTACAGCACAGCGGGCACGGCAACCTCCTCCACAACGGCGGTGGTCAATACCACCGATGATCTGCTCTACCAGAAGCAGCGCGAGCTGGTGGGCGAGTATAGAGAGTCTTGAAAAAATCAAAAGGGAGTGTCGAGAGGTGGCGAAGTGGGCTGGGAGAGCAGCAAGCGGGAAAAGCTTGCCCAAAAGGACGACGCAGAGTAAGGTATAGAAGTTGGGAATAACCGATTAGTGACAGGCGAGGA
>CAMDEX010000287.1 GCA_945897075.1 Litorilinea aerophila
CCGACTTACGCCAGTCGGACTGACAGTCCGACCTACGCGATATCCACCGCGTCCACAATGCCCACAATCACCGCGCGCACCGCGCCCTGGCCCGGCTCGGCTTTCTGGCCGAGAATCTGCTTGGCCGCGCTGCCCTCGTCCATGACCAGCACCCTATCGCCGATGCCCGCCTGCGCGCTGTCCACGCAGATGTCGTATTTGGGCGTGGGCTGGCCGTCCAGCCCTAGCATCTCCACCAGCAGAAGTTTGTGGCCGTCGAAGGTGGGGTGCTTGACGGTAGCGACAACCGTCGCCACGACTTTGCCAATGTACATCAGGCCACCTCATCCACAATGCCCACAATCGCCAGGTCTACGGGCGCGTAGGTGCGCTCCAACGCCTGGGCTGCTTCCCGGCTGGCGATAAGCAGCACCCGCTCGCCCGCACCGGCCTGACCGGTGGCGTCGGCGGCCACCTGCGGCTGTCCGCTGGGCGCGCCGTGACGGTCCAGGGGCTGGACAACGAGGAGCTTCACCCCGTCCAGATTGGGGGCTTTGTGTGTGGCTACGAGTGTGCCGATGACATCTCCCAGTTGCATAGCATTCCTCAATTGGGAATTGGGGTGGCCCTATTTTTTTTCGTCCAGTTTGCGCCGCTGCCCGCCAAAGAGATTGCCAAAGAACATCTGGCGCAGCAGGCCGGGTTGGGCTTCTTTGGCCGGTTCGTCCGCGCTTTCCCACGTCTGTAACTTTACATCGTGCTGCCAGCGCAGGCGACGGTCAGTGATTTGGGCCAGCGCAGCGCCCAGAGGTCTGTCATCTTCGGCTTTCAACAGCGCCCGCCATTCGCCTAAAGTTTCCTCCATCTGTTCCAAACTGCGCAACAGGCTTTCCCGGTTGGCAAAAAGTGCGCCGGCCAGGGCCGCGGGGTCTGTGGCGCTTTCGGTGGCGTTGGCAAAAGCGCGGCCAGCCAGCTTCTGCCCGTCCCGCCAACCGGAGGAGCCGCTGGCGGCCTGCATCAGAACGGCGGCCAGAAGCCGGGGCGTCTGTTCCAAAAGGGCAATGATGCCGTCGTGTTCGGTCGGGTCAACGTAAAAAGGGATGGCGTCGGCGCGCAGGGCCAGGTTGTTGACCAGTTCCAGCGCTTCTGGTGGTGTCTCCACACTGGCCCCAATGCAGAATTGGCTCTGGGCAAAGAGATTGGCCCTGGCTTCCAACTCCCCGCCCACCCGGTTCAAGATGGGATGGGCCACCACAAAGGCGTGACTTTGCAGGGCTGCCGCGCCGATGCGTAGGGCAGGCTGCATCACATCGCTCAACGCCACCACCACCACACCGCTGGACAAGTCCTCGGCGATATGACCCAGCACTTCGCTCAGTTCGGCCAGAGGCGCGTCGATAATCACCAGCCCAGTGCCGGTGCAGGATCGGTGTAAGTTCCATTCTGTGCGATCCACCGCGCCCATCCGTTTGGCCGCAGCCGACACATCCGGGCTTTTGTCGTGGCCGACGATTTCAAAATCAGCGCCGCCCTGACGCAAGGCCAACCCCAGGCTTGCGCCCGCCAGCCCCAGCCCGATGATCGTGATTTGAGACTTTGCCATTGGTGCTCCTATTCAATAACTACAAAGGCACAAAGGAAGAGAGAATGGGACGCTGATTCTCATGATTTGCATTGATCAGCGCTGATTTTTTTATGTCTTTGTGTCTCTGTGGTGAATTTTTGGTATCTTCTCAATATCCAGGGGAAAGACCTGACAGGTGCGCCCGTGAAGAAGTCTGCCAGGCAAAAAAATCGCTGGGCGCACCTGTCAGGTCTGGCCTTTACCACCGGTTATTGAGAAGATACAATTTTTGCCTAATTGCGGCTGTCGGCCCATTGAAGTAGGGCGAGAAGTTCTTCCCGCTTTTGCGCCGGCTGGCCGTTGGGCTTGTCCTGGTGGTGGGCGATCAACCAGCAGGTCAGTTCCGAGCAGCCATCTTCTGCTGCCCAGGCCGCGCCGATAGCCGGATGTTCTCGGTGGACGTGGAGCAGATAGCGCCAGCCCGCCGCGGGGGTATCCGCGGCCAGAGAGGCGACCTTATTCGGTGCAAAGGTATCCAGCAGGACAAGCGGCCAGCGCAGCCAGGGCGAGAGGGCGATCCCCGCCTGGTTGCCCGCCACCTTACCCACGTCATGCAGGAGGGCGGCCGCGGCCAGGTCCTGGTCATCCCAGCCCGCTTCGTGCAGCGTGTAGATTACATTCAGGCTGTGGCGTTGCCCGTCCAGGGGCATTTCACAGAAACGGCAAAGGGCCGCTTTGGAGAGGATGCGCGTCACCACCAGCATTTCGTCCGCGTCCACATGGGCGATCACCCCCCGTATGAACTGGCGTATGCGCCAAAAGATACGCACAGGCAAGAGAGCCTGCCGGTGTGGAAGCGGTCGGCGACGACTGTGGAGGCGTCGCTTGGCGCGCGAATGGGTCAAAGGAGAGGATGTGTTGATTTCGATTTCTATACTCATAGTTCGCTGATCTTACCGGATTGGTCACAGATTGACCAAATTGGGCATGGCGGTTGTCAGCCAATAGCCAATGAGCAGTGAACAGTGCTGTTGCCATCAGCCACTGCCAACCGATTACACTCCCCACTCAAGTCACCAGCCCGTATAACGCTTGCACAATTGTCCAGACAATTCTAGAGATAAACGAGCCGCTTATAAAGATGACAACCATCAACAGCAAAAAGCCGTAGCGCTGCAGCGTCTCTTGCAGTTCGTATGTGTTGCCGGGCAGCAGAGCAAAGAGAACGTGGGAACCGTCCAAAGGTGGGACGGGGATCAGATTGAAGACGAAGAGCAGGACATTGATAAAAGCGAAGGATTCAAGAAAATGCCGCACAATGTCAATCGTCGTTTTGTCGAGAAAAAAGAGGGCAATCCCAGCCATGATCAGATTGCTCACCGGGCCGGCCAGGGAGACCAGAATGACCGCCAACCGCGCGTCGATTGTTACATTGCGCGGATTCCACTGCACCGGTTTGGCCCAGCCAAAGCCGGTAAAAAGGATCAGCACTGCGCCGATAGGGTCAATGTGGGCCAGGGGGTTGAGCGTGTAACGTCCTTGCCGCCGGGGTGTGGGGTCGCCCAGGGCCACAGCCATCGCCGCGTGGGCCAATTCATGCACGGGGAAGGCGATGAAGACGATCGCGGCGGCGGCAACAATCCAATTGGGATCGCCCAGACGACCGATTGCGCTTGCCCCGGAAAGAAGCGCGTACAAGACGATTACACCGATGACAGCCACAACGATCTGCTGGGTACGGCTCAAGGAATTCCAGCCCCGGTTGGATGAATTTGGATACATACTTACTCTCACATTTCTATTCTGAATCTGAATATGGAGGCAGAAGATTTCTTGCGCTCGCTCACCTGCTGTGATGCTGTGAGGCCACTACTATTCTCCCTTCCGCCCCTCCCCAACCCGCACGTATTCCAACAATCCCGCCAGACCACTGCGCAAAAAGAGCCGCCGCGCCGCCAGCGCCGGGTTTTCCTTCTTCTCTAGCCGCTGCCAGAGGGGGGCGAAATAGACCTCTTCGCCCAGACCGCGTGCGCGGACAGCGTCTTCGGCCATACGCAGAATCTCGGCCAGGAAACCCTCCACTGGCTGCGGCGCGGCCAGCCCGGAGCTGATCACCCGTCTGTGCCAAGAACGCATACGCAGCCAGTAGTTCGCGCCCAGCCGTTGGCTGACAAAGGCGTGGATCGTTGCCGCGGCTTCCGCCAACCCCAGACAGAGCGCACAGGCCGCCATCGGCTCGTGTGGCGGCTGTTGGCAAGCCGGGCGCAGTTCGACAGTGGCGTAGGCGGTGCGCAGGCGCGCGCTGTGCCAGATGTAGTGGTCGTGGAGCAGAAAATCGTCAAAAGTGACCTGCCCGGCGCGCAACTTCTCGTCAAAATGTCCCCAGTCGGGCAGCAGCCGCGAACCCTCCCGGCGCAACAACACATCCAGCCGAGAGAGGCGGGTGATGAACTCCTCGATGGAGTCGTAGGCCGAGATGGGCATACCGTGGCGCTGGTCAAAGGGGGTGGTGCTGCACATATGGCCCTCGCGGGCCGAGGCGAAGCCGAGCAGTTGGCCGCCGACGACGGGCGAGTTGGCGCATAACGCGATAATCACCGGGGCCATCAGCAGGCCAGTGTTGAGTTGTGTCAGCAGCTCGGGCCGGGCTATGTCGATCTGCGTCTGGTCGCTGGCGGTGACTGCGTACCAGAACCACTCGTCGCCCATCCGTTCCAGCAGAGCCTGGTAGCGTTGCTTGGGCGTGAGCAGGGGCAGAGAGGGGGGCGACAGCGGCTGGATGCCATAGCCGAGAACATGCCAACCGCGCAGGGTTGCCGCCTGCACCAGTCGCGCCAGGGCGGCCTGGTAGCACTGCTCCACCTGGAAAAGGTCGGCGCAGGGACGGGTGCTGATTTCGATTGTGCCCCGGCCCACCTCCAGCGCGTACGTGAATTCTGGTCCAGATAGTTCTACCAGAAGATCGGTATAGACGGCGTCGTACTTGGCTGTCAGATCGCCGGGCGCGGCCAGTTGTGGCAGCAACCCGGACACATCCACAAACACGCCCTCTGCATCCACTACCGGATGTTCGGCTTCACGGCCAATCGTGCGCGGGCCACGCAATTTGGCCGGAAAGGCGGCGGTGAACTGGTCGGTAATGAATTGGGTATTGGGTATTGGGTATTTCATTGGGGGTGATTTGGGGTATAGGTGAATGAGCAGTGAGCAGTGAACAGTGAGCAGTTATCAGTAAGGAGATGCCTCTTGGAGGCCATTGATGACTGTTTACTGATGACTGACGGCTGATGACTGCCGCCAACTTCGCTCACCCCCACGAAATACCCAATACCCACTATCTACAAATAGGTCGGATAGCGGTTGATGGGTTGGAAAACGGGGGGCGTGTAGACAGGCAGGCGGCGGATGATGTCGGGCAGTTCGGCGTAGGTGCGGCAGATGGCGTTGGCGCGGGTCTTCTCGCTGCCCCGGTCTTTGATGCCGGTGAAGAGAATCGCCTTCATCCCGATGGCGATAGGCCCCACCACATCGTTGCTCTCTCGGTCGCCGATGTGTACCATTTCGCTGGGCGCGGTCTGCATCCCCAGCGCAGCCTGGCGAAAGACTTTTGCTTCCGGTTTGGAGGCACCGATCTCATCAGAAAAGACAAAATAGCTGAAGTATTGGAGCAGCCCCTGACGTTGCAGCAGATAACGCAGCCCCCGGCCAGTGGTGTGGATGGTGTCGGAGATGATGCCCAGTTTGTACTGCTGACGGAGCAATTCCAGTGCGCTGTGTACACCTGGCGCAAAGTCAGGTGGGATGCGCACTTCCATATCCTCGATTTCGCGCACAAGTTCGTCCACTTCGCGCATCAATTCGGCAAATTTGCCTGCTGCCGGGCGCAAGCCCAAATAATCATACGCGTCATAAAGGCGCGAAGCCACACCGGGGGTGCGGTGTTGGGTGTGCCATTCGTCGCTGAAGGCCCGGTTGGCGTGTTGATAGGCAGTTGCGGCCTCTGCGTAGTTGACCTCCGGGTGGTTTTTGGTCACGCGCGCCGCAAACAACTGAATGCGCGACTCCGCTTTGCTCGGCAGCCCCAGGGCCGCGCGCTTGGGTTCGTCGGAATCGTCAATGGCGATGGTATCCCAGAAATCGAAGGTGATGGCCTCGATCATTCCTGTCCTCGTTGCGGAGTGCCGGAGAGTCGTACAGAACCACATCATAACATAGCCGAGGATGGGCGTACAACAAACCCACAACCCTGCGCCCCCGTGATTGAACAATACCTGACGTAGAGTGTATTGACCGACCTTCACACCAGGCGACACGACTGCTTGACAGCGATAACGATGAAAATCGGGACGCCGTCCTTTGTAACCCGCACTGTCAGTGCGGGCTGCCGCAAGCTAACAGCTTGCGTTACGTGGCTATTTTCAGAGTAGTGCTATAATTGTACTCGTAAAATTGAACTCGTGATGATTAAAGCTACGAATGCCGAACCCTTTGTGGCCTGCGCTGCACTGTAGACAGAACTGAAATTCAGAGCAAAATTGAACGATTTATCACCCAATCCAGCACGACCAACACATATTCCCGACTATGCTGACGATTGTTTACACGCGCTTGCGCAACACAGCCTTGGTGGGAAAATTTCACTGGGTGGCGCATTCGCACTGCTGCATTACCTGGATTACCGATCAACTTTTGATGTGGATGCGTGGTGGCATCCAGCCACCACAGCGAAGGAACGCGAACAGGTGATCGAAACCCTGATTGCCGCATTAGGCGTCTACGGCCGGGTGCGCCGTCGTTCGTTTGGTGATGTCACGAGCATCGAATTGGATACCGAACAGAAGAAGAAGAGTTTTAGTTTTCAGATTGCGGAACGTTCCGCCCAATTGCAGCCATCTGTATCGGCGCAGTGGACAAATGTCCTACTCGACAGTTTTCCTGACTTGGTTGCCAGCAAAATGACCGCACTCATTCAGCGTGGCGCTCCCCGTGATTTTCGTGATATTTACGCGCTTTGCCAATCTGAACTGGCAACGTTGCCGCAATGCTGGCAATTGTGGCGGCAGCGGCAAGAACTGGCGGGTGACGAAGCCGATGGCGATTTGGCGAAAGTTGCGCTCAACGGGCATCTGGAGCGTATCGAACTGTACCGGCCGCTGGCTGCCATTGCCGATCCAGAACAGCGTGAGCAAGCCAGCCGACTGCGTCGCTGGTATCGAGAGGAGTTTCTGCATGGAAGACTGGTTTGATGCAACGCTCTATCCAGATGTAGATCCCCCGACCGAACTCACCTCGCTTGCCGATCGAGTTGATTTTCTTGCGCGCCTTTGCGCCGCCTGGGATTTTGGCGTTCTTCCCTACCTGGCAACCATCGAGGAGGTGCGCCGTCCAGAATGGAGAGACGCGGTGGAGGCATGTTGCTTGCTCACTTCACACACCTATCACCTTCTGCGGCGCTGGCACAACCTGACAGCGACGCCCTATCTGGGGCAAAAACTGGCTTACATTCGCGATGACCCCAACCTGGCCTATATTTGATGCGGCCGCGCCGATTGATCGCGCCGTTTTCTTTCCCCGCCATTCTGTGTATAATGAACCCACAACCAAATCAGCGGGCGCAAACAGTGTGGCGAGAGAGAGCCTGACCCCAGGACGCCGAAGGTGCAAGCGCAAAGAGAGCGCCCCTCTCTCTGCGTGACACTCTCAGGCAAAAGGATCGTCGCACGGTAGCCGCTCTGGAAAGCGTCTTGGGCTGGCTGCGCGCAGCCAGCCCAAGACGCTTTCCAGAGCGGCTACCGTGC
>CAMDEX010000288.1 GCA_945897075.1 Litorilinea aerophila
CCGATTCACGTTCCACGCACCACGCACTACGCTCCACGTTTGTTGGAGCAGGAATGAACACTTCTGTACTCTTTGAAAATCTCTCCGTCCTTCTGCCCGAAATTGTGCTGATGGTGGGCGCGATGCTGGTGATGATGGCCGACATTGCCCGGCGCAAGCAGAACGAGGCGGGCATTTTGCCCGGCTTGTCTCTGCTGACGCTGCTGGTCAGTCTGGGCGCAGCCGTCTACGTCTGGAACCAGCCCACGGCTGCCTATATGGGCGGGGCCACTTCGGACACCTTCTCGCTGGGCGTGCGGCTGGTGGTGGGCATCGCAGCCATCTTCGGCGTGCTGCTCAGCGGCGACTATCTGCCCGCCATACGCAAACAGAGCGGCGAGTACCACTCCCTGCTCTTGCTCACAGCCAGCGGTATGATGCTGATGGGCAGCGCCACCGACCTGATCGTTCTCTTTGTCGCCCTGGAAATTTTCTCGCTGGGCCTCTACATTCTCAGCGGCTTCTACCGGGAGAACCCGCGCAGCACCGAAGCGGCGATGAAGTATTTTCTCTTGGGCGCTTTCGCCAGCAGCTTCTTCGTTTACGGCGCGGCCCTGCTCTACGGCGCGGGGGGCAGCACAAACTATGCAGCCATCGGCACGGCTCTGAGCAGCGGCGTGGGCAATCTCGGCTTGGCCCTGCCCGGTATCGCTCTGCTGGTCGTCGGTTTTGGCTTCAAAGTCAGCCTCGTCCCCTTCCACATGTGGACGCCGGATGTCTATCAGGGCGCGCCCACACCGGTGACGGCCTTTATGAGTGTGGGCACAAAGACCGCTGCCTTCGCCGGTTTCATTCGGGTGTTGCTGGTCGCTCTGCCCAGCCTGCAACCCCAGTGGGGGATGGCCCTGGCCGTGCTGGCGGTGATTACAATGACCGTCGGCAATCTGACCGCCCTGCGCCAGACGAGCATCAAACGGATGCTGGCCTATTCCAGCGTGGCCCACGCCGGTTATCTGCTGGTGGGCATTGTCCCCGGCACGACGGAAGGCAGCAGCGCGGCCATCTTCTATCTCTTCGCTTATGCCTTTATGAACATCGGCGCTTTCGCGGTGGCGATTGCAATGGAGAAGGCGGGCGAAGGCGACTTGGAGCAGAGCCGACTGGCCGGAGCCGCCAACCGTTACCCGGCCCTGGCCCTGGCGATGACGATTTTTATGCTCAGCCTGGCGGGTATCCCACCGCTGGCTGGCTTCTTCGGGAAATTCTTCCTCTTCAAAGCCGCAGTGGATGGGGGCTGGGCCTGGCTGGTGGCTGTGGGTGTACTCAACAGCGCCATCAGCGCCTATTACTACCTGCGCGTGACGGTGACGATCTATTTCAGCGACGCTACAGAACAGGTGGAGCGGCGGGTCTGGGCGGGTCTCAACGCCAGCGTCGTCATCGCCGCTGTGGCGACGGTCGTCATTGGGCTATATCCCAGTGTGTGGACGGGGCTGCTGAGTGGGTTGTAAAACGTAACCGATTTCAAACCAAAAGGAGTGCCAGGTTTTCAAAAACCTGGCACTCCTTTTTTCCTTCTACAATGGATGAAGGCAGAGATTCTCTACTTTGCCCCCTCCTCTGTGCGTGATATACTCCGCAGACGAGCAATTCTCACTTTCACTGGGGCACGCCCGTGACCGAAACTGACGCCCTTATCCTCAAATTGATTGTGGACGGACGCAGGGCAACGAACGCGGAAGTAGCAGAGATCATCGCACATGTGGTTCAAGTGCCGTTTGCCAGCTATGTATCCCGTGTGCCGGTCCGGGTGCGTGAGGAACTTCTCGTCTCTGGCATCGCTTGTCCAGCGCGTTTGCCGAGTGTCGAATGGCATTTATTGGAACGGATATATTTGGATCGACAGTGGACAGTAAATACGACGCAGGAGCAGTACTTGGCGGATCTACGTCTGGCTGTGCAAAGCCCGGCAGTAGAAATATGGACATATCTCTATTTTGGCCGTCCCTATGCGGGATTTATCGCACCCTCTCAGACGCGAGGAGCGATAGACTCCGAACGGCTGCTCTTCGTCGCATATAGCCCGGAGTTTGGATCGTTGACTACAGGCTTCCGCACCGCAGACCGACGAAATGTTATTGACGCCAATTGGACAGAGGCCATCCGACAACGCTGAAAAAGGGAATGACAAATGCAAAAAGAGTCAGAGAAGGATACTCATCACAAAGTCGGTGTTTATCTGGATGGCTATGCTCGCCTTATCGCAAATGCCGAATTCTACGCCACTTTAAAACCATCAATGGATGAGGGTGAGCGAATGGATGCTCAGATGGCCTATATGCAATATGCAGGACAGAGAACGCAGCTTGGGACGATGTATGAAGATGGCCAACTCACCCCACCGGAATGCAGACGTTTAGCCGAATTGGATCGCACGCTACTGCAGAACGCCTCGGCTGTCGCGATTGCGTATGGCCTGAGTCTTGGGAAACTAATGCGTTGGCTTTCTCGCATTGGCACACCTCTCGGCGAAGAGCCAGAAAATGTGCGGATCGAGGCCAGTGTCGCTGAACTGGCGGTTTTGGCCGGTGTTGAGTTTCGTCCCCAGCCAGGGTAAAGGCACAGCCAGCATCTCTCTTTTTTACCCCCCCTACCCCGCAATTTTCCCCCGCAGCCGCGCCGCCAGCCATTTATCCGCCTCGCCCAGCGCATCCAGAATTGTCTCGGCCTCGGCGCGATAGACGGCAATTTTGGCCGCGTCCCAGTGAGGGGGCGGTGGCTGTAAGTTTGTGATGCGATCCGCCAGCTTCACCATCCACACCGCGCGCGGCTGACCGCGGATGCGGGCCAGGCTGTCGGCCATCTGTGCGGCTTTGGAGGGCAGCGTCGTGTCTTTCGTCAACGCCAGCACCCCGTCCGCCACGGCCACACCGAAGCGTTCGGACAGATCGGCGTAGGTGGCAGACGTATCTTCGAGTACGTCGTGGAGCAGCGCACACTGCACGGCCAAATCCGGCTCATCTACCCAACTGCCCTGGGCCAGCGCGGTCAGCACTTCCATCGCCACCGCGCCGATGTGGGCCAGATAGGGCAGTTCCGTGCCCGGCACTTTCTGCCCGCCGTGCATCTGCGCCGCGTAGTTCCACGCCGCCAAGTACAAATCAGGAGACCACATCTGTTACCTCCCTACAACAACTTAACCACAAAGACACAAAGACACGAAGAAAGAGGCAAATTTACCTTTCCTTCTTTGTGCCTTTGTGTCTTTGTGGTTAGAGTTTAAGCACCGGTCAGGAACCGCGCCCCCTGCACAATCCCCAACTGCTCGGCCGCGGCGATTTTGTGGAAGTTGGCGTCCTCCAACTCAATCGAGACCGCGCCCGCATAGCCATTCTCGGCCAGAATGCCCAGACCGGTGGTCCAGCGGAAGATGCCGTGGCCGGGGATGGTGTAACGCCAGGCGTGGCCGCCGTAGGCAAGCGGGCTGGCAAAGGTGGCGGGCTGCTCGTGGCCGTATTCGTATAGTCCTTCGGGGATCAGCTCCGTGTCCTTGCCGTGGACGTGGTAGACCCGATCCACAAACTCAGCCAAGAAGCGCATCGGGTCAACACCCTGGCGGATCAGGTGGGAGGGGTCGTAGTTGATGCCCATTGCTTTGGATGGTAATTCGTTAAACGCGGCCCGGTAGCCTTCCGGCGTGCAGCAGAGCGCACCGGGGCCGGGCCAGCCTTCGATCACCAGCCGGGCGTCGTTGGCTTCCAGTACCGGAATCAATTCGCCGTAGCTCTCCACGAGATAGCCGAAATTTTCGCGACGCGGGAGGGCCGGGTTTTCCGGCAGCATCACCAGAAAGTGGTTGACCGGGCCGTGCGCGGCGCAGGCGCGGATCTGTTCGCTGTTGCGGGCGATGGCCTCGGCCCGCCGTCCTTTGTCTGCTGCGATCATTCCTTTGTTGTCGGGCAGGTCCACCGAGCCGACGCGCAGACCGGCAGCGATGGCTGTGCCCATCTCCTCGGCCGCGTTGCGGGTCAGATCAATGACGCCCAAATCGTTGGCTTTGGCCCAGTCGAGCAGTGTTGACAAATCTTTTTGCCATTCACCGCCGCCACGCCGAAAGCCGATGGGAAAGTTACCTGTTCGGGTTTGCATAGAAAGTCTCCGTTGAATTGTTGATTGGGTGATTGGTTTCCTCGTTCCCAACGCTCCTGCGTGGGAATGTTCGCCCGACGCCTTGCGTCCCGCTTTTGCTCTCTCGTCGGGACGGGGTTTTCATCATCTTATTATCTCATCATCCCCTCCCCTTCATCCTTTGCGGGGCACAAAACCCAGAATTTCTTGGAGCAGTTCGTTTAGTACGGGCGCGTCGGCTGGGCTGCCCCGCTTGACGCCCGCCTGTTCCTGCAAGAGCGTCTGGGCCTGCTGCTGGGCGGACGGACTGCTTTCTGCGTTGTTGGCGACAAAACGCAGGATTGGGATGGCCTGCGCCGCCTGCTTTTGGGCGATCCGCAGACGTGCCCACGCCAACAGCCCATCTGCCAGCACACCGCCAGCCCCGATTTCGGCGGCTCTGGTCAACGCCTGGCGCAGATAAACGCCCGCTCTGTCGTGTACTCCCTGGCGCAGGGCCGCGCTGCCCGCGCGCACCTGGCAATGGGTGCTGTCCAGCCAATTGCCAAACGCCTCGTTGATGGCCCGCGCCTCGTCAAACTGCTGCTCCGCTTCGGCATATTGGCGCTGGGCAAACGAGATGTCGCCCAGCGCAGAATAGGCGTTGGCCATACCGCCCCGGTAGTCCAGCTGCTGGGAGAGTTCCAGGCTTTCCTGGTGGTAGCGGCGCGCCGCGGCGTATTCCTGAAAATGGGCGCTGACCGTAGCCATGCGATAGGCATTGTGGCTTTGCAGATAGGCGTTGCGGCTCAACTGGCCGGTGGCGTAGGCTTGGGAGGCAAAAGAACGCGCTTCGTCCATCTGCTGCAAGGCCATATGTACCTCGGACTGGTTGCCCAACGCAGTGGAGACACCCCAATGCGAAGCAGCCGCACCGTAGCTGTTTTGGGCCGCGGCAAAGGCAGCCAGCGCAGCCGTGTACTCCCCCAGCCCGTAGTGGGCCGCGCCCAGAAAGACGTAGACGTGGCCCAGTGTGAAAGGAGGCGCGTTGTGGCGCAGCAATTCATCCATAGCCTGGCGCGGGTAGTCGTGCGCCCTGTCAAACTGACCCAGACGGAAGCTGAAAGCGCCTTCGTGGGCCAATAATTGGGCCAGCACAATCGCCTCTTCGGATAGGCCGCTGGCCTGTTTCTGCAACTGCTGGCGTGCGTTTTGGAGCATCTGCTGCGCCTCTTGCGCGAGGCTGTTGATGTCGAAAACGAGCAGCAGAGAATCAATGGCCTGGGCAAAGAAGGCGAAGTTGCCCCGTTCCCCGGCCCTGCGCCACGCCTGGCGGATGTTGTCCAGATTCTGATTGATCGTTTTCAGCGCAGCAGGCAAATTTGCGCCGTAGATGTCCGGCTGCAGGTCGCCCATCTGTTTGCCAAACCAGTGGATATGCCGGTCAATCAGCGCGTCCCGCTGCGCAGGCTGGGCCTCCAACTTTTCTAGGGCGTATTGCTGCAGGAGCGGATGGAGGGTGTAGCGGCTCTCCCCGTCAGAGCGGATCAGGGATTTGTCCACCAGCCCCGCCAGTGTGGCCGCGGTACAACCGGTTACCCAGCCCGCGGCCGCGCTGTCGAAGCCGCCCCGAAAGACGGAGAGACGGGCGAAGGCTTCCCGTTCGGCCGCGGCCAGCAGATGCCAGGAAGTGTCAAAGACCGCGCGCTGGCTGCGGTGGCGGTCAATCGCGTCCGTACTGGGGTCGGCCAGAAAGTCCAGGCTGCGCTCAATCTCGGCCACAATCTGCTGCGGGGAGAGGCTGCGTACCCAGACCGCGGCCATCTCCAGGGCCAGGGGCACGCCGTGTAACAGGCGGCAGATGCGGGCGATGGCGGCGCGGTTTTCGTCGTTGATGGCAAAACCGTTGCGCAGACGCCGCGCCCGCTGGACAAAAAGCTGCGCGGCTGCGGATTGGGCAATCTGCTGACCGCCCTCCTCGGCGTAGGGCAGGCCATGCAGATCGATCAGCCACTCGGAGCGCAGGTTGAGCCGCTCCCGCGAGGTCGCCAGGATTTTCACATCGGGCGCTTCGCGCAGCAGACGGCTAAACCAGCCGCACTGCTCGACCAGATGATCCGTATTGTCCAGCACCAGCAGCGCTTCCTTGTGGCGTAAAAAGTCGGTGATCTGCTGCTGGGGCGAGACCGGCCCGGAGAGGGGCAGTTGCAGGGCATCGGCCAGGGCCAGGGGGATGGCGTCGGGCTGCGCCGGGTTGAGCGCGGCCAGAGGGGCATACCAGACGCCGTTGAGAAAACTGGCCTGGTTCTGCTCGGCTGCGGCCAAAGCCAGACGGCTCTTGCCCACCCCGCCCGGCCCCACCAGCGTCAGCAACCGGCAGGTCGGGTCATGCAAGAGGCGGCCTATCTCGGCCAACTCGGCTTCCCGCCCCAGCAGGTCTGCGGGCGCGGGGGGCAGATTGTGGCGCGGCCCCCGGCGCGCGGAGCGGATGCGTGCGTAGAGTGCAGTCGTTTCGGCGGATGGTTCCGCGCCAAAGACTTCGTGGAGAATGCGTCGGCAATTCTCGTATTGGGCCAGGGCCGCACTGTGTTGTCCTGTACGGGCCAGGGCCAGCATCAGTGTACGGTGGGCCTCCTCGCGCCAGGAATCCAGCGCCAACAGACGGGTGGCGGCGTGGATCGCCCCCGGGTAGTCACCCTGCGCCATCAACAGAGCGACCAATTCGTGCATAAGCTGCAAGGCCAGCTCCCGGTAGCGGGCGCGCTGGGCCAGCACCCAATCTTCAAATTCCGGCGCGTCGCGCAGCATCACCCCTTCCAAAAAATCGCCCCGGTAGAGAGCTACGGCCCGACGTAGACTTTCGATGCGTTCGGTAGGGGGCTGGTCACGGGTCTGCTCCACAGCCGCGGCAAAGGCTTCTACATCCAGGGAATAGGGGGCGTTTGTGCGAAAGGCGACGGTTTGGCGGGTGATGGTCAGGTGGCTGTCGGCCAGTGAGCGCAGATTGGAGAGGCTCTGGCGCAGATTGTTGGCCGCGTCGATATCGCTCAACTCACCCCAAAAGAGACCGGCCAGACTCTCGCGCTGGTGGGTGCGGGGATTGACAGCCAGCCAGGCCAGCAGCGCGGCCACTTTGCCGGAGCGAAAGCCGTCCAGCAGGTGACCGTTTTGGTGGAACTCCAATCCGCCAAAGAGACGGATGTCCAACCGTTCATCCAAAGCAGACTCCAGAAGAGATCGCTGTAGATTGGGTTC
>CAMDEX010000289.1 GCA_945897075.1 Litorilinea aerophila
GAGCCTGAATTATTCAACAGGCTCTTGGCTAACCACAGAATACACGAAACACACGGAAGGGAAGACAAAAGGAAATTTTCCGTGTGTTTCGTGTATTCCGTGGTTGTTGGTTTGCGTCGCTCGTGTCTGAATTATTCAACAGCCTCTCATAAGAAATCTACCGGGAAGATCGCGATAGTCAGGCCCGGCTTGGCATCTCAAAATTGATCCGAATAATATACGTATAGATGCGCTTGCCGTCGATCACCTCGTCAAAATAGAGAGGATCATCGCTGCCGTGCTTGGCGCTAAATACGACGTAATAGCCTTCGGTCAGTCTCTCCGAACCCAGATAATCGGCCAGTTGCCGTTTGCCTCTCTGGAAATAAAAGTCATCAGCGAAGACTTTTGTCTCGATAATGTACTTGTGGCCGGGATAGAGAATAAGTATGTCGGTGCGTCCACGACCCGTCGGCACTTCCACCAGTGTGTCGCCGTCAAGTCGTTCGATAAAGAAGTTGATAAACCCGTCCAGCGAGTAATGCCACGCGCCCTCCTTCAATTGTTCCGTATTGAAGGCGCGGAAGCCTCGACGCCGCACGTAATCTCGATACCGTTCCAGAATGGCGTGCAGATTGAGACCGTCAGGTGAAACGTATTCACTGAACGAGTCGTAGGCGGAAACGTAATGGGTGGCTTCGCCATTGATAGAGGGCCGGAAAGCAGTAATCAGACGTTTGCTGTAGAGGGGCACTGGAATCTCGACAAAGCCATTTATATTGTCCACGACGCCGTTGGCGTGGAGATAGGCGATGTCTTCGTCATCAACGGTAAAGGGAATCGGGTTGTCGTCGAAAAGCAGCCGCAGCATAAAACTCTGCTTTTCCTTTGCCTTCTGCACAACGTTGAGAATGTTCTTGTCCATGCGTTCGGTCAGGAAATGGCGCAGCGTTGTGTAAAAAGCCGACATCGACACCGGCTGGCTGCGATCCGGGACGCGTGTGTTGACCAAATAGTGACAGAGCGCGCAGACAAGACCCGGCTGGCCCTGTGTGTTGTCGTAAATCGCCTGAATCACATCGGCTTCAAAACCCTGACCAGAATCGGCCACGTATTCCTGGATCAGATGTTCTACTTCAGCCTGAGAAAAGTAAGGAATCTGCAATTCGTCCACGATATTGAAAGGAGAAGAAGAGGAAACGACCAGTTCAGCCAGAGAGCCAACACCCACCAGAGCCAGAGCGTGCAGGGCGTGATACTCCTTTTGGTGGTACATCTTGCGGAAGGCGTGCAGCAATTCGCTCAGCGCGCTGGCTGGCACATCCTCAAATTCGTCGATCACCAAGACGATACGGGGTGTCTGTGTACGGACCACTTCAAAAAAGCGCTGTACGTCTACCTGATCGGAAAATGGATACTCCAGTTTCAGGCCATACGAAGCAAGCGCACGTTGCAACTCGTGTCCCATCACCTGATAGAATTTTTCCCGGTCAATCGTGCGCAGGCTCTCAAAGCTGATCCAGACCGGAGTATAGTCCTGTTTTTTTAACTGGCGAAAGAGCAATTGAAAGTAAGTCGTCTTGCCCGCCTGGCGCGGCGCAAAGATCGTGAAATAGCAGCCCTGCGCCACCAGTTGTTGGCCCGTGACAATCAGATCTTCCCGCATGACTGTATAATGCAGCTCCGGGTTGCAAGGCCCGGACGTATTAAAAGTGCGCATCATTCCCACCTCCCCCTCTGCACAGAGACCGGTACTGCCGGGCTAGGATGATAGTACAATGAACGGGGAGTGTCTGGCAAACATTCAACAGACAAGCGATGCTTGACGTGCCTACTCACCTGTCTACGAGAGACCCCAATGACCCCAGTCGCTGTCAAAGAAGAATCCGTGCGTGACGTGCCTTGGAATTTTGCCGTCAACGTATCCGACATCATTTTCATCACCCTCGGCCTTAGCCTCATCTCACGGGATACAGTGCTGCCCGTTCTGATCAGCCAGCTAACCGATTCTAAATTCGCCATCGGTCTGCTGCCCGCCATCGCCAGTCTCGGCTACTATCTGCCCCAACTACTCATGGCCAGCTTTGCCGAGGGGCTGCGCTACAAAAAGCCTTTTGTCATCTTTGTGGGCGGTCTGGGCGAACGGCTGCCCTATCCGCTGGTGGGGTTGGCGGTCTGGCTACTGGCGCTGACGTCGCCCAACGCCGCGCTGGTGATTCTGCTGGTCGGGGTGGGTATGGCGACCCTCAGCTCGGGGATTGCCACGCCCGCCTGGTACGATATGATCGCCAAAGTCATCCCTGTGCAGCGGCGCGGCTTGTGGTCCGGGCTGGGACACGGCATCGGCGCGCTGCTGGGGGTGGCCGGGGCCTGGTTTGTGGGGCGAATTCTGGTGGGCTACGCCTTCCCCAGCAATTTCGGCCTGCTCTTTCTGCTGGCGACGATCTTCATTTCCATTTCGTGGATGAGCATCGCGCTGACCCGTGAGCCGCCCAGCACGACGACAAAGGCGCGCGTCCCCCTCCGCTACTATCTGCGCCAGTTGCCCGCGGTCCTGCGCCGGGATCGCAACTACCGGCGCTATCTGGTCAGCCGCACAGTCGTCAATCTGGGCGCGATGGCTGGTGGTTTTTTTATGGTTTATGGCGTGCAACGTTTTGCGATTGACGGCGCGGGGGTGGGGCTGCTTACCGGCGTACTCATCGGCAGTGTGGCGCTGATGAATCTGGTCTGGGGGCTGCTGGGCGACCGCCACGGACACAAAAGCGTGCTGACGGCGGCGGCTTTTCTGGTCTGCGCCGCGCCGTTGATCGCCTATCTGGCCCCCTCCCCTCTCTGGTTGGCGCTGACTTTTGTGCTGATGGGCAGCTATCAGGCCGCGGATCATGCCTCTGCGCTGAATATCATTCTGGAGTTTTGCGCGCCGGAGGACAGGCCGACGTACATCGGGCTGACCAACACACTCCTGGCTCCGGTGCTGATTGTGGCCCCGCTGATCGGCGGCGGGCTGGCGACGCTCTTCGGCTTTCAGACGCTCTTTGTGGTGGCTGCGCTGGTGGCGGGCGGGGGCGCGCTGCTCCTCTCCCTCTGGGTGCAAGAGCCGCGGCAGGGATAAACGAACCATCAAACCACAAAGACACGAAGACACAAAGGAAGAAAAAGAAGAAGTCTTCCCTTCATTTCTTATCTTCTTCGTGTCTTCGTGCCTTTGTGGTTGCAATGCTTTATGGCAGATCCAGGCGGATGGATTCGATGAAGACGGTGGCGGGTATGGCAGCCTGGAGCGCGATTGAATCCAGGTTGTCAATCGGCGTGGAGACGCGCAGACCGGCCAGCAAGTGCCCCAAGTCCAGCACAATTTGGCTGCCGTCCGGCGCGGCGGGGAGCGTAGCGATGGCGCTGTCTGCCAGACCGGGCAGGATGACAGAGGCTGACGCGCCCCGTACTGTCCGGTAGCGGATGGTGACTGTCGCATCCACCCCCGGCGTATGGCGAAAAATCAACGCCGCCGGCTCCTCCCCCAGCCAGCGCCCCTGATTTCCCCCCTCCTCCACCAGCGGACCCCACCCCAACGGCCCTAACAGCAGATAGGGCAGCGGCGCGTCCGGCGCTGTCACCCGCCAGGCAGTGATGCGCTCATCCTCAAAAATCGGCGGCTGTCCGGCAAAGATGGCCGCGGCCAGCGCGCTGGTATATTCCCGCTCCAACCCGTCGGGCATTTTGTAGCGATCCGCCACCACCCAGCCCACACCCAAATCGGCCAAAATCGTCGGCCCCAGCGCGATGGGGTCCACATCCAGAATGTCCTGGCGCAGATGGCGGAAGTGCTGTAAGACTGGCGCGCGTTCGGTCAGCGTGCGCGGGTCGTCGCGGCTGATGTAGGCCACTGTCAGCGGCTTTTGGTGGACAGTCTGGTAGAGTAGATAGCCGGGGCGGTCGTAGTTCATCGGCAGGTTCAGGAGAGCGCCGGGCGCGGGGTCCACGGCCAACTGCTGGTAAAAGTCCGGCGTGTCGGGCGGGGAGACGGGGAAGGGGGCCACCCAAAATTCGGCCAGAACGAGGAGCGCGGCCAGACCGGCAACGAGCGGGGTGGTGGGTGGTGCGTGGTGCGTGGGTTGTTTTCGATGCAGACGGGCAAGCAGAGCAGAGAGACCGATACCCGCGGCCACAGACAGCGCCAACTGCACCATCACCGCAAAGCGGCTGACGCTACGGCTGATGCGCATAAAGGGAATCCACTCCACCAGCAGGCCGTAGGGCGTGTAGGTACGGCCTGGCTCAGCGTTGGGGATGTCGGCGGTGGTGATGCTGGTCAGGTGTAGGGCCGGACCGAGCGCCAGGAGGAGGAAGAACGCCGCCATGCCCAGCCAGAAGCGGCTGCGTCGCCAGGCCCAGACGGTGCCCAGCCCGGCCAGGAGCAGCGCCGTATAGCCCAGAGCAATCGTGCGTTCGCTGACCGGCGCGATCTGATTGCCCGGCCAGGTAAAGCTCTCCGGGCGGAAAAGCGGATGCAGGCGGTTGGGCACAAAGAAATCGGCCACCGTCGCGCTGAAAATGTAGAGATCGCTGGCCGGGCGCTGCATAAAGCTGAAACGCAGGGCTTCAGAAATCATCGGGACGAGGAGTGGGCTGAGGAGAAGGAGGAAGACGAGACCAGACAACGCGGCAGGGGCGATCATCCGTATTGCGTATTGGGTATTGCGTAAAACGGCTTCTGTGCGACGGCGAAATACCCAATACCCAATATCCAATACCAAATAGAACCCGGTGAATAAGAACAGATACAACACAAAATACCAGTCGCACAGGCCGACGAGGACGAGGAAGAATCCGGCCAGGAGCGCGTCGCGCAGCCGGGGTGATACACCTGACAGGTGCGCAGAGTATGACTGTTCGCCCTTCAGTTGGTTTCTGTCTGCGCACCTGTCAGGTGTGGTGGCGCGCAACAGATAAAGAATGTAAAAGGGCATCCACTCCAGGCTCATCACCTGCATATGGCCGAGCAGATGGGCCATGTGAAAGGGGGCAAAGGTGAAGATCAGCCCGGCGACGAAGGCGGCCGGGTATTGGATATTGGGTATTGGATATTGGGTACTCAATCTCCAATACCCAATACCCAATACCCGCTTTAGCACCCACAGGCTGAGCAGGAAAACCCCGTAACCGCCCAGCACCCAGGAAATCAGAACGACGGCGTTGTAGGCCAGGTAGAGACCGCCCGCCAGTTGCACGGGCAGGGTTGCCAGCCCGTTGAAGGGGTTGAGGGTGTGAAAGTAGAGTCCCACACCGGTGGGCGCGTAGAGAAGGTCCGTGACAAAGGGCGTCGTCTGCCGGTCTATCAGGGCCAGCTTCACCCACCAGAGATTCCAGAAGTTCTGCCAGCCGTCAAAGCTGTCGCCGGGGATGGCGGAAGTCAGATGCAGGGCCAGCGGCCAGGTCATTATGACGGTAAGGAGGGTGTAGAGGAGGAGAGCCGCTACGTGAGGCGTGAAACGTGAAACGTGAAACGTGAAACGTGAAACGTGAAGCGTGAAACGTGAAACGTGATTGTTGGGTTCGATCTCGCGTTTCACGTTTCACGCCTCGCATCAAATGTTCAAAGAAGGTTTTGGGACGCGGATTTACGCCGACAAACGCGGATGGAGGAAGTGAAAAGGGGGGGACTGCCTGATCGCCAGTCGCCAGTCGCCAGTCCCTAATTCCCAATCGCCAACCGATACGCATCCCACAGGTTCGCCATCAGCACCGCATTCGTCATCGGCCCGATGCCGCCGGGGACGGGCGTCAGCATCCCCGCCACTTCCGCCACTTCGTCCTGCGCGCAGTCACCTTTCAGCCCGGCGTCGGTGTAAGTGGTGCCAAAATCCACGACGACCGCTCCCGGCTTGATCCAATCGCCGCGCACCATCTCGGCGCGGCCAATCGCCACGCACAGAATGTCCGCGCTGCGCGCCACCGCGGGCAGATCTACGGTGCGGCTGTGGGCAATCGTCACTGTGCAGTGGCGATGCAGCAGGAGCAGGGCCATCGGCTTGCCCACAATATCGCTGCGCCCGATGACGACGGCTTGCTTGCCTTTGAATTCCACGCCCGCCTCTTCCAACAGACGGATGGCCCCGGCCGGGGTGGCCGGGACGAAATAGGGCGCTCTCTGCGCGGAGAGACGGCCGGCGTTGAGCGGGTGTACACCGTCCACATCTTTGGCCGGGTCTAACTGGTCAATCAGCCGCTGGCCGTCAATCGGGCCGGGCAGGGGTTCCAAAATCATCAGGCCGTGGACGGCGGGGTCGCGGTTGAGTTGGGCGATTTCGGCTTCCACGGCTGCTTGCGTGGCGTCGCCCGCCAGGACGTGGGCAGCGAAGGTAACGCCCACACCAGCGCAGGTGCGTTCGATGGCCCGCGCATAGCCGGCCGCGGAGGCGTCGTCCCCCACGCGCAGGACGGCCAGGGTGGGCGCGACGCCAGAAGATGCGGCCAGAGCAGCGAAGTGCGTCTTCTGGTCATCGCGGATGCTCTTGGACAGTGGCTTGCCGTCGAGAAACTGTGCGCTCATACGCTCACCCCCAGTGTGGCGGAACAGGCAGCCGCGGCAGTCGTATAGGCGTCGGCGGCCGCGGCGCGCAGATCGGCCACTTTGGCGGCCCATTCTGCGTTGAATGCGTCATCTTTAATATATTTCAGGTTAATTTCCACATTGAGCAACCCGCTCTTCAGCCCGGCCTGGGCCAGATAGAGGCTGGTGGCCGCATCGCTGACAACAGTGGCGTTGCCTTTTATGCCCACCGGCTCGGCCAGACGCAACAGTTCCAGACATTTTTCGGCCACGGCAAAGGGGACTGCGGCTGCGCCTTTCATCCCGGCCTGCATAGCGGCGGTGCGGGCGGCTTTCTCGGCGTCGGTCTCTTTGGGCATTGTGTAACAGGCGACGACCGCGCCAAAGGCTTCGGCGTCGCGGTCCACCAGAGAGAGCAACTCGGCGCGTAGCTGCTCCGTGCGGGCGAGGATCGTCCGCATCTCCTCCTCAACCGGGGCATATTTCTTGCGCCCAACCGTAAAGTTCAAAACCATACTGAGCAGGGCCGCGGCCTGGCTGCCGGTGAGCGCGGCCGCGCCCCCGCCGCCGGGGGTGGATTCCCCCGAAGCCAGCGCGTCAAGAAAGCCCTGGAGTGTGCTGTCGGTAATGTTTGGCATAGGGGAGTTGTCTCCTGAATGGGGAGTTGCGAGTTGCGAATTGTTGTTGGACAGTATAGAGAGTCTTGAAAAAATCAAAAGGGAGTGTCGAGAGGTGGCGAAGTGGGCTGGGAGAGCAGCAAGCGGGAAAAGCTTGCCCAAAAGGACGACGCAGAGTAAGGTAT
>CAMDEX010000290.1 GCA_945897075.1 Litorilinea aerophila
TCTCCTCGCCTGTCACTAATCGGTTATTCCCAACTTCTATACCTTACTCTGCGTCGTCCTTTTGGGCAAGCTTTTCCCGCTTGCTGCTCTCCCAGCCCACTTCGCCACCTCTCGACACTCCCTTTTGATTTTTTCAAGACTCTCTATAGCAGATAAGTCAAGCATCGAAAACGAGGACCACGGAATGCTCATTCCCCCTTTGGCATCCACCCCACAGATACCCGCGCCGCAGTCCGCTATACTGAACCCGATTGTGCCAAATTTCCCAAAGCGGAGCCACGAATGACCCTCAACGACATCAAAAACGCAAAATATATCGCCCTGGAAACCTTTCGCAAGAGCGGCCAGGGCGTCATCACACCGGTCTGGATGGCGGCGGATGGGGACAAGCTCTACGTGTGGACCGACGGCACAAGCGGCAAGGCGAAGCGCATTCGCAACAACGGACGCGTGCGGCTCTGCGCCAGCGACGCACGCGGCACGCCGCAGAGCGAGTGGGTGGAGGGCCAGGCCCGTGTGCTCGATCAGCCGGCGGATGTGCAGACGACGGAAAAGCGCATGGCCGCCAAGTATGGGTTGCTGTTCCGCCTCTTTGGTGTGATGGGCAAGTTGACCGGGCGGGTCGGCAACCGGGCGGCGCTGGAGATCAGCCCGGTGGCGGGTGCGTGAGAGAGGCGCTCTATAGCGTATTCTGTACAAATCTGCAATTGAATTGCAGATTTGTACAGAATGCAATCGTATTTGGATCTTCGTAGCGAAGCGAATTTGGGGGTAAATCATTGACGCAACCGTTGGTACGTCTGGCCGGTCTGAGCAAATCCTACAGCGAAGCAGGGCAGGAGCGGGCTGTGTTGCAAGCCATTGATTGGTCCTTTCCCGCCGGGCAGTTTACCGGTCTCTTTGGCCGTTCGGGTAGCGGCAAGAGTACACTGCTCAATCTCATTTCCGGCATCGACAAACCCAGCAGCGGTCAGGTATTTGTGCGCGACAACGGGGAAAGTGTCGAGTTGACGGGGCTGTCTGAACACAACCGCACCCTCTTCCGTAGGCGCAATATCGGTATCATCTTCCAATTCTTCAATCTCATCCCCACCCTCACTGTCCTGGAAAATGTGGCCCTGCCCATCGAACTGGCCGGGGAGGAGCGCAAGGGCCACCGCCGGGCCGAGGCACTGTTGGAACGGGTGGGGTTGAGCGACCGCTTGGCAACCTACCCGGACCGGCTCAGCGGCGGGGAGCAGCAGCGCGTCGCCATCGCCCGCGCCCTGGTCCACGACCCGGCTCTGTTGCTGGCCGACGAACCCACGGGCAATTTGGACGAGGGCACGGGGGATGCAGTGCTAAATCTGCTCTTGGAGTTGACACGCGGCGCAGGCAAGACGCTGATTATGGCGACCCACGACCCCCAGATCGCCAAACACGCGGATCAGGTGCTCTATTTGGAGCATGGGAAGTTGATTTCGCACAGCGGAGGAGATTAGAGATTGGGAGATTGGGAGATTGGGAGATTGGGAGATTGCAGTTCGACGAATCTCCTGATCTCCTAATCCCTTAATCCCCTAACTCCGATCCTCCGCCCTATCGCCCCCACTTCCGGCAGGCGCAGGAGTGTCAGCGCCCCAGCGTAGACAGCGACTCCGCTGCCCCCCGCAATACTGAGCAGAAGAAAATCGTTCAACCAGCCCGGATTGGCGAGCCATCCAGCCGACAGCCAGCCCGCCACCGCCCAGACCGTCCCCGCCATCAGCCCGGTGGCCCCGGCCATTTTGAGCAGCGCCAGCCCTACCCCCGCCTCCAGCCGCCCCACCACCCAGAGCAGCAGCCCGATCATAACCGCCGCGTGGCTGGCCTGTTTGGCCGTGTCCGCCCAGACCAGCCCCAAATAGCCCAGATGGGGCAGCAAAGCAAAAGCCGCCAGCGCATAGACGCCCACACTCAATACGCCCACCAGCGAAGGCAGCAGCGTATTGTTGCGGGCGTAGAAGGCGTAGTTCAGCGGAAAATCCACCGCGGCAAAGAGCGCACCCACCAGATAGACGCGCAGCGCCGCGGCCACCTCCACTGTATCCGCCGGGGTAAAGGCCCCCCGCTCAAAGAGCAGACGGAGGGCCGGTTCGCCCAACAGCCAGAGACCGACAAGCGCGGGCGCAATCAGCAACACAACCATCCGTAGACCCCGGCTGAGGGTACGCCGGTAGGCTGTTTCGTCCTGGGCAGCGAAGTGCTGGCTGAGGCGGGGCAGCGCAGCCAGAGAGATGGCGACGCTGATCAGCCCCAGCGGCAACTGCTGCAACGTCGTAGCGCTGCGCATCCAGGCGATGGACTGTACGCCAGTTGCGCTCGCCAGCCGTCGATCCAGCCCCACTTGAAACTGGGCCACCACCAGCCCGGCGGCAATCGGCAGATAGAGGCGCAGAATGCGGCCCAGCGCGGGGTGGCTCCACTGGACAGCAAAGCGCAGCCCGGCCCGGCGCACATCCCAGGCCATCAGGCCAAATTGCACAGCGCTGCCCGCCAGCACGCCCACCACCAGACTGGTGATGCCCAGGCGATCCGCCAGGAGGGGCGCGGCCAGGACAATGCCCAGATTGTAGACGGCGGTGGCGATGGCCGGGAAGCTGAAGCGTTGCAGGCTGTAGAGGATGGCGGTAAGCAGCCCGGCCATGCTGAAGAACCAGACCGCTGGCGCGATGAGGCGGATCATCTGCACTGTCAGCGGCAGAAGTGTGGGGTCCAGATCGTCGAAACCACCGGCCAGCAGCCAGGCCACCTGCGGTGCAGTCAGTTGCAGAAGCAGGACGACGGCGGCCAGCGTCACAGCGAGGAGGCTGATCAGCGCGCCGACCAGCCGCACCAGTTCAGCGCGGCGTTCGGGTCGGGCGTAGTCGCTCAATACCGGCACCAGCGCCGCACTCAACATCCCACCGATGAGGAAGTCGTAGAGCATTGTGGGCACAAAGCTGGCGATGGTGAAGGCGCTGACCAGCCCGCTGGGGCCAAAGATGGCGTTGATGACAATCTCGCGCAGAAGCCCCAGCACGCGGCTGGCGATATTGCCGATGGCGAGAAGGGTGGCGCTGCGCGCCAGGCCGCGCTGGGGTGTGGGCTGGGTGGGGGCATCAGTAGGCATGGGGGGATTGTAGCACAGGACGCGGGGTTGGGTGGAATGGACGAGTCGAAAAGAAATTGGCTTGTCCAATCGCTTGTCTGGGATGTATACTCAGTAGACCGCAGACTATTGACCGCCGCGCTCTACTGATACCATTGCCGAATTCGTTGACGGTCTATCGCAACCTGCCGACTGTTGCGAAGAGGAGGAAATCAATGCCTACAGAGTCAGACATAGGGTTTTCCATCGTGCCGATGCTCTCCGTGCGGGACGGGGCAGGCGCGGTCGAATTTTACAAAACGGCCTTCTGCGCAGTCGAGGTCTACCGGATGGAGGACCCGTCGGGCGCGGTCGTCTCTCGACTCTCCGTGGCTGGGGCCGAGTTTTGGCTGACGGATGAATCCCCGGAGTACGGCAACTTTAGCCCGGAATCTCTGGGCGGTGGCACTGTGCGGATGATCCTGACTGTGCCAGACCCGGATGCGCTCTTTGCCCAAGCCGTGGCCGCGGGCGCGCGCCCGATCTTTGCGGTGGATGAAGCCTATGGCTGGCGTGTGGGCCGCGTCGTCGATCCCTTCGGCCATCACTGGGAGATCGGTCATCCAATCGTTTAACCAAACGGAGACAGGCAATGAACACAACTTTTATAACAACCGTTTTGAAAGATCAGGAAAAGAGCGCAACCGACCAATGAATATCATACGCTGGTGATCCCCAAACGCCATTAATCGTCAACAGTTCCGGCGCAGCGGCCCAACAGGACGTCTTCCATCTGCATTTTCATATCGTCCCCAGACACGCGGGGGATGGGCAGGAGATCCGCTGGAACACCCATCAGGAATCAACCGAGCGTCTCGACGAATGTCTGGCGCATTTGCATCGACGCGGCGCTGGCAATCCGCCAGCAGACAAACCAGTTCTGACGCTCCTGTCAGGTAACCCAAACCAGTGAGCAGGCGCTTCGATGATACCCTATTCCCCATCCCCGCCGGACCCGCTGACTTGACTCCGGCCTGGCTGACCGCGGCTTTGGCCGCTGGGGGAGCCATCAACCAGGCCGCGGTCACCACCTTTGCTGTGGAGACGCCGGGCGGCGATGGCGGACTCTACGGGCAGACTGTGCGCCTGCGTCTGCTCTACGACGCAGACGAAGCAGGCGCGCCCCGTTCGCTGATCGCCAAATTTTCCGCGGCCACGCCAGAGCTGCGCGCGCGGGCCAGCGACTCTTATGCGCGCGAAATCCACTTCTACCGGGCGCTGGCCCCCCACACCACCCTGCCCACGCCCGTCTGCTACTACGCCGACAGTGACCCCGCCACCCACCGCCACGTCATCCTGCTGCAAGACTTGGCCCCGGCCCGCAGCGGCTCCCGTTTGGAAGGCTGCACCCGCGCCCAGGCGGCTCTGGCCGTGCGTCACATCGCCGCTTTCCACGCCGCCTGGTGGGAGCATCCGCTCTTGTCGGCAATGGAGTGGCTGCCCGACCCGGACTTCGGCCAGAACCCGGAGAGGCGGCAGGCGGAGTACGACGGTTGGTGGCCGCGCTTTCTGCAAAATATCGGCGACACGCCCCTGCCCGACCCCATCCGCGAGATGGGCGAACGCTTTGGCCCCCAACGCGCACGGATCGAGCAGCATCTCTTCAACGCACCGCCGCGCACCCTTCTGCACGGCGACTTCCATCTGGGCAATCTCGTCTTTGCCACAGCGGAGGGCGGTGCCCCCTTTGCCGTGCTGGACTGGCAGATGCTGCGCCGGGGGCGGGCTGTGCGCGATGTGGCCTATTTTCTCAGCGAGAATCTGCTGCCGGCTGATCGGCAAGCCATCGAAATGGAGTTGCTGGCGGACTATCACCGCCTACTGGTGGAAGCGGGCGTTTGCGGGTATACTTTCCGTGATTGTCTGGCTGACTACCGGCTCTCTCTGCTGCAACGCTTTCGGGCGCTGGTCTCGACGATTGCCGTCATGCCCTTCAGCGCCAGCGAGCGGCAGATGCACGTGGACGTCCTGCTGCCGCGCAACATCGCGGCCATCCTCGATTGGGACGCAGATTTTTCTGATCTGAATTGATCTGCGCTGATCTCTCTTTTAATCTACGTCCGCTTATGAACGGCTGAATTGAAGAGCCAATGACCGACTCGACCCGCAACCTGCAACCTGCAACTGGCAACTTTCACCTCCTCGTCATCGGCGCGGGCGCGATTGGCTGTCTGGTGGGGGGGAAACTGGCCCAGGCCGGCGTGCCTGTCACCCTGGCTGGTCGCCAGCGTTTTGTGGATGCCGTGACAGCCAACGGTCTGCGCCTGATCAGCGACGGCGTGACCCAGCGCATAGACGCCATCCACCCGGTCGCCAGCCTGGAAGCGGCCTACCGCCACGCAGTGGAGAGCGGACGGCCTTTTGACGCAGCCATTCTCACTGTCAAAAGCTACGACACTGCAACAGCGCTGGCGGAATTGCGGGAGGCGGCGCAGAAAATGGGGCTGCCCATGCCGCCCATTCTCAGTTTGCAAAACGGCGTGGGCAACGAAGAAGCCATCGCCGCGGCCTGCGGCCCCCAATGCGCAATCGCCGGGACGATCACAGCGCCGGTGGAAATAGCGGAGACCGGCGTCGTCCGTCTGACAAAGCCAAAATTCCTCATCGGTATGGCCCGTTGGGATCAGCAGAATCCCGCGCCGATTTTCGCTGCTCTGTATCATCAACTGCTCGACGCCGCTATCCCCGTCACCCTCTACGCCGACGCCCGTTCGCTGAAGTGGACAAAACTGCTGATGAACCAGATCGGCAACGCCACCAGCGCCATCCTGGCCCAACCGCCCGCTGTCACCTTTGCCCACAAAGCCATCGCCGATCTGGAAATTTCCGCGCTGCGCGAGACGCTGGGCGTGATGGCCGCGGCTGGTATCCGCGCCGTGAATGTGGAAAAGTACCCGCTGTGTACGCTCGCCCCTCTGCTGCGCTATGCCCCCCGTTGGCTGCTGCGCCCTCTCCTGCGCCAAATTGTCAGCGGCGCACGCGGCGGCAAAATGCCCAGCCTCTATCTGGATTTGGAAGCGGGCAAGAGAGAAAACGAAGTTGTCTGGTACAATGGGGCTGTGGTCCGCGCCGGGGAAACCCTGGGCGTCGCCACACCGGTCAACCGGCTGTTGAGCGAAACAGTTCTCCATCTGGTCCGCTACCCCGATGAACGGGAGATATGGCGCGGGGCTGTGGAGCGTTTGAGCCATGCCGTGAGGTGAATTGATCGTGACGGTATGGTACACTGTCGGCAACGGCTTGTTATTAACCAGAACGAAGGCGGTCTTTATGTTTTCGGCAGACACAATCAAACCCGTCATAGACAAAACGGTTGCGCGAATAAAGCCGACGGGTTTTTCGACATATGTAGCCGACAGCCTGCCATTGGCTGTCGAAAGGCTTGTTGCCAATTTATCCCCCAAGAAAATCATCCTTTTTGGTTCGTATGCCTATGGCACACCCACATCCGATAGCGACGTCGATCTGCTTGTCATTTTGGATACGAACGCATCAAACCGCGATCGTTTCGCGCTTGTCTCCCGCCTCCTCTACCCGCGCTCTTTTCCGGTCGATATTCTGGTGAAAACACCTGACGAGATAGACCAGGCCCTGGAGAATGCAAATCCGTTTATTGCTGACATCCTCGCCAGCGGGCGCATACTCTATGAGCGATCCTCTTGATCCCACGCCTGGGTTATAAAAGCAGAAGAAGATCTGGCAATGGCACAGGCCGCCTTACGCCGCAAACGCCCGTTGACGGCGAGCGCCTGTTTTCACGCGCAGCAATGCGCCGAGAAGTATCTGAAAGCCATTCTCGTAGCACAAGGACATCTCTTTCCGCGCACACATGACCTGCTGGCTCTGCATACGCTCTGTGTACAGGTCGGCGTAATATCGGGAATCCCTCTTGACCGATTGGAAAGCTTATCTGCCTATGCTGTACAAGTGCGTTACCCCGGTGAAGACCCTACCCCAGAGGAAACCAAAGAGGCATTGGACGCGGCGCGCGTTGTGCGCCGTTTTGTACGCAAACTATTGGGAGTTCATTAACAAAAGGAGCATCTGCCAATGTTCGTCGCCGATTTTGAAGCCTATATGCCCGCCGAGTACAACGACAAACCGTATGGCAAGGCCGGTCTGCTTGCCAACGCCGACGCCGCGGGGATCGACCTACTGGTCGTCTTTCCTGGCGGTGTG
>CAMDEX010000291.1 GCA_945897075.1 Litorilinea aerophila
TAATTCAGACACGAGCGACGCAAACCAACAACCACGGAATACACGAAACACACAGAAAATTTTCTTTTGTCTTCCCTTCCGTGTGTTTCGTGTATTCTGTGGTTAGCCAAGAGCCTGTTGAATAATTCAGGCTCTGACTGCTAGACGCAATTCACATCCTTTCAAAATCGGGCTTGCAGGATGTATACTATCTGCCAGAATCCATTACTTCACATCAGCGGCAGGTCACTCAATGACAGCTACCACCATTGCGCAGGTACTCAACAACTTCAACCCCCGCATGCCCCTGAGCGGACAGAATCTGCGCCTCTGGTTTGTGCCCCGGGCCTCCTCCCCCCGGCGGCGGTTGGAAATTCAGCTACGTCAGCAGAGGCAGCCGCTGAAAATTCTTCTGGTGGGCCACCGGGGCAGCGGCAAGACGACCGAACTGAACAAACTGGCCGGGGAGATGACCGAACATTTCGAGACAGTCGGTTTCGATGTACTCAATATCACAGGGCGCTCTACCCTCGGCTACGAAGATCTGATGTTGAGTCTGAGTACGCAGGTGACCCGCTACGCTATCGAAAAAGGATTGATTGGGCGTCCATTGAGCGATCCATTGCAGGAGGGTTGGCAGCGGCTCTCCGACTGGTGGCGACAGGTGGTGGCCGGTCTGGAGATCGGCAGGCGCAGCGGCGAAGTGGAGACTTTTGCCAGTCTGAATACACTGTTGGGGGAAATAGAGATCGGCGTCACCCAATCCGCCTTCACCCGCGATCAGATCAACCAACAGCTCGACCGCCAGATGCCCGAACTGGTGCGCCATCTCAATTGGGTGATTGACGAAGCCAACCGCCATCTGCACCCCCGCCGCCTGCTGCTGATTGTGGAAGGGCTGGACAAAGTGGATTTGGCCGCAGCCCGCAGCGTCTTTCGGGATCACGCGCCCACCATCACCTCTCTCAACGCGGCGATGATCTACACCTTTCCCCTCGCCCTGCGCTATTCCGAAGACTATCTGACTGTGCTACGCCATTTCCACCAGGACTACTATCTGCACAACCTCGCCCTGCGCCACGCCGACGGCAGCGACGACGCCGAAGGGGTGCAAACGTTGCGCCAGATTGTGCGCCAACGCTTGCGCGAGTCGTTGATCGCGGCCGATGCCCTGGAACAGATCGTCTTTGCCTCGGGCGGGATTCCCCTGGACCTGGTGAAACTGGTCAGCGGTGCCGCGCTCTATGCGCTGGAACGGGACGAGGCAGCCGAGGCGATTGTATTGAGCGACGCGCAGAACGCCATCAAAGATTTGCGCCGGGAGTTGGCTGCCAATCTGAGTATGGCCGAATGGCAACTGCTGCGTCAACGCCACACAGACCGCAGGTTGAGCAACGAAACGGCCATTCAGCAACTGCTCTACAAAGGCGCGCTCATCGAGTATTCCAATGACATCCAATGGTGCGATGTTCACCCGGCCCTGTGGGGATTGTTGGAACATTTCACGGAGTCCTGAAATGCTGGTTGCAGCGCCCGATCTGGAAATCCAACCGATCTTCAACACAGAGCTTTCCCCCGCGGAGATTCTGGAGATTCGTTCCTCCAGCCTGAAGCGGCTCTCCACCCTCCTGCGTCTGGTGGAGGGTGGCTGGGCATTGGCTGTCTACGAATCCGGCTCCATTCGGGAACAGATGGAGGAGGGGCTGGGCAAGCGAATCGCCCCGCTGCCCCTGCGCTCACTTTCTCTGGTAGGCCGCACGCCAGACCCCCTGGGGCTGATCGGGGCAGAAAGCGGAGCGCCGGTACTCTCACTGCACAGCTTTGCCAACCGCATTGCCGACTTCTGCGGTTTTCTGGATGTGCAGCGGGAATCGTTGGCCCGCCATCCCCACCGCCTGCTGATTTGGGCAACGCCCTATGAACAGCGCATTCTGGCCCAGACCGCGCCCAACTTCTACTCGCGCTTGAGCGGCATCTTCCATTTTCCCGGTGGCCTATTCGCCACCGACACCGCGCCAGTTGCTCTGAACGGCGCGCCTGCCCACAGCGCGGCCCCACGCGAAGCTGCCCAACCGCCTTCCTCTTCCGGCGCCCGTCGCCGTCCCTATCTCCCGGTCGCGCATAGCCGGGATCGCCAGCAACAAACAGACTATCTGCTGCGGCGTCTGCGCACTCTACAAGAGGAGAAGCGGCCCGATTTCGCGACGATTGGTGATAGCTGGTATGACCTGGCCGGTCTGCATGAGACAGACCTGCCCAACCGCTGGGGCGAGGCCGAAGCAGCCTATGGCGAGGCGGCCCGCGCCTATGCCCAATGTGGCAACACCCTGGCCGAAGCCGAAGCCCGTTACCAGGCCGGGGACGCGGCCATGCGCAACTACACCCATGCGGCCGCTTTGGCGCATTTCGACAGCGCGCTGCGTCTCTACCGATTCTACGACGAAAGGTCCGCTCGGCTGGGGGAGGCGAATGTGCTGAAGGCCCAGGGCGACGTACTCTATTTTCTGAAAAAGACGGACGAGGCGTTGGCGAAGTACGAGTTGGCGCTGGCCCTCTTCCAGGCGGTGGGGGCTCGGCTGGGGGAGGCGAATGTGCTGGCAGCACAAGGACAGGTCGAGTTGATCGGAGGCAATGAGCAGCAGGCCGATGCAATGCTGGCCCAGGCAGTCGCGATCTATCAACGGATTGGAGATCGTTACAGTGTTCCTGCACAGATCGGCAATTACGGATGGGCGCTACGACGGGCAGATAGAAAGAAGGATGCGGTACCCTATTTGCGGAAAGCGGCCGAACTGTTTGAAATTATCGGTTTAGATGATTATGCCAAAAGACACTTGCGTGCGGCAGATGATTTCTGATGCGATTCATTTTTGACGACACCCGATTCCGGGAATGGCCGACAACCACTTTGCAGGCCGGAGATCGCCTGGGCCATTCCCGGAATCAGCCTACCCAATCACCCACCCACCCCGGAGACCCTAATGAACCCAACCCCGCCCCCCACCTATCCCATCCCGCCCGTTCCCGCGGGCTGGGACGCGGCTGCGCCGTGCCAGACCTGGCCCTGGCAGGCCGTACCCACCCTCCCGCCCCTGACGCTGGCCGACGGCAGCGGCGCGGCCCAGCAGCAGACGGCCGTGCGCCTCTGCTACGACGCCGACGCGCTCTACGTCCGCTTTGATTGCGCCGACCGCGACATCTGGGGCACATTTTCCCAGCGCGACGACCCCATCTACGACGAGGAGGTGGTGGAGGTTTTTATTGGAGCTGGCGCAGAGACACCCACCCAATACGCCGAGATCGAAGTCAGCCCCAACGGTGTTCTGTTCGATGCCTGGGTGCAGAACCCCAACAATGACCGGGCGCAGATGGTTGTGGACACGGCCTGGGATTGGCCCGCCATCCGCTGCTACACGGAGCGGCTAGACGCGCAAAAGCGCTGGTGGGCCGTGCTCGTCCTGCCCTGGGCCGGGATTGTGCCATCTGGCCCCTTGCCCCCGATCTGGCGGGCCAATTTTTACCGCATCGAGCGCCCGCACGACAGCGCGCCGGAGTTTAGCTGCTGGTCATCCACCCTTACCGACCCGGCGGATTTTCACAAGCCGGCCCGCCTCGGAACACTGCGCATCGGGTGAACCACAAAGACACAAAGACACAAAGGCAAAGCGAAGATTTTTTGTTCTTCTTTGTGCCTTTGTGGTAGACAATGACTCACAACGATTTGAACCACAAAGACACAAACTGGACTTACGCAGCCGGGAACGCCGCCATCCCTGGCGGCAGCCAGCAGGATGCTGGCGTTCCCAGGAGTAACCGCGTAAGTTCTGACAAAGAAAAAGAGGAAAAGATGAACTATCGCACGCTGGGCCGCACGGGGCTATCGGTCTCGGCCCTGGCCCTGGGTACTGTAGAGTTGGGGCTGGAGTACGGCATCCCTTTGCCGGGCGAGAGTGGCCGCCCCGGCGACGCCGAGGGCATTCGCATCGTCCACGCCGCACTGGACGGGGGCATCAACTTCATTGACACGGCCCGCGCCTACGGCGAGAGCGAGCGGGTGTTGGGGCTGGCCCTGGCCGATCGTCGCGCGCGGGTGGTGCTGGCCTCCAAAGTGGCAACCCAGCCTACACCCAGCGGGGCCGCATTGCGCGAGGCGATGCTGGCTTCTCTGGACGCAAGTCTGCGCCAACTACGCACGGATTGGCTGGACATCTGGCAGATTCACAATGTGGACGCGGCGCTGCTGGAACAGGCGGAAGTTGTGAGCGAAGTTTTTGAGAGCGCCCGGCGTGCAGGCAAAGTGCGCTGGACAGGCGGCTCTTTTTACGGTGCGGCCCTGCCCCTGGCCGCGTTGGATTTCGATATTTTCGATGTAATGCAGGTGACCTATTCGGTGCTGGACCAGCGCCTGGCGGATCGCTTCTTCGCCGCGGCCCAGACAGACAATGTGGGGGTGGTTGTGCGCTCGGTGCTGCTCAAAGGCGCGCTGACCGAAAGGGCGGAGCATCTGCCAGCCCATTTGGAAAAACTGATTGAACGCTCGCGGCGCTTTCGCCAGACGGTGACGGAGGCGGGTATTGGCAGCCCGGCGCAGGCCGCGCTCGCCTTTGCCCTGGCGAATCCGGCCATCGACGCGGTGCTGGTGGGTGTGCGCAGTGTGGCGGAAGTGACCGACGCCGTTGAGGCTGCCGGGCTTTCCATGCCGCCTGCTCTGCTGGACAGACTGCGCAAGCTGCGTCTGGACGACGAAGAATTGCTCAATCCAGGCACGTGGGGCATTGGGTGAATGGGCACGCTTGCTACCGTTACGGGCCGGGGGTCTTCAAAATTGATTATGCGCAACTGTTGCGCGTTTTTCGGCTTTGGCGTATAGTTACCGCACCCCATTTTTTGCGTTCAGGAGAAGACAAATGCCCACCGCCACCCGCACGGACGCGTTTCAACGCGTCGCATCCGTCGCCGACGTTACGAAAATCGGTCTGCATACCGTCTATGCGGACGATCAGGTGATCGTCCTCGTGTACCACGAAGGCCAAATCTACGCCCTGGACAACCGCTGCCCCCACATGGGCTTTCCCCTGGACAAGGGCAGCGTGGCCGACGGCATCCTCACCTGCCACTGGCATCACGCCCGCTTCGATCTCTGCACCGGCGGCTCTTTCGACCTGTGGGCCGACGACACCACCCGCTTCCCCGTTGAGGTGCGCGACGGCGATGTCTATGTGGACGCCACGCCCCACCGCCCCACCTCCGCCCAGTTGAAAGAGCGTCTGGCCGTCGGGCTGGAGCGCAATCTGTCGCTGGTGCTTGCCAAAGGGGTGATCAGTCTGGTGGACGAGCACGATGACACCCGCATCCCCTTCGCCGCCGGGCTGGAATTTGGAACCCGCTACCGGATGCAGGGCTGGGGGCAGGGGTTGACGATGCTCACCTGTTTCCAGAATCTCCTGCCCAGCCTGCGCGCCGAAGACCGCTCCAAAGCGCTGACCCACGGCCTGGCCGCGGTCGCCACGGACACCGCGGGCCGTTCGCCCCGTTTTCTCGTCGCGCCCCTGCCCGGCGGCAGCCCGCAACTGCTGTTGCTGAAGCAGTGGTTCCGCCGCTTTGTGATGGTGCGGGACGACGAAGGGGCCGAGCGCTGTATTGTCACTGCACTGCGGGCGGGCGCAAGTCCCCAGGCGATGGCGGACATTCTCTTCAGCGCGGCCACCGACTACCGCTACATTGACGTGGGCCATCCATTGGACTTCACCAACAAAGCCTTTGAAGCGCTGGATATTGTGGGCTGGGAGCAGGCGGAGCTGGTGCTCACCAGTCTGGTGCCTGGCTACGCCGCGGCCCGGCGCATGGAAGAGTCCAACGCCTGGCGCAACCCCATCGATCTGATTGTGCTGCTGCAGGATGCCTTCGACCAGTTGCCCGGTGCCCTGACCGCGGGCGCGGGAAAACGGGGAAGCTGGCAGGGACGGGCCGCGCTCGTTCCGGTGCTGTTGGAGGACGATCCCCAGGCGAGCATCAACGGGCTGCTGGCCGCATTGCGGGAGGGCGCGTCGGAGGTGGAATTGGCCGGCGCGGTCGCCTATGCCGCGGCCCTGCGCATCGCCCGTTTCCACACCAGCAACGAATTCGGTGATTGGGACACAGCCCTGCACACCTTCACCTTTGCCAATGCCGTCCACCAGGGCCTGCGGCGACTGGACGGTTACAACGCGCCCGACGGCTATCTGCTTCTGTTGCGGGGCGTCTTTGATGGGGCGATGAGCGTCTATCTGGACCGTTTCCTCAACATTCCCGCGGCCCGCCTGCCCCTACCCACAGAGCGCAACGGCGCGTCTCCAGCCCTGCCGGGATTGGAAGGGCTGTTGAATCAGCAGCAGCAGGTCAACCAGGCGGGCAATGCGGTCGGGGACTATCTCTTCCGGGGTGGGGATGCGGCGGAACTGCGCGCCGAGTTGGCCGGTCTGCTCCTGCGCGAGGATCGGGACTTTCATACGATTCAGTCGGTGGAGGCTGCCTTCCGCCAGCACGACCTGCTGGTGGCCGAGGGCGCGGACGCGGACGCTGTCCACGTGCTGGTGGCCGCGGCCCGCTATCTGGCCGCCCACTCCCCCACTGTGCGCGCCCAGGGGCAGACGTTTGGCATTGCCCGCCGCCTGCACCGCAATGAGAAGTTGTTCGAGGGGTAGGGAAAAATGAAGGGAGGAAGGGAGGAAGGGATGACAAGATGAGCTTCCCCTCCTCCCTTCTTCCCTTCCTCTTTTTCTTACAGCGTAATCACCTGATCTGGCGGATTGCCGGCCAGCGCGGCGTAGAGATCGGGGAAGCAGCCCACATGCACACCGGCCACTGTGTTGACGGTGCGGATTTCGCCCGGCTCGGTGCGGCCTTTGCCGTCGGCGTCGCACCAGCGGGGTTCGCCCTCAGCCAGGTTGCGCTCCAATGCGCACATATCACACATCATCAGCAGAATGCCCTTCTCCGCGGCCACCTTCGCCAGCCGCTCGCCCACCGGGTCGCCAGCGCGCAGAACAAAGGTGTTGTCGTCGAAGAAGAACATCCCGGCGACTTCAACGCCGTGGGTGCCGGCTTCCAATTGGGGCAGGATCATCCGGCCCAGTTTGTAGCTGGCCGAACGGGGTAGAGCAAAAACGTAAGCAACTTTCACAGGTTTCTCCTCGGTTGGGGGTAGGGCAGGAATGGCAATGGCTATAGAATTTTGGCAAGTTCATTTCCTTCGGTCGGCTGGATAGAATATATAGTTTTTCAGATAAAGATTTGCACTGTAGGGGCGCTGCTTGCTGCGCCCGTCTCTGGTGCGTCGGGCGCAGCAAGCAGCG
>CAMDEX010000292.1 GCA_945897075.1 Litorilinea aerophila
TGTGTGCCGGGCGCAGCAAGCAAGCGCCCCTACAGTGCAAATCTTTATCTGAAAAACTATAGTAAATCGCGCAGACTCCCACACGTCAGGTGCATGCTTTGTTGGGCGGCGCAAATGGTCTTCTTGAGCATATTGGAAGCCTCTCCGAAACACCGACGATTCATCAACTCCATATGGATAATTTATATCACAGACAGAATGGATCTTGTCGGATAGAGTACGCGGTAGATGAGAAACTGTTTATGCCTTAGCCTTTTTATGTAGGAGAAAAAATGAAATTAGAAAAAAAGAATAAAAGATTTCAATGGTTACCAACCCTATTAATTCTGTGGAACCTGATCGACCTCGTGCTCCATGTGGCGATTGATATGGCCGAACCATTACGCATTACTGGTAACGTCGTTGGCATCGCGGCTGCGCTCATTGTGTTGCTCGGAATTGCCAAACCGTATGCGCCCCATATTCTGGGCGGTGCAGCCGTCGTTGTCGTCGTTGTCAATGCGCTTCATGCGGCAGCGCATGGATTTGGCATTCCCATGCTGGTATTCATTGGGTTCACCCTCTTTTTGCTGCTCCGCTGGACACAAGTCATCCTTGCAAAGGGTGTTGACCAAACCTTCTACTATCGCTGGTGGATGGCGCTCGTTGTCGCGCTGGTTGGCGTCGGTATCATTACGCTGAGCGGGCCACCAGCTACCCTGCCAATCATTTTGAATCAACTCCACGATGGTGCGCTGGAAGGAGCCGACTACTGGCGTGATGAGCCGATGATCCTTAGCGCAGGCATGGGTTTCGATAACATCATTGGCTTACCTGAATTGACCGAAGAGACGGTGCGTGAAGCGGGTGGGAGTTGGTATGGAACACTGACCTGCGCCAATGGCGACGAGCCCAGCCTTGGACACCGCACCAGCACAACCCTCTCGAATATCGTCGAACGGTACTACAAAGGCTACGCCGATTACGATGATGGCTTGCCGATTGTCTTCAGTTGGCCGGTTGCCTCCGAAACGGTTGACGTGACCGATTTTAGATTCACGCTCAACACGGGGGAGGTCGTCTTCCCCCACGCCGCTGGAATGGTGCCCAACTGGGAACTAAGTGAGCGGAACGTAGTTGTGGTCTTCGGCGATTTTGGCAATCGGGGCAAGCGCAGCGAGGCTGACGTGATCTTTCCCGTCCAGCTAGAAATTGTGGCGGATGAAACCCCGCTGCTGCTGATCGGACCGGGCGGTCAGGAGTTCAACGCCGTCGGTCTCACCTGGGCAACGGAGACGACGGCCTACGACAGAGGTCCCTTTCTTGTGGGTGCCAAGCTCAATTATGTAGGCTCAGTAGCGCCGGGAGAAGGTGGTGTTCCGATATTGGACAGAGGCAGTGGCTTACTGCCCAATGATGAATTTGCCCTCTACGATGAAGGTGATTTCCGCATTCGTATTCTGACGACTGGCGGGTTTTCGCCCGATGGCGTCACCGGAGTAACCCCCGACATGTACGAAGATTTCTTCCGTATCCACGCTAAAGGGGCAGATGGTGAAACGATTCTCCTTGAAAAAGTCGGTGTGGAGTATTCCGTGGCGGGTGGTACCTTGCGCGTTGTCGGCTTATCAGACCTCGGCCAAAAAGAGAGTCCAGAGGATGGCGTCTACTACGACGACTGCTATTCGGAAGACCGCGATAACTACATTGACATCATTCTTGTAGGCGATGAAGAAGCGGCCCGGAATATCACGTTTGTAGAGATCCCTTCCTTGGAAGGCGGCTATCGTGCATTCTATGTCCCCGGTGGACCCGGTCCTGAGCCTTTTGAAGGTGTTCGTTACACCGCCCCCGGCCCGCCCGATCTGGAACCGGTGATCATTGCGTTGGACGACCCGATGCGGGTTGATCGGGCAGCACCTTAAACAGAAAACACAAAACACGAGAAATAGGATTCTCTTCAGCAGTGCGCTCCTCTTGTTGCTGTTGATTAGCCTTCTTCTTCTGGTTATCTGGCTCACTGTGCCAGGTCATGCCGCAGGCCAAATCATCATCACCACGCTGGATGTCGGTCACCCCGTCATCCAGCGTGCAGGAAAATGAGATCGCCCAACTATTATTATACGGCGTCCGCCTATCTACCAGCTCGCCTTGCGTACCACGGATGTTCTACAGCGTCCGACTATATGGATAGGAGCGGCTTCCGCCTATTGTCACAAAAAACGTTCTTGCAAGATTTGCTCCATCAAGCGATAATCGCCAGTATACCAACTTCCAATTGCGCTGTCAACTAGAATCCTCTGAGCCTCAGAATGGAACAAAAGCCGAACCCACGTTCTCAACAGCGGCCTTTCTGCCGTGCGCAGCCCTTGGATGTGTGAAGCAGGTGCGAACGTACCTCATCCCCCTCCGGTTTTCCGGAATGCAGGAGAATTTGCCCATGCCCACCACCACCTGGTCTCCCCCCGCCCACTGGACACGCATCAGCGCCATCGACGCGCACACGGCGGGCGAACCGCTGCGCATCTTCACCGGCGGCCTGCCCCCCTTCCCCGGCGACACCATCCTTGCCAAACGTCGCTATGCGAAAGAACATTGGGATCGCATACGCACGGCCACGCTGTGGGAGCCGCGCGGTCACGCAGATATGTACGGGGCTATCCTCACCGAGCCGGTGACAGCCGACGGCCACGCCGGGGTACTCTTTGTTCACAACGAAGGCTTCAGCACAATGTGCGGCCACGGCATCATTGCCCTAGCCCAGGTGGGCGTGGAGACCGGTCTGCTCTCCGGCGAGCCGACGCCCGCGGATCCGTCTGTGCTGGAGATCCGCCTGGATACCCCCGCGGGCCGGGTAACAGCCTTTGCGCGGCGCGCAGGTGGACGCGTGGCGGAGGTCTGGTTTCACAATGTGCCTTCCTTTGTCTATGCGCTGGAGCAGAGAGTCGAAGTGGACGGGATTGGCCCTGTGCGCTATGACGTGGCCTACGGTGGCGCGTTCTACGCCTTTTGCCGGGCGGAGGAGGTGGGGATCGGGCTGGGGGCAGAAAATTTCCGGGAATTGATTGATGTGGGGATGGCGATCAAACAGGCAGTGATGGCAAGCCTGCCCATCCGCCACCCGCTTGAGGCCGACTTGGGCTTTCTCTACGGCACAATTTTTGTCGGTGCGCCCCACAACCCGGCCCATCACAGCCGCAACGTCTGTATCTTTGCCGACGGCGAGGTGGATCGCTCCCCCACCGGCACCGGCGTCAGCGCCCGCGCCGCGCTCCACTACGCGCGCGGCGAAATCGGTCTGGGCGAAACCTTTACCGTCGAGAGCATTCTGGGCACAACCTTCACTGGGACAGCGATTGAGACAACGACTTTTGGCGGCTACACAGCCGTCATCCCGCGCGTCAGCGGCAGCGCGCACATCTGCGGGCGCAACGAACTGCTCATTGACCCAGACGATCCCCTGGCCTACGGTTTTCTGCTGCGTTGAGGACGTGGCAGTGCGCTTATGACAAGCAGCCCACTTGTGGCAAAATTATGAAGTCATTGGCGTTGCGCTTGACGGACGGCAGGTAGGGATCGTATGTCGTGTCACCAACAGAAACAAAGTTCGTGTGATCACAGTTTACGAAGACAGGCCATAATATGAACAACAATCAGACGACACACGGGAAGTCTTAGTGCCGGTCTTTGCCATTTGAGGGGAAAGGTGTGAGGAGCAGAGAGATATGAACCAGAACCGGGCCCGCTATGTGTGGGAATACGATATTTCACAAGAAGAGTTTGACGCAATCCTGGCTGGTGGTCTGACCCGGGGTCATTTGGACCGGGACTGGGCCGCGGTGCGGGTCATCGAGTGGGCACCCTATCAGGAGATGGTGCGTCAGCTTGGCTTTCCTGCGCTGATTGCCAACTGGTCTCGCTGGCGACCGCGCCTTCGCTCCGAACAGCAGCGACGTTCGCTTGACTTTTTGGTGGAGTGGCTGCCCAAGCATCATCCCGAATTGGCCTACAATGCACAGTCAACCGAATAGAGTAGAGCGATGAATGAGGCGCAAGAATTCTACTCCGCACGCCTGTATCCGTTCCAGGATCGCGCGCTGAAACTCATCAATCAATTGGAGACGGGCTTTTACCTGACAGGCGGCACCGCGTTGTCTCGCGCCTATTTGCGTCACCGCTACTCGGACGATTTGGACCTTTTCGTAAACTACGACTCTCGTTTTTCCTTTTGGTCCGAACTGATCGTCAACCGGTTGGTTTCCCACACAAGCTGGCGCTGCGAAGTAGTGTTACGTCAGGAGTTCTTCGTCCGTATCCTACTCTTGGAAGAAGAGACCGCATTGAAGATCGAACTCGTCAATGACGTGCCTTCGCGAGTCGGCGAATTGCGACAGCATCCCGAATTAGGCGCTATCGATAGTCCAGAAAACATCCTTGCCAACAAACTCTCTGCCCTGATAGGACGAGACGAACCCCGGGATATCGCTGATGTCTGGGGATTGTGTACTCACCTGGGGCTATCGTTAGAGAAAGCAATCGAGGGGGCCAGCAGTAAGGCCGCTGGCATCTACCCGCTCGACCTGGCAAAAAAACTCTGTACTGTCACCCGCGAACAGTGGATAGCCGTGCGCTGGATCCAACCACCTGACCCGGAGCAGTATATTGCTGAGTTGAACGCGCTAGGGGAGCAATTGATTCTGGCGACGTAAGGAGAAAAGATAAATGACGCGAAAAGTAGTACTTGCAGGCGGCGAAGTGATCATGGCACTGATGCTGGTCTTCCTACTCATCAGTACTGGTCGAAGTGTAACGAAGGCTCAATCCCCCGATACAGTGAATATACCCACAGACTATCTGCCCGTCACAGTTGACCCGGCCATTGCCCGCGACAATCTGATTCTCTTCTGGGACACTGTGGCCCTGGACGCCATCCGCGCCGAGCCGCCCGGCCCGCCACGCGTGGCGCGCATCCTGGCGATGGTACACACAGCCCAATTCGAGGCGTGGAGCCAGTACGACGCCACAGCCGTGGGCACGCTGCTGGGCAGCCGTTTTCGCCGCCCGCCCGCCGAGCGCACGCTGGAAAACAAAAACATCGCGGTCAGCTACGCGGCCTACCGGGTACTCTTCGATCTCTTCCCGAAGCGCGCCCGCACCTTCGACTCCAAAATGGCGGATGTGCTACATTACGACCCGGCGCTTGTGACCACCGACCCATCCACCGCGGCAGGCATTGGCAATTTGGCCGGGGCAGTAGTGCTTTTCTATCGCCGCGACGACGGCTCCAACCAGATGGGCGGCTATAAGGACACGACTGGCTATCAGCCGGTCAATACACCGGATGCCGTACTCGATTTGAACCGCTGGCAGCCCCTGCATACAGTCGGCAATCAGCAGGGCCACTGTGTCAGCGTCGGCAACCTGATCACACAGACGTACATCGCCCCTGGCTGGGGCAACGTCACGCCCTTTGCCCTCAACGACGGGGCAGAGATTACCACGACCAGCGGCCCCTTTCTCTATCCCTCGCCGGAGTTTACCGCCCAGGCCGAAGAGGTGATCAGCTACAGCGCCAATCTCGACGATTGGGGCAAGGCCCTTTCGCAATACTGGGCCGACGGCCCATCGAGCGAATTTCCGCCCGGACACTGGGCGCTCTTTAGCCAGTTTGTCTCCTTCCGCGATGCGCACGGGCTGGATGAGGATGCCAAACTCTTCTTTGCCGTCAACAATTCATCGCTGGATGCGGGCATTGTGGCCTGGAAGATCAAACGCGTCTACGATTCGGTGCGGCCGATTACTGCCATCCGCGAGCTTTTCAAAGGGCAGGAGATCGTCGCCTGGGGTGGCGCTTATTCGGGGACACAGACGATTCTGGGGCAAAACTGGAAACCTTACCAGACCGACTGTTTTGTGACGCCTGCTTTCGCCGAGTTCGTCTCCGGGCACAGCACGTTTAGCGCGGCCGCGGCGGCTGTGCTGCGCGCCTACACCGGCAGCGATGCTTTCGGCGCCTACGATATCTACCGGGCTGCGGCATCGCCGGTCGAGCCAAACGATGCGCCCACGCGTTCGGTACTGCTCAAATGGGAGACCTTTACCCAAGCAGCCGACGAAGCGGGGCTGTCGCGACGCTACGGGGGGATTCACTTTGTCCAGGCCGACGTGCAGGGGCGGGATGTGGGGAAACGGGTCGGTGAACGGGTCTGGCAAAAGGCGCTCGGCTTTTTTGAGGGCAGCGCGCCGCCGGTAGCAGATATGAACGAAGCCATCGAGGAATTGCTCCTGCGCGACGACGTCTACCAGAGCCTCTATCCCCAGCGGGGGGTCTATCTACCATACGTAAAGGGCAGTAAGACAGCAGGCCAGTGGAGCAATGGGTCAGTCATTGACCTACTCTCCCGCTGGCTGACTACAGCGCTTCTACCCGCAGACGAACCGGCCCATCGCTGACCTGAACAATCAGATTGTCCACTTCTCTTTCCAGAACTTGACCTGGCGCGGCTGGCATCCCATTTCCTGACCACATCTCCAAAGCCGTGATTGTGTAGGGCTGCTGTTCTATCATCACCTTTGCGCTGCCCGCGCCCTGCATATTCAGGCTGGTCACTTTGCGCTGAATCACCCGGCGCGGCTCGCGCAGATCGATCCACTGCTCATCTTCGCTAAAAGGCGCGGCATAACTGGCCTGGGAATCGTCCTGGGGGCTGCCCGGTTCACCGGCCAGGGCGCGTCCAATACCCTCGGCCAGCGCCTCCGCCATCAGCCTGCCCCAAACCGGAAAAATAGCATCAGGCAGCACCTCGTCGGGCAGGGGCGCTCGCTTCTGGCTCAGGATATTGCCGGTGTCATACTCCTCGGCAATCCAGTGCAGCGTCGCGCCGTAGAAGGGGTAGCCCTCGTAGAAGGGGCGCATCACATTTGGCCCCCGGTAAGCGGGGAGGAGCGTCGGGTGCAGGTTGACCGCGCCATAGCGGGGCATCGCGCACAATTCGGGCGTGATGCGATAGGGGAAGGTGAAGGAGATGATCAGGTCCGGCTGCAAGGCGCGTATCAGCGGCGTTGCCACGTTGCGCAACCGGGTGGTAACGAGAACATCCACCTCTCTGGGCGCTTTTGCCACAATGCCCTGGTAGGAGGGGGTGGGCCGGGTGGTCGGTCCGGGTGTGGTTACGGCCAGAACGTGCTTATGCCCATTCTGGCGAATCCAGCCAGTTACCAGATCGTAGGCCAAAGGCAAAAAGTTGAAAGTCACAATTCTGAGCGGTGCGTCTGGCATTTTCTTCTCCATTTGATTAATGTAGGGGCGCTTGCTTGC
>CAMDEX010000293.1 GCA_945897075.1 Litorilinea aerophila
CCGCACTTCGTTGGTGGACGTGCGGTTGGAAACCGCACCTACAGATTTCTATGGGATGTCGAAAGATTTCAGAAAGGCCACGCAGCCCGCGGCCTGGGCAGATGAGAGGCCGTGCAGAACCAGCGCGCCGTCGAAGCCGCTCTGTCGCAGCAGATGGATGTAATGGCCGTAGTCGAGCAGACCCGTGCCCGCGGCCGCGTTGCCCGCTGCGCCATCCCGCGTCAAGTCTTTGGCGTGGGCCATACCGATGTCGTTGCCGAGCAGGGCAAAGGCTTCGTCCAGAATCTCGCGCTGGCGCGGCAATGTGCCCGCAGGGAAGATATTGGCACCGTCCATCACAATCGTCAAACGGGGCGAACGCATCTCGTCCAATAGACGACGGGCGGCACGGGGCGAACTGACCACATTGGCGACTTCCGGCTCGATGCCCAGGCGCAAATCGTACTTTTCTGCAATGGCGATGGCCTGTTCCATTGTGGCGCGCATATCCGCCCAGGCTTCTTCAGTTGCGTTCTCCGGGTGGAAGCGCCACATAGACTCTCTGCTGCGCGTCCCCGTGCATAGGGTAAGCAGGTCTGTACCGAAGGCGTGGGCGCTGGCCGCCAGCACTTCCAGACGGCGCAGACCCGTCTCCCGCTCGGCCACGTCCGGGTGGGCCATATTGAAGGTGGCGGAGAGGGAGGCCATCCACAGACCGCGGGCCGCCAGCGCATCCCGCACGCCGGCCACTTGCGCCGGATCAATCGTATCGGGCATGGAGGGCAGTCCCAGACAGAGCGTGTCAAAGGAGGTGGCGCGCAGGCCCAACACCACCACCCGCTCCAGAATGGCGTCCAGATCGGGCGCGGTGTCGTTGACGTTCAGAAATGTCGTGGCAAAAATTCCGATTTCCATCCAATCCTCCTCTATCACTGAATAACCACAAAGACACGAAGACACAAAGAAGTACAAAAAAAATCTTCGCTTTTCCTTTGTGTCTTTGTGTCTTTGTGGTTAAGGTTATTTACAGATCGACGATCTCCTCGGCGGCGCGCAGACCGGAGAGATAGGCCCCGTGAACTGTGGCCGCGTAGTCGCGGGAAGTGGCCTCCCCGGCGAAAAAGAGCCGCTCGTCCACAGACGCGGCCAGAGCGTCCTGTGTGTCACCGCTGCTGCCCGGGCGCCGATAGGAGTAGGAACCGTAGGCATAGGGGTCGGACGCCCAGCGGGTGATGTGATAGGCGTCCGGCTGCGGAATGTCTGCGCCGAACATCCCCGTCAGCCGCTGCATGGCTGCGGCCACAATCTCTGCATCGGACAATTTTTCAATGGCCCGCGCGTAGGTGGCGGCGGTGAAGCAGAGCAGAACCGGCGCATCGGTGTAGAAGGCGATGTTCAGCGTTTCGGCCCATTCGCCCTTTTTCTCGGCGACAAATCCGAGTATCTCCGCCTCTTGCGGCCAGAAGATGCGCGGAAAACGCAGGTAGACTTTGTTCAGAACCCCCATCCCCAGGCTGTCGATGGCCGTCTGTTTGGCGTCGGGCAGAGGCGGGTCAAAGTCCACCACACCCTTTTGCAGCACACCCAGGGGCAGGGTGACGATCACCCGCTCGCCTGTGAAGGAAGCGGCTGCCGTCTCCACCGTCACGCCGTCCGACCCGTAGCTGATTGCCTGCACCGGCTGTTCCAGGCGGATGTCCAGCCCGGTTGCCAGAAAATCGGCAATACGATCGTAGCCGTCGGGAAAGAGTAGATCGCCGCCGTCGAAGCCCGCGTCCTCGTCCCAGGCAAAGAGGGAGAGATCGGCCACGTCCGCGGCGTATTCGTGTTCCACCGCCGCATTGACATAATAGTTCAGCAGCCGCCGCTGGCTGGCAGAAAGCGGCTCTTCCGCCAGCAGATCGTCCAACGCCTGCTGAAGCGATACATCGTCGTCGTAACGGTCGTCGGCCTCTTCCAACGCCTGCTCGAAGAAGGCTTCGGCGTCCGCCTCCGCCGCGTTCTGTTCGTCGTCTTCCATCAGCCCGTCGCTTGTGTAGAGCCAATGATTGTCGTAGTCGGTGGGCAGGGTGGCAACCCCGGCCTCCTCGGCAATGGCGGTGATGGGGTTGCCGTCTATACCGTGAATCCACGACGCGCCCATATCCAACGGCATCTCCGGCCAGGCGCGGTTTGTCCACACCCGCCCGCCGATGCGGTTACGCGCTTCCAGCACAATCACACTGTAGCCTGCCTGGCGTAAGGCCGACGCCGCGGCCAGCCCGGAAATTCCCGCGCCGACAATCAGAATTTCTGCGTGATTGCTGTTCATTGCACCGCTCTCTTTTGGCCCGTTTGTTGGTTGGCTCACCGCACTCTCCTCTGTTTGGCCTGCTTCACCCACGCAAGCCGCCAGACCAGCGCTGATGGAGAAGAGTAGACTCTGTTTGAGAAAGGTGCGTCGTTTGAGCAATGGATTCTGCGCCATCGTCGTGTCCGTTCTGTTGATGTCAAAGAAGAAAAGGCCGCGCTTTGTGCTTTTTGCAGTTTCGGCAACTACCCACGCCAGCGCTGAAGGAATGGCGCTTTAATAGAAGCCAAGCTCTCACACAAATTGAGCGCCGATCCGAATAGCGGTGACTCTATTATCCAGGAGAGCGGGGCAGATTGCAAGCCGCACGATCTTGCACTGCTTGCCTTCCACACTGGCGGCGTGTATGCAGGACGCGAGATTTACGGTATTCTTGTCGCTCTGTTTGTGAAGGGATCGGAACTGTTGAGAAAGGGGAGTGGCGCTATTTTGATCGGGAGATGGGAAGTGGTAATTTCAATCTATCCATTTGGCTCGCCGACTCTAGATCGCGTCGAGAGCAGCGGAAACGTCTACCACAAGCGCGGGAAAAGCGACCGATAGTGCCTGTTCACCCCGCCCGTAGCGCCGCTCGCGGTATGACGCACCTGCCAGAGAGAGGACGAGGATTGTTTCGGTGCGCGGATCGACAATCCAATATTCGGGGATGCCAGCCTGGGCATATTCCCGGCGTTTGGTCATCAAATCCCGCTCCGGATCATCCGGGCTGACCACCTCTACGACCAAATCTGCGCCGCTCCAAAACTGATTCTGGCGGCGCGGGTCGCTGGCCGAAGCCAGAAAGAGCAGATCTGGTTCGCGGATTTTGCCCGGCCAAAGGCGGATACGTAACGGAGCAACACGATTTACACCCCCCACGCTGCGCGCCAGTTCCGACAGCGATCCAAATAGAGAACCGACAATAGCCTGGTGGCGATCGCTAGGCATGGGCAGCACCTCGATATTGCCGTGGGAGTATTCGATCAGGTGGTTTGTGTCCAGCGCCAGATAATCGGCCTCGCTCCAGTCGCCCTGATCGGGAAAGAGACGGGCGATGTCCCAGGCCGGTTCTGCGGTGGTGACATATGGTTGTATTTCCAGCATTTCCAGTCTACTCATAGCTCACGTCCTCAAAACTTGCGCCGATCAACCAGAATTCACTCCGTTGTATAAAAAGGCTCTCCGTCAAGGGCAGTGAAGGTGGTCAATTCCGCATCAGTCATATAATCAGCCAGCAAAAGTTTTGCAGCTTCGGCTAGATCCGCATCAAGAATTTGTGCTTGTGTCATTGAAAACCTCGGCATTCTGTTGCCCAAATGGTTGCAAGTTATCTGTGCTGTTAATCCACCCTTGCCAACGCTCCTATAGTATAGCACGAGCGACCGCCATCTGGAAGGAACATTGATGATTCCCACGTCGTTGCGTTCGCATACTCGACTTGTCATTCTAATTGGGCTGATTCTGTCAGCCGCAATTCTCTATTTGAGCCTGCCCCGTCCCGACGCGTCTGCGGCAGCCACGGCCACAGACCTGATCATTTACGACGACGCCCTGGCCGACGGCTGGCAGAACTGGTCGTGGAACACGACGGTTGACCTGGCCGCGACCGCTGTTGTGTACACCGGCAACCGTTCCCTCAGCGCCCGTTACAACGCGGCCTGGGCCGGGCTTTCTCTACACGCGCCCGCTGTCATCGCCACCGCCGACTACACCGCCATCGCCTTCTGGCTCTACGGCGGCGCGGGCGGTGCGGCGCTTGACGTTTATACCCAGCCCAGCGACGACGGGCCAGCCAGCCCAGCCGCGTCTATCACCGGCCCGGCGGGTGTGTGGACGCACATCTCCGTTCCTCTGGCCGATTTGGGCAGCCCCGCCGCCATCCAGCGCATCAACTTTCAGGAGCGGACAGGCGGGACGCAGCCCACCTTTTACATTGACGATCTGCGCCTGTTGGCAAAGAGCGCAGCCACCAGCACACCCACTGCTACGTCGACAGCGACGGGTCAAGTGACCGCCACGTCGACGGCTACGCCGACCGCCACCTCCAACCAGCCCGTCACTATCACCCTTGCCGTTGATGTAGCCGCCGACCGCCACCCCATCAGCCCGGACATCTACGGCATGAACAGCTATCTGCTGCCCAGCCCGGCCGCGGCCTATATGCAGGCATTGGGCGTGACGGTGCGGCGCTGGGGCGGCAACGCCACCAGCCGCTACAACTGGAAGCTGGACGTCTCCAATACGGCGATGGACTGGTATTTTGAAAATTTCAAAGAGAGCGGTGGGAGCAACCTGCCCGACGATTCCGCGGTCAATCGCTTTCTTGACCAGAATGTGGCGGCGGGGGTGAAGAGCTTCTTGACGCTGCCGCTGATCGGCTACACCAGCAAAGACGACACTTCGTGTGGCTACTCCATCCAAAAATATGGCGCACAGCAGGGCAACGACAGCCAGTGGCGACCCGATTGCGGCAACGGGCGCACACCCGACGGGCAGATTATTCCCAACCCAAACCCACTGGACACAAGCATTCCCATCACCACCGCCTGGGTGAGCGAATGGATCGCCTATCTGACCAACCGTTACGGCGACGCGGCCAACGACGGCATCCGCTTCTACAACCTGGACAACGAACCGGACCTCTGGTGGGAGACACACCGCGACGTGCAACCGGTCGGCTGGAAGTATCAGGAATTTCGAGATCGCAGCCAGGAATACGCCGCGGCCATCCGCGCCGCGGACCCGACCGCTCAGATTCTCGGCCCCACCGTCGCTTTGTGGACTTACTACTTCTACGGGGCCTACGACGCCCAGCGCCAGGATTGGGCCACGCCCGATGACCGCTTGGCAAATGGCGATGTACCCTTTATCCCCTGGTATTTGCAGCAGATGAAGGCTTACGAAGACGCCAACGGAACGCGTCTGCTCGACTATCTGGATATGCACTACTACCCCCAGGCCAATGGCGTCTCGCTCTCCCCCGCCGGCGATGCGGCCACCCAGTCCAAACGGCTGCGCTCCACCCGTTCGCTGTGGGATGCGTCGTATGTGGACGAGAGTTGGATCGGCCCGGCAGGCCCGGACGGCGGGATTGTGCGGTTGATTCCCCGGATGCGCGAGTGGGTGGCGGCCCACTATCCGGGCACAAAGCTGGCGATTGGGGAGTATAACTGGGGCGGGCTGGAGGACATCAACGGCGCGTTGACCCAGGCCGATGTGTTGGGCATCTACGGCCGCGAGGGATTGGATCTGGCGACACTCTGGCAGCCGCCTGCATTGGACGAGCCAGGCGCGTTCGCTTTCCGCGTCTACCGCAACTACGACGGCGCAGGCGCAAAATTTGGCGATGTGAGCATCCACGCCGCCAGCAGCGACCAGAGCCAACTGGCCGTCTACGCGGCCGAACGCAGCAGCGACAACGCCCTGACCCTCGTCGTCATCAACAAAACCGCCGCTCCACTGAGCGCTACTCTCACAATCTCCAATCCCCAATCCCCAATCCCCAATACCCAACTCCACCGCTACAGCCCCGCCGATCTCACGGCCATCCAGCGTCTGCCCGACCAGCCGGTGAGCGACAACGGCTTCACGGCCAGCTTCCCCGCCAACAGCATCAGCCTCTTTGTGCTGCCCCCAGTAGAGACCCCGACGCTCGACCGTTCCCTCTTTTTGCCGCAGATTGGCCGTTAAACCAGCGTAGGGCGGAGTGGCACTCCGCCCTACACGATGGATGTAGAGACACGCTACAGCGTGTCTCTACATTTTGTCAGTTGGTGGTCGGACACGGCGCAGTGAGCGCATCAGGCAACCAGACCACAAGCTGATTCCGATTGTTGGCTACGGCCTGCGGCGCGGGAGTCACCCGCTGTGCGGCAATCTGCCCGATCACATTGTGATCTTTATCCGTCAGGTAGATGATGATAAAGTTGCCTGCGGCCGCGGGCGGTATAACCTGAATCACAAACTGGACAGGCTGACAGGTGCGCAGCGGGTTGGTGTCGGTGACGTAGCGGATGCCCACAATGCGCGTCCCCCCAGTTTCGGTCAGTGGTTCTGGGTTCCAGCCGGGCGGCCCCTGGATTGGTTGCGCCCCTTGCCACGGCGTTTGTTGTTTGTCGAAGTAGATTTCGATGTCGTGAATCACCCCGTCGTCACCTTCCAGCAGGACGTGCAGATTAATCGTAATCTGGCCTGGGCTGTCCAGGCTTTCGGTGAATGTGGCACTGATCCCAGTGATCACCGGCGGTTCGACAGTGACAGTAGCTGTCACCGTGGCAGTTTCCGTCGCGGTCGGCGTCACCGTAGCGGTTGCGGTCTCTGTGACCGTTGGCGTCGCCGTGGCGGTTGTAGTCTCTGTCGCCGTTGGCGTCGTCGTGGCGGTTGACGTTGTTGTGGCGGTCGCCGTCGCTGTAGCCGTCGCCGTGGGTGACGCTGTTGAAGTCGCGCTGGGCGTCGCCGTGATACTGGGCGTGACGGTCACCGTACGCGTCGGTGTGGATGTGCGCGTGGGCGTCGGTGTGCGCGTCACGGTGGGCGTGCGCGTGGGTGTGTGCGTCGGCGTCGGCGTGTAAGTGGCTGTGATTGTGCGCGTCGGGGTGGGCGTGCGCGTCACAACCCGGGTAGGCGTCGGCGTGCGTGTCGGTATATCCGTCGGCGTGGGTGTGATTGTGTACGTCGGCGTCGGCGTGCGTGTCGGCGTATACGTCGGCGTGGGCGACGGTGTCGGTGTATACGTCGGCGTCGGCGTTGACGTGCGTGTGGCTGTAAACGTCCCTGTGGGTGTCGGCGTAAACGTTGGCGTGGACGTGGGCGTGCGTGTGGCTGTAAACGTCCCTGTGGGTGTCAGCGTCGGCGTCGGCGTCGGCGTCGGCGTCGGCGTCGGCGTG
>CAMDEX010000294.1 GCA_945897075.1 Litorilinea aerophila
ATTTTAGAGCCTCTGCCTGGGAGCGAGCTAGGACCCATTGCCGTTCAGACTGGGAATCCAGCACATGACGGCTGGCTGCTGCGGCAATTGCAAACGCGATAGCGCTTGTCAGGGCAATGGCTATTGGTAACCATCCAGCAGGGTCACTCCACTTGCTAACCTGGCTAGCCAGCACGCCTAGAACAGCACCCACAACAACCAATACCAGACCCAATAATCGATTTCTATTTACACTCTTCTTGAGTTGACGAGAATGCTTGACCGCTCTGCGGTACTCTTCCCATACCGTAAGTAGATCTTGACTGAAAGCCGAATTGTCGGCCATAAGGTACTCCTTATAGAAAATAACTGAACTCATCCAGAATATTCCAAATGGGTACAGTTAAGATGACTAGACCCTTTTATCAAACCAAGCGAAATGATGCTCTTTTTCTGCTCCTATAGTGGAAATTTACTCCACAGAACGGTCTCTGTTAGTAGAGAACTCATATCCTACATGAATGTGTCGTCTCTTGACACGAATTCTACCTTTACCCAAGGACAGATAGTTCACTTAGAGATTGTTCGAATCTGGATTTGGCGTATTGAGTCCTCCTTACACACAAAATTTGCGCTGGGATCAGGCTCACAAACACTCACGACGCCCTGTCGGTCAGTCTCTGTAGGAGGAATGAAAACTATCACTGCTCCTGTAGTAACTGCTCCTGTAGTATCGGTATAAAATCGACCAAAATCGATTGGCTCGAGCCACCATCTGAACTCTTTATTGCCTGCCGGTTCGATTTGGATTCTGACTTCTTTGTCTGGACTAAGTTGATACTCCGGCTCTCCAGGAAATATTTGCTGCTCATTAGAAGGATCAATCATGCGTACTACAACATTTACAGAGGCTGGCGTGAATAAACTGTAAATCCAAAAGAGAACAGCTATAAGCACAAAAAAATTTACTATTATTAAAGACCATTTTGTAGTAGTCAACGAGATGATGAAATTTATTAAAGACCTTTTGGTGCGCTTCGCCCGGAGTTCCCGCAGCTCCCGGAGTTCCTGCCCGTCTATTATCTTAATGCTATCTGTGCTATCTTTATCCCATTGGAATCGATCAGCGAGTAACCTAGCAAATACGCCATACGCGAAGCCTAAACTCGTTGGATCAGTGGTGCCTTCTTCAACAACCGGTAACCGTTCACCAAAACTCCAATAGGGCACATAAGGGATGCGCAGTAATTCGAGTGCATCCGCTGACGTCATGTTTCGTGGCAACCAGTCCTGATAAAACTCATCAAGTTCCCTGGCGAATGTTCTCCTCCATTCCATTGCTTCTTGATATTGAGTCCGGGTCTCATCCCTTGCTGGAACTGGGATTCCTACCAGACGACTCCGGTCAAATGGCAAGCGGTCACGCGCATTCCGTGCGCGTTTCAAGACATCGATTACGCCGTTTAGGCTCTGTGTGTTCGTTGTGAACAGCAAAATGAGTGCATCCGGCAAGTAGATGGTACAGATTCCACCGACATCCGTGATCCCCGTACGACTATCGACCAAAATAAAGTCGAACTCTTTCTTCCACTCTTCGCGCAGTTTTTCTAAGTAGCCAGCAAGATTTTTCGCTGCAAATAAGTGTGCCCAGTCTATCCCCTGAACGCGACTAACATAATCAGAGTCATCCCTGCCAGAAGTAAGGATATGCACAACATTCTTTGATCCAAATGGACTGGCTTCCAACAAACACTGACGCCAGTCTAGATATTTGTCCGCGGCATAAGCATAAATTAGGTTAACCACTCCAGGGGTATCTTTACGTGACCCGAGCAGCCTCGATGGCGAATTTAGGAAGTATTTCTCGATGCCAGACGCCTCAAGGTCCCAATCGATGATGAGGACGCGGTTGCCCGACTCGGCCAAGAGGGAGGCTACATTGGCCAGAGCCATCGATCGGCCAACCCCACCTTTATATGAGTAAAACGTATAGATGATACCGGGCCTAGGAGCTACGTGTTGATCCATCAGAGTCTCACAAGTGGGGCTTTCGGTGGTGGGTTTCCCTCAGCATTAACAATGGGCCAATCTTGTTCAAAGGGTGTCGCACTTGACACGATTTTTGCGAGCGCCTTCGCAAGCTCCTTCAACTTGTCTTCGAGTTCCACAGCTCGGTCCGTCTTCCAGAAACCATCCAGCGTTGATGTATAGGGAGTTACGTCAATCTGCTGAATATCTTTAGCCTCCTGTGGATACGATTCACCATCGTGGAATCGAACCGGTGCTATAAGATTCTTACCAAGCCGCTGTCCACGTTCTAAGAAGCTTCGCCATTCAGAAACACACCAACGAGACTGAAAGTACTGTGGTGACCAGATACCTACCATACAGCGTGAGGTACGTAAACCCTCTTGGATTTTAGCTGGCCAGGGATCCCCTACCTCAATGCTCTCTTTGTCAAAGAATAGCTTTGCTTCCTGTCCGCCCAACTCCTGAGTAAGCCAGAAGGCCAGACGCTCTATTACTCCGTCAACCCAACAGATAGTCAGATTATGACGTTTATAGCTGATAAATACATCGTATAGATAGTCGTCTGCCATCACAGGTTCCCTCTCTAGTAGCGTAAGATATGTCCCGAATTCATTTCTATCGTTTTATCCTTGACCAGACAGTAGACGATTTTGTGGGTAAATTGTAGCACAAGTAGAAGTAACCATCAACGCTGGTTTCCGATTCAGCGCTATTCCCTTTCTATTCTTCCAGCACCTCCCCATAGACTGCCTCCGTCCGCGTCAACATCTGTTCCAAGCCGAATTCGCTTGCGGCCCGGTTCAGCCCAGCCTGCCCAAAGACCCGGCGCTCCTCGTCGTTGCGCGCCAACCGTTCAATGGCCGCGGCCAACGCGCCGGGGTCTTCCGGCGCGACGACCAGACCCGTCACTTCGTTCTGGTTGACCCACGACGTGCCCGTGCCCAGTTCGGTGGAGATCAGCGGCAGCCCGCTCGCCATCGCTTCCAGCAGGACGATGCCCAGGGCCTCGCTGCGATGAATAGAGGGCAGGCAGAAGATATCCGCGGCCCGGTAATAGGCGGGCAATGCCGCGTCGTCTACCTCCCCGGCGAAGAAGATTCGCTCCGCCAGCCCCAATTCCGCTACCTGCGCCCGGATTTCGGCTTCCAGCGGGCCGACGCCGACGATCAGGCAACGGGCGTTCTCTACTTGCGCCATCGCCTGCACCAGCACGCGCAGCCCTTTGTAGTAGCGCAGACGGCCCACAAAGAGCAGCAGCGGCCCCGGCCCATAGCAGGCACGGATGGCCGCGGCTTGGGCTTTTACTGAACCCCCCTCCCCCACTGTGGGGGAGGGCTGGGGTGGGGGTTCTGCAAAGCGGCTGAGATCGATGCCAAAGGGGACGATTGCGATCTTCTCCGGCGTCTGTTCGTGGATGGGACGCAGAAAAGCAGAACTCTGCACGTAAGGCGGGCTGGCGACGAGAATTTTATCGGCCCGGCGCAGGAGGGCGCGCAGAAAAGGCGTATAGAAGCGCAGCAGCCCGGCCTGCTTCACAATGTCGCTGTGATAGGTGATGACCGTGCGCTTGCCCGCGCCTACCAGCAGTTGGGCCAGCTCCCCCGGCGGATAGGGCGCGTGGAGATGGACGATATCCGCGTCCCGCCCCAGCCGGCGCAACTGACCAGCCATCTCCAGCCCAATCGGTGCGGAAGAAATGTTGAAATGGCGGCTGACCTTTACCACCGGCACGCCGTTGATTGTCTCGTTGCGGTCGCCACGCCCGCTGTTCGTCACCAGCACGCGGACGTCGTGCCCCCGCGCCGCCATCCCCTCGGCCAGCCATTTGATATGATTTTCGATCCCCCCCAGGACGGGGAAGTAGTCTTTGTAGAGGTGGAGGATTTTCATAAAAGGGATTGGAGATTGGAGATTAAGAGATTGGGAGATTAAGAGATCGGATACGTCAATCTCTTAATCTCCCAATCTCTTAATCCCTTCTTTTCGAAAGGTGGAGCAGCGCTTGAAAGCCCAGCGCGGGCGGGAGGGGATTGGTGTCGTGGCGGCGACCGGTGTTGTAGAGGACGATCAGCTCGCGGCGGGCGCGGGTGATGCCCACGTAGAGCAGGCGCAGACGCTCGGCCGCGATGTCTATGCGCGCCTGCTTGGTGGCCGCGCCGGGGATGTACTCGTCCAGCGTGCCCATACTCAGTTGCTCGGTCTGGGCGATGACCTCGGCCGTCAGGTTCAGATTGTCGCGCACAAACCAGCGCTCGCCCCGATACTCCTCATCGTCAGTCCCGCTGGGATAGCTGTAGCTATTGACCGAAGCCAGATAGACCCGATCCCACTCCAGCCCTTTCGCCCCGTGCATCGTCGCCACCGTCACTTTGCCCGGTGTCGGTTCGTAGCCCGCCGCGTCTTCGCTCATCCCCACGATGCGCCGCCGGTTCTGGGCCACATCTTCCATCTCCTGCGCCAGGTCGGGCAGACGCAGATGGGGCTGTTCGCGCACACGGCGGGCCAGGAGCAGGGCAGCCGCGTGGGCAAAGGCCAGGTCGCTCGGCTCGGTGAAGATGTCGCTGCCCAACGTCAAGATCAGCTCGTCAATGGGCAGCACAGTGGCCGCGGCCCAGCGGCGTAGATCCGTGCGAAAGGCTTCGGCCACGGCCGGGAAACCGGGGTGGTCGTCCATCCAATGAATTTCGTCCAGCCAGTCGTCGCCCGCCGCGGGGAAGAAAACTCGTTCCGGCTGGTTAGCCTTGCCCAGGGCGCGGGCAAAGGTGCGCACGGCCTCCGGCAGTTCGTCTTCCTTGCCAATCACGGCCACCGGCTTCTCCCCGCTGGCGGGCAAACCGCGCCGCGGCCACCAGCTTTCCAGCCAGAGCCGGGGCAGATGGGTGGGCGTGTGGGGTTCGCTGATGTAGAGCAGAATGCGCGCCAAGGCGTTGGCCGCCACGCGCACGCTGTTGTTGGTGCGCAGCAGCGAATCGTCGAAGGGGATGGCCTCTTTTTCCAGCGTCTGGATCAGTTGAAAGCCACGCCAGTTGTCCGGGGCCAACACGGCCACCGTCTGCTCTGGGTTCTTGCCCAGCCAGACACGCACACTCTTGACGATGACATCAATCTCCTCGTCGGGCGAAAGCGGGCGGTCGTAGACGTAGACCGCGGGGGTCCCCGGCGCTGGGTTGGGCTGGGGGTCGTCGGGGTCGGTGGGCTGGATGGCGGGCGGGGAGAGCGCATCCTCTTTGCCAAGCACGGGATGGGAGGTCCGGCTCCAGCCAGCCAGGGCATTGGCCAGATCAATAATCGGCTGGGCGCTGCGCCCGGAGTTGGGCAAGGGCAGGGCGGTCACATCCCGGCGGCTGACAAAGCGGCGCAGAAATTTGGGGTCTGCGCTGGTAAAAGTGGTGTTGATGGCCTGGTTGGGGTCGCCCACGCGCACCCAATTGCCATGCACGCCAGTCAGCAGACTGAGCATCTGCTCCTGCAACAGACTGCTGTCCTGGGCCTCGTCTTCCAGCACGTAAGGCCAGCGCTCCTGCATCCGGCGCAGAAAGCCAGCGTCGGCCTCCAACGCCTGCAAGGCCAGCACAATCAGATCGTCAAAATCAATCGCCCCGCGCAGGTTCAGGCTGCGCTGGTAGTCGGAGAAAATTTGCAGACCAAAATCGAGCAGCGGCCACGCGCCGCTCTGTTTGCTGCGTGCGTTGCGCAGACGGGCCGCATCCGTGCGCTGGTTCTTGCCAATGCGGATGACCGCGTTGGCGATCTCCATCGCGTCATCCATCAGAAACTTCTCAATACGCCGCGGGTTGTCGAGAAATTCCGGTTTGATGAAAGGGGCCAGGCTGTCCGGGTGGGCCGCCAGATAGTTGACGACCGCTTCGCGTTTGATTTCCTGGGCGGTGCGCTCGTCCACGATGCCGAAATCTTCCGAGAGACCGACCAGACCGGGCCGCTCGCGCACAATGTCGTGGGCCAGGCCGTGGAGGGTGCGCACCCGGTAGCCCACGCCGGGCAGCAGTCCCTGGCCGGTGACAAACTGATTGATACGCAGACGAAAATTCTCCACCGCGCTGTTGGTAAAGGTGACGACCAGCACCTCCCGGTTGTCCACTGAGCTTTGCGCGGCCAGCTTCTCCACCAGTTGCGCGGCGAGGAGGCTGAGGGTGAATGTCTTGCCGCTGCCCGGCACCGCGCTGATGCCCAGGCGACCGCCGGTATATTCCAATATGCGCTCTTGGGCGGGGCGGGGGGTGAAGTCGGTCATTGTTGGGATTGGGGATTGGGGACTGGGGATCGGGGACTGGCGATTAGGGACTGGCGATTAGGGACTGGGATCACTTCTATCCGATCCCCGATCCCCAGTCCCTAATCCCCGCTCCCCGCTCCCTAATCGCTGGCAAGAATAAGCACACCGCTGGCCGTAGATTCCGCCACCCAGCCTTCCACCGGGCCGGCGGGGCTGTCGTAGAGGATGCGCCACCAGGTCAGTTGGTCGGCGCTCTGCGGCCATTCCAGGATGGTGACGGTTGCTTCTGGCTGCATTTGGGCTACAATATCGTCGTCACCTTTGCCCAGGTAGCCGGGTGTGCGGCGGATATTGACTGGGCTGTTGGCCGCGTTGCGGGCCTGGCTGCCCGGTTGCAGACGGCCCGGCTGCGGGTTGGCCGCGGGCGGAGCGGAACTGTCCACCGGCAGGGGTGTAGGCACCGGCGGCGGCGTCCACACCGGGCCGGACGATTGGAGATCGGCCAGGGTGATGTCGCCCAGCCCCACCAGCATCGCCACGCCGCCACAACTGGCCGCAGCCAGCAGCACAAAGCCGATGGCAAAGGCGGGCCAGAAGAGATAGCGGGGCGCTTTCGGTTTGGATAGAGCGGTTGGTGATGGCGCTGTCATAGGTGGCAGGTAGCAAGTTGCAGGTGGCAGGTTGATCCGCACCGGGAGCGTCAGCGACCAGGCATTTGATCGGGTTTGTAGGGGCGCTGCTTG
>CAMDEX010000295.1 GCA_945897075.1 Litorilinea aerophila
GCGCCCCTACCAATGATTATCTGAAAGACTATAGTTTGGTTCCGGCTTGTCCAATTTAGGAGTAATCAGGTATGTCAGGTCATTCAAAATGGGCTACAATCAAGCGGCGCAAAGGAGCCAACGACGTTGCCCGCGGCAAAATTTTTACACGGAGCGCGCGCGAGATTCAGGTGGCGGCCAAAGAGGGCGGCCCGGACATCAACGCCAACGTCCGGCTACGTCTGGCTGTGGACAAGGCCCGCGCCGACAATATGCCCAAAGAGAACATCGAACGGGCCATCCGTCGCGGTGCTGGTTTGGAAAAGGATGCTGCGGAAATCGAAGAAATCACCTACGAAGGCTATGGCCCAAATGGGGTGGCGCTGCTGGTGGAATGTCTGAGCGACAACCGCAACCGCACCATTTCGGAAGTGCGCCGCTGCTTCACGCGTGCGGGCGGCAGTCTGGGCGAGCCGGGGTCGGTGGCGTGGCAATTCACATCAAAGGGCTATATTGCGGTCAACCGGCAGGACGAAGATGGCAGCGACCGGGGCATTGACCCAGAAGAGGTCTTTATGGCTGCCCTGGAGGCCGGTGCAGAGGATGTCATCGTGACGCCGGAGACGATTGAAGTTTACACCGAGCGCACCGCATTGGCCCATGTGACCCAGGGGCTGGAAGAGGCGGGCTTCCCTGCGGATGAGTCCGAGTTGGTGATGGAGGCGAATACGCCCCTCGCATTGGATACCCAGCCAGGGTTGACGGTTCTCACCCTCATCGAAAATCTGGAAGAACTGGACGACGTAAATAAGGTTTACCACAACTTGGAATTGACCGACGAGATGATGGCGGGGTTGGCGAGTGGGGAATAGAGATTGGGGATTGGCGACTTGGGATTGGCGGCTGGGCAGCGCATCACCTGTCTTTTCCCCAACCACTACTCCCCAATCGCCAGTCGCTACTCCCCAGTCGCCAATCTCCAGTCGCCACTCTCTGGAGCAACGCAAGCAGACGGGCAGGTGGGTGGCGTTGGGGATCGATCCCGGCACCGCGACCACCGGCTACGGCATTGTGGCCCAGGAGGTGGATGGCTCTTTCCGGCTGTTGGCCTGTGGCGTGATCCGCACGCAGCCGGAACAGAAGATGCACCTGCGTCTGCGCGAGATTTTCGAGGACCTGCAAAGCCTGATCCGGCGCTACAGCCCAGATGAGGTCGCTGTGGAAGAACTTTTCTTTGGCCGCAACGTGACCACCGCCATCACCGTCGGCCAGGCCAGAGGGGCGGCGCTGCTGGCGGCGGCGCTGAACAATCTGCCAGTGGCCGAATATACGCCCGCCACGGTCAAACAAGCCTTGACCGGTTACGGAAATGCAGATAAACTGCAAATGCAGATGATGGTGCAGAGTCTACTGGAATTGGAGGAGATTCCTCAACCCGATGATGCCGCCGATGGAGTAGCAGTTGCTCTCTGCCACTTGCAGACAGCCCGTTACCAATCACTTGTGCAAGAATGAGCTTGGCTGCGCAAGCCAAAGCCGAGAAACAAAAACCTATGGCGACCCCTAATTCAGTGGCAAAACCGCATATACTCGTTGTCGAGGATGAAGAATTCTTACGAAATCTTCTCTATATCTCATTGGAACGAGAAGGCTTTGCTGTTGTTGCCGTGCGTGATGGGGTTGAAGCCCTGGACAACTTCGTCAAACAAGCCTTTGACCTGGTACTCCTTGATGTACTTATGCCCCGCATGGACGGTTTTGAGGTTTGCGCCGAAATTCGCAAACGCTCGGACGTGCCGGTCGTGCTGCTCACCGCTTTGAACAGCCCGGACGATGTGGTGCAGGGTTTTGAATTGGGCGCGGATGATTTTATCAGCAAACCATTCACCTTTCGCGAGGTGAATGCCCGCATCCAAGCCATTCTGCGCCGCATCGGCTGGTCGCGCGAGCGCCCTGCCTTTTTAATTATGCACTATGGGGATGTGGTGATCAACGACGAGGAGCATCTGGTCATTGTGCGGGGTGAGGAGGTCCATCTGACACCCATCGAATACCAATTGCTCCACTATTTGATGAGCAACGTCAACCGCCCCGTCTCCAAGGACAAACTTTTCCACGAAGTCTGGGGCTACGATTTCACCGGCGGCACAAATCTTGTGGAAGTTGCCATGCGCCGTCTGCGTGAGAAGATTGAAGCCAACCCCTCGCTGCCCGACTATCTGCTGACTGTGCGCGGTGCGGGCTACAAATTCGCCGATCCAGAGAAAGTGCCGTCCTGACAGCTATGATTCGACTTGTGCGCGGTACAGTGGTCGCAGTGGGCAAGAGCCATCTTGTGATTGACGTAGGCAATGCTGGGGCTGGCATTGGGCTGCGCGTCTTTGTGCCGGAGCCAACCCTGGCCCGCTTTCGCGTCGAGAGCAAAGTGACTCTGCACACCTTTTTGCAGGTGCGCGAGAGCGAGCTGAGTCTGTATGGATTCGAGAACGGCGAGGAGCTTGCCGTCTTTGAGCTGCTCTTGGGGGTAAGCGGCGTCGGGCCAAAGGTGGCGCTGGCCACACTGAGTACGCTGACACCCGACGCGTTGCGGTTGGCTGTTGCCAACAAAGAGCCGGGGATTGTCGCGCGTGCACCGGGTGTGGGCAAGCGCACAGCCGAAAAAATTGTCCTGGAGTTGCAGGGCAAGTTGGCCCCGGCCAGCGACGATCTCTCCGGGCTGGCCTCGGCTATGGACGCCGACGGCGAAGTGATCGAAGCGCTCACCGGGCTGGGCTACAGTATTGTCCAGGCCCAGCGCGCCGTGCAGCAGATTCCCGGCGATGTGGTCGGCGTGGAGGAACGGCTGCGCTTGGCCCTCAGCCGCTTTGCTGAATAGCGGACAGCGGACAGCGGACAGCCGACGGCGGATTCCCAATTGCGGTCTGCCGTCTGCGGTCTGCGGTCTGCCGTCTGCCGTCTGCGGTCTGCCGTCTTTGACACAGCCCGCGCCAATCCTCTATAATCATCTGGTGTCGTTTTCGATTGGTCACCAAATCAGACTCCACACGCTCTCTGTTTGCGCACAGAAAGCCTCTGTGGGGTCTTTTGCAGAAAGAAGAAGAACCGATGGCAGAAGTACAGCAACTCCGCAAAGGCAACATCTTTCAGGACGAGAACCAGCTCTGGCGGGTGTTGGAATACCAGCACATTAAAGTAGCGCGGGGCGGCGCAACCATTCGCCTGCGTTTGCGCAATCTGCGCAGCGGGTCTACGGTCGAGAAGACCTATAACAATGGGTCGCGTGTGGATGATGTCCGCTTGGACAGCCGCACCGTCCAATACCAATACAACGACGGCCATCTCTACCACTTTATGGATACGGAGACCTACGAGCAGATCGCTCTCTCCCCAGAGACGCTGGAAGGTGTTTCGGATTTCATCAAAGACAACACAACGGTAAATATCGAATCGTTTGAAGGTGAGCCACTGACTGTCAGCCTGCCCACGACGGTTGATCTGGAAGTGGTCTGGGCGGAGATGGCCATCGCCGGTGACACGGCCAACAGCCCCTCCAAGCAGGTCGAACTGGAGACCGGCTTTAAGTTGCAGGTGCCGATGTTTGTCAAAGAGGGCGACACGATTCGGGTGGACACACGGACTGGGGTGTATGTGACGCGGGTGCAGTAGAAACGTGAGACGTGAGGAGTGAGACGTGAAACGTGAAACGTGAGATCGCTCGGTCGAATTTCACGTTTCACGGGTCACGTTTCACGGGTCACGTTTCACGGGTCACGTCTCACGTTTCACCTTTCACGCAGCACGGCTCATGCCTGACCGGTCACGTTCCCCGCAATTTGTCTTTTCGCCCCTGCACACGTATAATGTTGATCAATTCGCCGTTGTGGCTCAGTCGGTAGAGCAGCTCACTCGTAATGAGCAGGTCGTCGGTTCAAATCCGACCAACGGCTCAAATAGGCAAAAAAGTCCCCGGCACTTTAGAAAGTGCCGGGGACTTTTTTCGGGCTGAACCTTTACCCCCGCTCCGGGTGGACGCCAGCCATCAGCAGCCCCAACTCCTCGGCGCTTGTCTGCTCCCGCCTCACCACATCCATCACCCGCCCCTCGTACATCACCGCGATACGATCTGAAAGCGCCAGCACCTCGTCCAAATCTTCCGAGATGAGAAGGGTGGCTGTGCCGTTCTCCCGCTGGGCGAGCAGCCGCTGGTGAATGTATTCCATCGCGCCGATGTCCACGCCCCGTGTAGGCTGGGCCGCCAGCAGCACTTTGGGCGAACGGGCCAATTCCCGCGCCAGAATGAGCTTTTGAATGTTGCCGCCAGAGAGACTTTTGGTGGGTGTGTCAATGGAAGGCGTCTTTACCCGAAAGCTCTCCACCAATTCCCGGCTATGCGCGGCAATCCGCTTGAAATCCAGAAAAATGCCCCGTGTAAAGGGTGGGCGTGCATGATCCTGGAGCAGCAGATTCTCTGAGACGGAAAACTCCCGGATCACCCCGTCGTGCATGCGTTCTTCGGGGATGTAGGCCAAACCTGCCGCGGTGCGTTGACCCGCGCCCTGGCCGGACAACACAACCCCATCTATCTCCACCCGCCCCCCGCTGGCAGTGCGCAGCCCGGCGATCACTTCGGCCAGCTCCCGTTGGCCGTTGCCGCTGACCCCGGCCAGGCCCAGAATCTCACCGGCGTGGATTTGCAGAGAGACGCCGCGCAGGGCCGCCTGGCCGCTCACGCCCAGCGCTGAGACATTTTGCACAGAGAGACGTGCCGCGCCGGGGGCTACCTGGCTACGGTTGCGCTCCAGCAACACATCCCGCCCCACCATCATGCGCGCCAGATCGCTGCGGCTCACATCACGGGCAAATACAGTGCCGATACCTTTGCCCTCGCGCAGGACAGTCACCCGGTCGCTGATGGCCAGCACTTCGTGCAATTTGTGAGAGATAAAAATCAGGCTGTGGCCGTCCTGGGTCATGCGACGCAAGATGCGGAAGAGATCGTCTACCTCCTGGGGTGTCAGCACAGCGGTTGGCTCATCCAAAATGAGCAGGGCCGCGCCGCGGTAGAGCGCTTTGATGATCTCCACCCGCTGCCGCTCGCCCACGGCCAATGTCCAGACCGGTGCGTCCGGGTTCACGTTCAGATGGTAGGTTGCGCTGAGTTCGTGGATGCGGGCTTTCACCCTGTCCAGATCGAGCAGCGCACCCCGGCTGGAAGGCAGCCCCAGCGCCACATTTTCGGTGACAGTCAGCGTATCCACCAGCATAAAGTGTTGGTGGATCATCCCGATGCCCAGGCTGATGGCGTCGGTGGGGGTGCGGATGGCAACTGGCTCGCCGTTGAGAAGAACTGTCCCCTCGTCCTGGCTATAGAAACCGTAGAGAATCTTCATCAGCGTAGATTTGCCCGCGCCGTTCTCGCCCAGCAGCGCGTGAACTTCGCCGCGGCGGATGTCGAAGTCCACCGCAGCACAGGCCAGCACACCGGGAAAGCGCTTGACAATCCCGCGCATTTCCAGGCTGGCGATGGCTGGGCGGCCGGTGGGGAGGAGGGAGGGGGGAGTTGTCACGGAGGGGGTGTCTCCTCTTCTTAAGAGAAGGGAAGAAGGGAAGAAGGGAGGAAGGGAGGAAGGGAGGAAGGGAAGATGGGAAGAGACTGACGCAGCACCTTATCCCTTCCTCTTGTCCTCCCTTCCTCTTGTCCTCCCTTCCTCCCTTCCTCCCTTCCTCCTTTCGTCTTTATTCCATCGTTGTGATCGAACCGTCTTTGATACCGGCGATGGCTGCGTCCGCCGCGGCTTTCACGTCATCGCCGACGGGTAGGGCGCTGTTATAACTGATGACCAGACCGCCGTTGTCCAGGGTCAGGTTATAGGCCGTACCGCCCAATTCCCCAGCCCGGATTTTGGCGATCATATCTTTGATGACGCCGCTCCATGCGTAGACCTGACTGGCGACCACCACGTCCGGGCCAAGCGATGTCTGATCGCTCTGGGTGCCCAGCCATTTGACGCCATTTTCTTTGGCAACGCCCACTGCGCCCACCACCTGTTGGGCCGAGCCGGTCAGCACATCTGCCCCGGCCTGGATGTGAACATTGGCAGCCTCGGCAGCCAGGGCTGTATCCCCAAACGAGCCGGTGAAGCTGACATTGACGACCGCGTCGGGTTTGGTATCCAGCACACCCTTTTTGAAACCGTCAATGTAAAGTTTGGCATCGCCTGCTTCCACGGGGCCGACCACACCGATGGTATTTGACTCGGAGAGCAGCGCAGCGATAACACCGTTGACATAGCCCCCCTCATCCGCGGCGGCCTCGTAGGCGAAGACATTCTTCAGTCCTTTGTCAGTGCCCGTGTCCACGGCGGTGCCCCAGGCAAAGCTGGTCTCCGGGAAGTCGGTGGCTACTTCAAACATCGAATTGCCGAATTGGGTGCCGTGGGCAATGACCAGATTGTAGCCATCAGCCGCATAGTCGCGGATGGCTGCGGCCGCGTCGGTCACCTGGAACATCCCCTCGGAATAGGCGATCTCCAGGCTACCTTCGCCGCCCATTTCGCTCTGCACATTCTTCAGCGCGTCGTACATCGCCTGACTCCAGGCCAGGTCAGAGGTGCTGCTGGGCATGACGATGGCGATGCGGAAGGGGCCACTGGCGGCGGCGGGCGCGGCGCTTTCGCCTGCGGCGGCCGGCGCTGCAGGCGCTGCGGGCGCTGCGCAGGCCGCCAGAACGAGGGCCAGAAGCAGAGTGGCAATGAGAATCAGTCGCTTGTACATTGTATCCTCCTCAAGATGGGAAAAGTGTGGAAAGTGGAAAGTGGCAAGTGGCAAGTCAATGTCATTAAGTTAAGGTTTTGACGAGGTTGTGAAAGCCTCGAAAATAACCGAAGATGGATATTTTGAACCAGTTTTGGGTCAATTTATCTGATAGAATGGCCTAGTTTTCGAGTAGAATGGCCTGGTTTGCGAGAACCAAATCC
>CAMDEX010000296.1 GCA_945897075.1 Litorilinea aerophila
CAACTTCTATAAAGTGGCGGGCCATCTCTCTTTTTCCTTTCACTGCTCCCTACACGACTCTCTCGTCTCTTCTATTCTATTCTATCTGCCTTTGCCTTGACAACCAATCTCTCCACTGCTCCACTGGCTTTCTCCGACAGGCTGCTAGGCCATTCTATCGGATAAATTGACCCAAAACTGGTTCAAAATATCCATCTTCGGTTATTTTCGAGGCTTTCACAACCTCGTCAAAACCTTAACTTAATGACATTGAGTGGCGAGTGGCGATTCAGGGCTAATCCCCATTCCCCATTCCCCATTCCCCATTCCCCACTCGCTAATCCCCACTTTGCCCCACCTGCGGCAGCCAGAGATGGTGGCGCAGGATGACGACTTCCCCCCGAAAAACGGAAAATGTGCCGGGCGCGATTGCCCAGTAGTCCACCCTGGCGGGTAGCCAGACAGGCAAGGCGAGTTGGGTTTCCACCTGACCCAGCACGGCAGCCGGGGATTGGGGGGCGAATGTGCTGCCCAGGCTATAGAAGTTGACCCGTCGGTTGTTTCCAACCGGGTTGCCGTAACGGTCGCGCAGTTCGAGACGGATGGAGGCGCGTGTGCCCTGACCCCAATCCTGCGCAAAGAGGCGGGCGGGGCCACTGATGCGCGCGATCGGGCCGGGCTGCACAGTGACATACGTGCGTTGGGTCTGGCCCGCGGCGCTCATCCTGATTTCGGCGATGCCGGCCACTGTGCCCGCTGTAAAGGTTTCGGTCAACAGCCCACTCGTCATCCACAGCGTGCGCTGCTGGCTGCCGTCGGCAAAAGCGCCCAACGAAGTCGTCAACTCCACTTGGAGCGGCTCGCGCAGCAACTCTGCCGGGTCGCCCGTGCGTGCGCTGAGCAACAGCGCGGTCTGCTCATCTCCCACGTTCAGCGCCGCGCGGGATGTCTCCGCAGCAAAGACCAACGGGCCGTCTTGCAGGGTAATCGGGTAGCTGCGTTCTTGGCCGGCCATGCGCATGCGCAACGTATAACGGCCCACCTGCGCCGGGGTGCGTATGTCCAGAAGGGTGTAGCCGTTGGCAGAAGTGGTCAGCGTCCCCGAAAGAACGGCGGGCGGCCCACTCTCGCCGGAGCCGATCTCCGGCGCAGCGAGCAGTTCGTACTGGATCAGCGCGCCGACCACCGGCAGCATTGCGCCGTTGGTTGCGGTCACGACCAGTTGGATGGGGATGCGCAGGGGCTGATCCACACTGGTATATTGCCCGGCCAGATAATCAACGGCAAAGGAGATGCCCCCACCGGCCTGGATCAGCGCCGCTTCTGCATCAATGCGCCCATGGCCGATGTCCTTGTCGGGGCCGGGGAGTGTGCTGGCGTTGACATCCACTGCCGTCGCCATCAGGTGATTTTTGACCTGCATCCAATCCCAGTCTGGGCGCAGACTCCAGACCAGCGCGGCGAGCGCGCTCACGTGGGGCACGGCCATACTGGTGCCATCGTTCAGGTAATAGGTGTTGTTCCGATAGGTGCTGACGATCAGCGAACCGGGTGCGGCCAGGTCGGTTTCCGGGCCCCGGTTGCTGAAAGGCGAACGGGAATCGTCCATACTGGTGGCGGCCACAGCAAGGGTTTCCGTATAGGCTGCTGGCCAATAGACCCGGTCACCGTAGTTGCCGGTCGCCGCCACAATCAGCCCCCCCGTTTCCACAAAGGCCCGCACAGAATCGGCTACGGCTAACGAGTCGAAACGCAGCACCAGACTCAGATTGACGATAGCCGCGCCTTTGCGCCGGGCGTAGGCCAGGGCATCAACCAGATAGGAGACGAAGCCGCTGCCCCGTTCGTCCAACACGCGCAGGGGCATAAGAGTCAAGTTACGGCCCACGCTGGCAACGCCGATGCTGTTGTTGGTGCGGGCCGTCAGAATCCCACCCACGTGTGTGCCGTGGCCGTAGGGATCATCGAATGTGTTGACACTCCCCACCCAATCCCAGCCGTGGAAATCGTCCACATAGCCGTTGCCGTCGTCATCTTCACCCGCAAGACCGTTCAGCTCCGCTTCGTTGGCCCACAGGGAAATGTCGGCCAGGTCCTCGTGTGTCACCCCCAAGCCACTGTCTACGAGGGCGATAACCAGGTTGGGATCGCCGATGGTGATATCCCAGGCCGCGGGCATATTGATTTTTGCCAGCGCCCACTGCTCCGGGAAGTAGGGGTCAGTGGGTAAGATGTGACCAGCCGCTTCGATGGCCCAATCGCTTTCTACGTAACGCACGCCGGGCTGTTGAGCAAGCTGGGCACGGGCTGTGGCCAAAGCTCCCTCTTGGCTGCGGCTGTCGGCTGTTGTGGCCAGGCGCGCCGCGGCCAGGGAGAATTCCGGCCAATGGCGGGCGGCAACCAGACCGGCGTCGGCAAAGAGGCGGTCGGCCTCTGCCGGCGAAATCGAGGCAGCCAGTCCGACCAGCAGCAATTCCGAATGGGTGAGCGCTGGTCCTGTCGGCGGCAGCGCGGCGGCAGTGGGCAGGGAGACCCCCCACACCCCCAGCAGCCAGAAAAGCAGAGCGACGCAGATCGCACCCACTGTTGCTCTGCGGCGGCGAGGATTGGTTTTGGACTGAGCGGGCGAGAAGTTATTTGTCACATTCATACAGCCAATCATAGACGACACGGGCATTTCTGTCCATCTGCCAGACCGCCGGGGCTGCTTTCGATTGGGGGGACAATTGCCTCCCGCCCATCACCGACCGGATCTGGCGATTCTGGGATTCGTGATTGGTCGCCATGCGTGTTGGCGCGCTTTGTGATACAATTCATCCCAACGTATGCCTATCCACCTGCGCGGCTCCCATTCCCTCTATACGTCAGTGCCCGATGCGGCCCGTTCGCGTCCCCGCTTCTCCCGCGCGCTCTGGCCTGGGCTGCTGCTGGTGGTTCTGGCTGCGGGTTTGCTGGGGCTTTCCCTGTTGATGCTGGCGGGAATGGTTGGGCTGCTCGCCGGGCTACAGAGCGCGCCGGTGCAGGCCGCTGGCTCCATGCCAGTCCAGCCTACCCCTCTTGTTCTGGTGATTCCAGGCGTTGCGCCGCGCAGGGAAGCAGTGGATATGCCCGACCCAAATGAGTTGGAGGCTGTGGCTGCTGCGCCCTTGCCGACAGTGGCCGCCACCCCACTGCCTGCCATCGGGACAGCCACCACCCCTATTGGCGTAGAACCGGTGGCAACAGCCCAGAGTCCTGCGCCGAGAGTCATTACCTATAGGGAACTTTTCCGCGCTGTGGGTGAGCAGACAGGCATTGATTGGCGGTTGCTGGCGGCTCTGGCCTTTCGGGAAAGCCAGATGAACCCAGCCGCGCTGGGCCGGGATGGGGATATGGGACTGATGCAGATTCTCCCCGCCACCTGGGACGAATTTGCGCCAGTCGCGGCCGATCCCTTTGACCCGCGCGAGAATGTACAGGTCTCGGCGGCCTATCTCGTCTATTTGCAGGATTTTATGCTACACCTCAAGACGAACGATCTGCGCTGGGTATTGGTGGCCTACAATTGGGGGCCAGAGAATGTGCGCCGGTTGTTGGCGGGCGGGGGTGGCTGGGAGGATGTACCGCCCGCCCAGCGGCGCTATGTGGCCGATATTCTCTACGCTGCCTTTGGCGAATAAAGCGGATTGGCAATTCGCCCTACAACAACAGGTGGTCTATCCTATGCACGTTACTGCTGAATACTTCGAGGAATTGGTGGCCCAGGCTGTCGAGGCCCTGCCCGATCTTTTTTTCGATCGCCTGGAAAATGTGGCGATTGTGGTAGAGGAGTGGCCCGATCGCAACGCCCTCGGCTCGGTGGGGGTGCGCAACCGCACCGACCTGCTCGGTCTCTACCACGGCGTCCCCCATACCGAACGCACGCACGGCTACAATCTGGTCATGCCCGACAAGATCAGCATCTACCAGCGGCCGATTCTCATGCGCTGTCGCACAGATGACGAAGTGCGCGAGATGGTGGGGCGGGTGGTGCGCCACGAGATCGCCCACCACTTTGGCATTGATGACGAACGCCTGTTGGAGATCGGCGCGTACTAACAGTGAACCACAAAGGCACAAAGAAGAAAGAACCAAAAACTACTGCTTTTCTTCGTGTCTTTGTGTCTTCGTGGTTGGCTGATTTGGTTCTGGTTTGTCCAAAGTGAGGAGTACCTATGAAACGACGAACCTATTTTGTCTCCTTTCTGCTCGTGTTGGTTCTGGCTGGGTGCAATTTGCCATCCATCCCCGGCCTGCCTGGGGGAATTCCCGGCAATCCCCAATTGCCCAATCTGGACCAGTTGCGCGATCTGGGCTTGCCGGATTTGGGTAACATTCCCAATCTGCCCCAACTCGGCGATCTGCCCATTTTGAATGTGGGGGAGAACGCGATTGTCTACGCCGGGCCGACTGAACGGCGCATTGCTGTCGGTGAGAGAGTGCCCGGCACCGATATTGTGCTGACAGCGGTGACAGATGCAGGTGCTGAATTTCAATTTGGCGGCCAGCGTGCGCTGCGTGCGCTGGGTGATTCGCTGGACTTTGACGGCAATTGGCCGGGTGTCGCGGGTATCACCTACAATCTACGCCTGCGCGTCTATCTGGTGGGCAAAGATAGCGTGCGCGCTGCGGGCGTACACAGATTGCTTGTGGAGAATATCGCAGCCCAGGAGCAGAACGTCACACCCCAGGGCACTGTGCTGAAGATTCCCTACGCATCTTCGGCCAACGCAGGCGAACGGTTGAAGGGTACCAGCCTGGGTTATGTGGGCAACGCGGAGCGGGGCGCGCAGTTCAGCGGTCTGCCCGCCAACGACTTCCCCTATCGCAAAGTAGGCGACAGTCTGCTTTGGCGGGGCTTCTTGCGGCCAGACATCCCGATTGAGTACAATATCCGGGTTGTGTTTTACAACGACACCTCTGCACAGGTGGCGGGGATCGCTACCCTGCAATTACCCTAATTGGGCGTGATGTATTGGGTATGGCGTACGATAGAATTGTGCTGGGCCATTGACGGAGCGAAAAGATGAGCGAAGAAATAACACAGACAAGCGGTATGACCCTGAGCCAGAGCAGGCGCAACAGCGCGCACGCGGAGCTACAGGCCATTGACGGTGCCTATTACAACATCACCGACAGCAGCGGCGCGCCCCTGGCCGGTCTGCTTGTGCTGATGGACCGCAAAAAACGACCCGTGCGCGCCGAACTGCATTTGGACGAGAGTACCACCGGTGCGTTTTATGACCAGGCGGTGCGTCAGGCCCAACTGCTGGTGGCGGACCGCTGCTTTGGCTCTGGGCAGATACCACTGATCGTCCTCTACGCTCGCTTGGCACAAGATCGTATCCCGGTTGCTCTGCAAGCGCCACCGCCCCCGTCTGGTCTGCCCGGTTGGGTACGCCCGACCGCGTTGGCATTGCTTGCCCTGATCATCTTCGGCACGGCGGGCTGGTTTCTCAACGATCTGGTGGGGGGCGCAGAGAGTGACAGCACCCAACTTCCAGCGGCGGTTACCGCCCAGCCTGTGACCGCTGAAGTAGCCGCGCAACCGCCGGTGGCGGAACAGCCGGAAGGACGCATCATCGAGACGAACGGTCTATCCGTCAGCCGCAACGCGCCCCCCCTGGACTTAGGCCAGAAGGTGCAGTTAAAGGCGGGCATTCAGGGCGTCACCCTGCGTACACTGGCCGGGGCCAGCGCAGGCGAAGTCATCGGCTATCTGGAGCCGTCTATGCAGGCAACGCTCATCAATGGACCGATCTGGTTGCAGGGCAACAGCGACACAATCGTCTGGTGGTTTGTGCGCACAGACAGCGGCATAGAAGCGTGGACGCCGGCCAATACCAGTGAATTTACGCTGCTGGAAGCGATTGGGGAGTAGCGGCTGGGGATTGGGGATTGGCGACTGAAGGAGAGTGGTGACTGGCGTAAACGAATCTCGGATCGCCACTTGCCACTCGCTAAGGAACGGCGATTAAATAAGTTGATGAACTGCCTTCCGGGAAGCAGCCACAACCGCTCTGCTACCTTCTCAATTTCGTAGCAGCTTCCCAGAAGGTTACCGACCTATTTACTTCTTTAACTGTCGTTGGCTGTTGCGAGAGAAGTTAACAACTTCACATCGAACTCGGCCAGGGTCTGCACGGCGAGCAGATAGTCAATCAACTGGGTCAACAAGGACAAGTCGTTTAGCCGGGCTACCTGTTGCTGGTAGGCTGCTTTCTGGGCTTCGGCAAGCTGGAAACGCCATTCCAACAGGCGCAACAGAGTCTGGCGTTGCGCCTCCAAGCCTCTCTCCAAGCCCTGCTCCAAGCCCCTCTCCAAGCCCTGCTCCAAGCCCTGCTCCAAGCCCCTCTCCAAGCCCTTCTCCAAGCCTTCGGCCCGCCCTTCTTCTTTCCATTTTTCGGCTAAGGTTGCCCTCACTTCTGCGCGCCCTTCTTCTTTCCATTTTTCGGCTAAGGTTGTCATCAGATTCTCTCCTTCCGGCAGCGCTGTGGCTGCCACTCCTCGCTCAAACTCCGCTTCGCTGACCGCTTGATTGGCCTGGGCGATGTACAACAGGACAGTACGCAACATCTCCAGCCCACTTTCCTGCTGCGCCAGGCTGCCTATCAGACCCAAAATGTGCGGCAATTGTTGGCCCAGGTTTTGGTCGAAAATGTGTTTCAGCGCCAACAAACCAACGCGCAACCAGACTTCGCCGCGTATCTGCTGATCCGAGTAGCTGGATAAGTCGGTCAAGAGATGGCGAAAGTGGGGCGTGTATTGTTTCAGCGCCTCCGGCGCTTCGACCAAATCGGCAAATTCGGTGGAATAACTCCACGTCTCCGGCCCGTGATAGAAAAGAAGCGGCACAATCGGTGAAATCTGACCGCGCTTGCGCCATTCCTGCTCCCAGATGCGTATCATATAGCGCAACA
>CAMDEX010000297.1 GCA_945897075.1 Litorilinea aerophila
TGCCGGGCGCAGCAAGCAGCGCCCCTACAGTTGTTTTCGTTAGTAACCGATCAATCCGCGAGTGTCCAGTAGCTTCTGCCCCTGGGTAGAGAGACATGCGCGCATGAATGTGCGGGTGGCAAAGACTGCTGTGAACATTGAGAGCAGAACACCGACGGCCAGCGTGATGGCAAAGCCCTTGACAATGCTGGCCCCAAAGTTGTTGCCAAACCAATAAAGAACGGCGCATGTGATGAGGGTGGAGAAGTTGCCATCACGAATGGCAGGCCACGCCCGGCTAAAACCAGTCTCTACGGCCAGGCGCACGGAACGCCCGGCGCGCAGCTCTTCTTTCATCCGTTCAAAGATCAGAATATTGGCGTCTACTGCCATACCGATCGAGAGCAGGAAACCGGCGATACCCGGCAGGGTAAGGGTGACGGGCAGGAGTTTGTAGATGGCGATATTCAGCACTACATAGATCGAGAGGGAAACGTCAGCCAGAAAACCGGGCAATCGGTAGAGAACAAGCATAAAGATTAGAACCATTGCCATACCGATGATACCGGCGGTCAGGCTGGCGTCCACCGAATCCTGGCCCAGGCTGGCCCCGATCGTGCGCACATCCACTACTTTCAACGGCACGGGCAACGCACCGTAACGCATCTGCACAGCCAGGCCATCGGCCTCTTCCCGGCTGAACTGGCCGGTGATGACGCCGCTGTCGCTGATGGCTGCGTTGATCACCGGCGCAGAGAGTACCCGGCCATCCAACACAATCACCAATGGCTGCCCGATGTGGTTGCGGGTATATTCGTAGAATTGGCTGCTGCCGTCGCCGGTCAGATTGAACTGAATCTGCCACTGGTTGAACTCATCCTGCGAGGCGATGGCGTTCTGCAGAATATCACCGGTCATCACCGTTTCAAAGACCCGATCCGGGAAGGGGGTCGCTGCGCTTGCGCTCGGATCAGCTGCCAGGGCGCGGCTGACCGCATCCGGTCGCTTGGTGGTGTTGATCACCATCCCGCCCGAAAGCTGTTCGCCGGCCGGCTCGATAAACTCCAACTGGCCGGTGGAGCGGATGGTGTTGATGGCCTGGTCCGGGTTGCTGACGCCGGGCAGCTCGACGATCATCCGTGTGTCGCCCTGCAACTGTACATTCGGCTCGGACACGCCCAGACCGTTGACGCGCTGTTCGACGATAACTTTGGCTGTGGAGAGCGCGCCGCTTTCAATCTCCTGGCCTGCGGGCAGATCGACCTCCAACAGAACTTGGGTGCCGCCCTTCAGATCCAGCCCCAATGTCAGGTCGCGGATATCGCGCTGGGTGTTTTCGCCGGGGGCCAGGGCCTCTTCCAGCCAGATGGGGTGGTCAATGGGCAGGGCAATAAAGAGCGTGGCAACGAACAGTAAGAGTATCCCCACCAGGGTGACTGTATTGTTATTCTGCATACCGATCCTTCTCTTTGGAATAATTGCGCCAGGTAATTCACTGCTTTGGTGCTGCGCCCGATTCGTCTGCTCTCATTTGTTCCAAGCAATAACCGCGTTCGGCCTGTTTGCGGGGAAAGATAGCAGTGAAGAATAGCTTTTCGTGCAAACCTACGCATTATAGACCAGCCCGATCCCCGTGTCAAAATTGGTCGCACATTTCAGCCGCGACGGTTGCCACTTTGCCAGGCTGCGGGTATACTCCTCCTGGACGTCTACCCAATTGTACAGTATGGAGAAAAGTCAATGTCCTCCCCTCCCAACATTCTTGTCATTATGACCGATCAGCAAAAGGCCACCGCCAGCCATCTCTACGGCAATCCATTTTGCCAGACGCCGCATCTGGCCCGTCTGGCCGCCGCAGGGGTCTTGTATGAGAACGCCATCACGCCCCACCCCCTTTGTATGCCGGCGCGCGTCTCCTTTTGGACTGGTCGCTACCCCCACAGCACAGGCAGCCGCCGCAACGAAACGCCAATGCGTGCGGACGCTCTCCATGCCTTCAAACTCTGGAAAGCGGCAGGCTACCGCTGCGGGCTGATCGGCAAGAACCACTGTTTTGCCGATCAGCCCGATCTGGACCTCTTCGACGTCTGGTGCGAGATCAGCCACGGCGGGCTGCCCGCCAACCCCACGACCAGAGGGATGGATTGGTTTCAACCCCTCGACGGCATCCACGCCGCCCACGAACTGCGCCGGTCGCTGACGCCCCAGAACCCCCGCTTTGGCTACGCCGTCTCGGATCATCTGCCTTTGGCGGATCACAGCAGCGGGCTGGTGGCCGGGCAGACTGTGCGCTTTCTGGAAGAGCAGGGCGATCAGCCCTTTGCCCTTTGGGTCTCCTTCCCCGACCCCCACGAACCCTGGGTTTGCCCCCGCAGCTATTTCGAGGAGATGGAAGATCAGGTGCAGCTTCCGCCCTGGCGGCCCAGTGAATTTAGCGACGGCACAGCCCCCGAGCGCAACCGCGTCCTCTACGCGATGTTGGGCGTGCGTAACGAAGAGATTGACGATCTGCGCGGGCTGCTGGCTGCCTATTACGGGATGGTGCGCTTTGTGGATGACGGGGTGGGGCAGATTTTGGACGCGCTGGAGCGCACCGGGCTGCGCGAAAATACGATTGTCGTCTTCTGTTCGGATCACGGCGACCTGATGGGGGAACACCGGATGCAGTGCAAGGGCGGGGTCTTCTACGATGCGCTGGTGCGGGTTCCGCTGATCGTCTCCTGGCCGGGTTACATTCCCCAGGGGATGCGCGACGCCAGTCTGGTCAATCTGATTGACGTTCTGCCCACGCTCCTGCATCTACAAGGGGCGCAGATCCCCCGCTCGATCCAGGGCGCGCCGCTGCCCACTGCCACGGCTGCCCCGCCCCGCGACGCTGCCTTTTCGGAATATGGCGCGGGTGGGCCGCCCTTTCACCTCTCTGATTTGGCCCGGCTGCCCCAACCCCACGGACGGCGCACGCTGATCCAGACGTTGCGCTGGCGCGAGGCGGAAGGGCGGCGCAAAATGGTGCGCACCGCGGCGTGGAAATATGTCCACGACCCGTTGGGTGACAGTGACGAATTGTACGATCTGGCGGCGGACGCGTGGGAGCTGACAAATGTGGTGGACGATCCGGCCAACCGGGATGTGCTGGCGGAGCTACGGCTGCGTCTGGCCGATTGGAGCATCCGCACAGAAGACAGCCCTCCTGTGCCTTTGCCAGAAGAGAGTTCTTATCATCTGGCTGTGGTAGAATAGATTTGGATTCCATCATCACACTTTCCCATCATCACATTGGCAACATCGCACCAACACAACGAACCCAAAGAGGAGTAGCTGATGCTGAAAGCAGGCATCTTTCTGGATGTAGAAAATTTGAGCAGGAACGGCGGGTGGGGCATCCGCTACGAAGTGATCAAAGAATTGGTGACCGCGCAGGGGGATATGGTTGTCCTGCGCGCCAACGCCTATCTGGCTGTGGATGTGGAGCGGGAGGAGCAAGACCCGGTCTACCGCCAGCGCCAATCCGATTACCGGGCCGCCATCCGGCGCACAGGCTTTCACCTGATCCACAAGGAGGTGCGCCGCTACCGTGACTCGGAGGGCGAGATGGTACTGAAGGCCAACGCTGACCTGGACCTGGCCGTGGATGCCCTGCTCCAGGCGGACAATCTGGACTATATTCTACTGGGCAGCGGCGACGGCGATTTTTTGCGTCTGGTGCGCGCGCTGCAAAACCGGGGCAAGCGGGTGGACCTGATCTCGTTTGCCAACACCAGCAACGATCTGGTACGCGAGGTGGACAACCATTTCAACGGCTTTCTGATCCCCAATGTTGTGCCCACGGACAGCGCGCGCGAGGGCAGGCTGCGCGGGGTCTTGCACGCGGTCAACGAGGAAAAGGGCTTCGGCTTTATGACTGTGCGCACCGGGCTGGGGCCGGATGATGTGCGTTATGACATTTTTTGCCATATCAGCGATGTCACGCGCAACGGGCAGACGATTGACAACGCCTCCTTTGCCAACCTTAAAAACCGGCGGGCGATCATCGAATTCGATCTGGCCCCGACCGATGATGGGCGGGTAAAGGCAGTGAATGCACGCGAGTTCCGCTGGTCAGGATGACGCGGATGGGGAATAGCGAATGGTGAATAGTCCTCACCGTAGGTTGGGTTGTTGCGGCAGGAAAAGATCGACCTGTTCCTGTACGCAACACCGCAACAACCCAACGGACGCGGCATTGTTGGGTTCTCCCGGCGTGCGTTGGAGCGTAGGCAATGATCTCTTGCCGGGAGAACCCAACCTACGACTGTCTGCGGTCTACTGAGAGTGGGAGTGTGATGCGTAAGCGGCTTGAGAGCCATCCCAATCTGAGCTTCTGGCTGGTCTTTGGCCTGCTCAACTGCGTGCTCTTCTTGCCTGCGCTTCTGACGAGCCAGGACGGCGCGACCTTCTGGTCCACTGTGGCCGCGGCGTGGCGTGAACCGGGACGGCTCTGGCAGGTCTTGGCAATCTGGCGGCCCACGCCCGACCTCTTCCGTCTGCAACTGGAATGGCTGCTGTTGAACGGTTTTGTTGTGGCGTTGCGCCCGCTGCGTCGTCGTGGGGTGCGGATTCTGCTTTTCGGGGGCTATTTTCTGGCGCTGATCTATGCCATCTATGAAGCGCTTATGCGCTCCCTCTACCAGAGTGAACCGGTCCTCTACAGCCACTATCGGATGCTGACCGAAGGGCTGGCCTTTCTGCTTGACAATATAAATATACCCGTCTACTACTTGGTGTTGGGTCTCTTGGGTGGTGGGCTGTTCCTGGCGGCTCTCTTCATTGGCGTGCGTCTGTTGACCAGTGAGAGCGTCGCCGGTGGGATTAACTCTTTCTCGCGGGCGCTGTTGGCGTTGCTTGTTCTCTTCGCTCTCGGCCAGGCCGTGCGTTACCAGCACCTTCTGGCCCAGCCGGAAATGGTCGTCAGCAGCCTTTTCTATAAAGTGTGGGCCAATGCGCAGGCATCGCGGGCTGTCTACAAGACAGTTCGCTCGTTTGACGACAGTTACGTGCGCCGTGCCTACGATTACCGGGGGCAGGTGCTGGTGACAAAGCCGAATGTCTACCTGCTCTTTGTGGAATCCTATGGCAGCGTCCTCTACAAACGGCCCGACTATCTGGCCGCGTATACAGCCCTGGCTGACGAATTGGAGAAGACGCTGGCCGCCAACGGCTGGCACGCGGCCACGGCCTTGAGCGACTCCCCCACTTGGGGCGGCGGCTCGTGGATGGCCTACACCAGCGCGCTTTTTGGTCTGGATATCAACTCGGACCCGGAATACTCAATGCTGATGGAGCGCTATCAGGTGGACGACTTCCCAGATCTGGGCGGCTTTCTGCGCGATCAGGGCTATCGCTACTACGGCCTCTCCTCTATCACCCTGGAACTGCCCGACGAGAAGTGGAACCGTTATCTCAAATTCTATGGCGCGGATCGCTGGCTGCGCTACCGCGACCTGAACTACGACGGCCCCAAATATGGCTGGGGGCCGTCGCCGCCCGACCAGTACGCGCTCAACCAGGCGCGGGCCGAGATTGTCGCGGAGACAGATCAGCCCTATCTGCTCTTCACGATTACCCAGAACAGCCATTATCCCTGGGCACCCCTGCCGCCTATTCTGGCCGATTGGTCTGATCTGAACGCAGCCGGCGACGACCCTACACCGATTGACGCCGAGGGCATTCCCCACGAAACCCGGCGCAAGAATTATTTTGGCGCGGTGGAATATGACCTGCGCGTGCTGATTGATTTTATTCTGCGCGAAGAAGACCCCCACGCGCTCTTTGTGCTGGTGGGGGATCACCAGCCACCCCGTGTCTCGCGCAAGGGGGACGGCTGGGACACGCCCATCCACATCATCAGCCGTGACAGCGGGCTGGTGGAGAGTCTCGGCCAATACGGCTTCGCCACCGGGCTGGATGTGGCGAACTTTACACCTGCGCTGCACCACGCGGGGATTCATTCGCTGCTGGCCCGTCTGTTGCTGGCCCGCTACGGAGAACACAAGTTAGCTTTGCCCGCCTTTTTGCCCGACGGCGTGCCCTTTGTGGGCGTGCTGGCGGCCCAATCCGAGGAAAGAGAGAAAACACCATGAAAGGTCTTTTGTTTTTGCTGGCTATTTTGGTTTTGATCGCCGGCTGTGGTTCTGCGACGCCCGCGCCAGCCACCCCTCCCCCCGCGACGGCAACGGCGGTCGCAGCTGCCCCCGCGCCGGCAGCCGCTGCTGGCGGTTTGCGTACATTTGTGATTGTGCCCGCACAGTCCAGCGTTTCCTATCTGGTAAACGAGGAGTTCTTTGCCGCGGCGCTGACCAAATACAATATCACCGCTGGCCAGAAGGTGACTGTCGGCAGCACCCAGGAAGTGGCCGGTTCCCTGGCGCTGGATTTGGGCGCAGATCAGCCATTGGGGGCAAACCGTTTCACTGTCAACCTGCCCTCGCTGAGCAGCGACCAATCCCTGCGCGACGGCTGGATTCGGGACAACGCGCTGGAGTCGAACAAATATCCCGAGGCCGTCTTTGTGGCTTCGTCCATCAACGGCGCACCCGACGCGTACACCGAAGGGGCAGAAGTCCAATTTCAGTTGGTGGGCGAATTGACCGTGCGCTCAATCAGCCTGCCCGTCACCTTTGACGTGACAGCCACCCTCAGCGGTGACACCATCCGCGGCGTGGCCGAGGCGCAAGTGAAGATGAGCGATTTTGGCGTCACACCGCCCAACTTTGCCAACACACTGGTTGTGGCCGATCTCTTCACCATTCGCATCGAACTGACGGCAAAGGAATAGTCCGATTCCATTGCAATCTCGTAGGGGCGCTGCTTGCTGCGCCCGTTGCGCAAGGGGCG
>CAMDEX010000298.1 GCA_945897075.1 Litorilinea aerophila
CCCGTCACGTATGCGGCGAGAACCCAACGGGTCACGGCGCGGGGCGTGTTGGGTGAATGCCTGTGTTGTTGGCGGGGCATTCGGCGTTTGCGGGACGGCATTCACCCAACCTACGATTGGATCGTCGAACGTCCGGTCGATCGTAGGGCGGACGGAAGCGGGATCAACCGCAGGGCATTCTCTGCCAAAATGCCCTGCAAAACGCCATCCGGCAGGTCAAGGCCGTGTAGGAACATTTGAAGCTTGTTGCCGTTGTCGTCCCGACCATACAGAATCCGATCGGCGTAGCGTATCAGGAATTGGCGGCCAAAAGTCGGATCCCGCCGCAGAGCATTGAGGCCGGACCCCGCCGAGAGGTCTGCCCACAGGTTGGGAAAGCGATCAAACAGGTCAAGCAACTTTCCACCGGGTTGAACCGGCCCATTGGGATAGACCGCCGACTCTCTCTCCTCGTCGCCACTGATGTAGCGCCAGAAGCCAGGTGCGTGGCCGATGAAGATGGTGTCCGGGCAAGCTGTCAGCGTTCGTTCCAATGGACCGGCTCCGCCGCCATACCAGTGGGTTTGGTAGACTGGCCTGCCCTCCCTGTCAGGCAGAAAGGGCACGTCCAGATGCAAAACCACAGGACAGCCAAGCCGCCCTGCGCAGCGAAAAAGCTCGATAGCACGGGGATCGTCCAACAGGGTGCGGTAGCTCCATTCCCCGCAAATCCGCACACCGTAGATATGATAGGCTGACTCGAAGAGGGCCGCCGGATCGCCCTGGGTGGGGCAGGGACAGAAACCGGCTACAAAGCGCCCTGGAAAGCGGCGGCAGGTCTCCACCACATCCTCCAGAATCACCCCGGCATGGGTGCCATCGGTGCGCACATTTGCAGGATTGAAGAACTGATGGGATGTGGTCACATGTTCCCCTGGCGGATGGATCCAGGTCAACAGCCAGGCCACAGCGATACCAAAGGCATCCATTTCCGCCACCAGAGCGTCGGGTCCTACCCTGTTGTAGTGGCTGTGGTTGTGAGCGTCAATGATCACAGCTTCTGCCCTTTCGCTGAGCTTTACTCAAGACCAGACATAAATGTCGTTGTCTTCCTGTGAATAGCCGATGAATACGGCCAACACAGCGCGGGGATCGTTGCCATCGAGTGGTGGGATCTCGTGGATACAGCGAGAGTTGAAGAAGTAGAGATCGCCGGGGGCCAACTCGACACGGTACTGCTCAATGCGATTGGCCGCGGCATAGGCAGGAAATGTCTCCGCATCCAGGTGGGGCTGCACATCTGGCGTCCACAAAGAGCGATGCAGAATGGTCTGGGCGCTGCGGCCTCCCTGGGAGGAATTCTGCAGACAAAGGATGCCGGCAAATTGATGCTCAAAGCGAGAAACTGCGTAGTCAAAGCGTTTTTCGCGCAGGGTTACGTGGTCGAAGTGGGGCTTATAGCTGTGGGTTTCATAATGGATGCGGAAAATGGCCGGACCGTACTGTCGGCCATCTGCTTCCTGGGCAACCCGCACCTTTTTATCTTTGGCCAGGGCTTGCAGATTGGAGTACAACATCTGCACCGGATCGTCGAACGGTTGGAAGAGATGGCTGAACAGGCCGTGGGTTGCCACGGCATGGCTCAAAAAGCCTTCCTTGTCGTGACCCCGATTGCCCAAACTGGTGCCAATATCAATGCGGGTACGTTTGTCGGCGCTGGATTTGTCCAGCGGATCGCGCATTAAACCCCACTGAAGAAATCGCCTGAGCAGTTTCTGACACTGGCCGGGGTCGTATGCCTGGCGCAGAAGGATTGCTGGTATTTCGCCCTTTGCGAGCGCCAACAAAGGGTCAGTCACCTGTGCCAACACGCTCTGCACGTCCGGGCCGGCAGGGTTCCATTGAGTTTGTGTCTCCACGCGGTTGCTCCTGTCTGTCTTGATTGGGTTTGTCTTGTTTGACTCTCTTAGATAATTTTAGTAGTATAACGCTGGGCGTTGTTCTACGCAAGCGTCTTTTTTCAATCGGGTGAACTTCAAGTTGGGGCGAAGTGGCGAAAAGTGCCGGGGACTTGACGTTCTGCGGGGATAGGTCGGGCGAACTCCCCTCCACCGACTGGCGTGAAGTCCCCGGCACTTGTTTTGCCCCAACTTGAAGTTCACCCTTTCCATCAGCGTTTACCATTGGGGGAGAGTCACCAAAAGATGAGCAGAATCTACCAGGATCTCGGAGTGGAACCGATTATCAACGCCTGTGGAACAGTGACCGCCTACAGCGGGAGTCTGATGTGGCCGGAAGTCTCCGATGCCATGAACCAGGCCAGCCGGGTCTACGTCGTCATGGAGGAGCTACACCTCGCGGCGGGCAAGCGCATCGCCCAGCTAATCGGGGTGCCTGCGGCCCATGTCTGCGCCTCTGCCACAGCGGGGATCGCACTGGTGGGCGCGGCTGCGGTGGCTGGCCGTAACAAAGAAGCCATCCGCCGCTTACCCGACGTGACTGGTCTCAAGAATGAGATCATTGTGCAGCGTACACACCGCATGGCCTACGACCAGGCTGTCCTGCTGTGCGGCGCTCAGTTCGTCGAGATTGACCCCGAGCCTGAAGCACTGGCCGCGGCCATTACCGACCGGACTGCCGGCATCTTCTATGTCCTCTCTTGGGGGTTGACCGGCAAAGCGATTCCGTTGCCGGAAGTGGCCCGCATCGCCCATGCCAGGGGTGTGCCTGTCCTGGTCGACGCCGCCTCTGAACTCCCCCCCTTGTCGAACTTACACCGCTTTCTCCACGAAGGTGCCGATGTGGTTATCTTCAGCGGCGGTAAGGGTTTGCGCGGACCGCAGGCATCCGGCCTTGTCATCGGCAATCCCGACTTCATTGAGGCATGCCGTCTCAACGACTGCCCGAACCCGTCCATCGGGCGGGCGATGAAGACCGGCAAGGAAGAGATCGTCGGTCTCGTCAAGGCCGTTGAACTCTACATGGCCCGTGATCATGACGCGGATATGCTGGTCTGGGAGCGGCGGGTCCACTACCTCATCGATCAGCTTGCGACCATTCCCACGGTCAAGGCATGGCGACAGACACCCTATGGCGTCGGTCAACTCTTCCCCCATGTCGCCCTGACCTGGGACATCCATCGCCTCGAAGTGAGTTACCAGGAGTTTAGGGATATGATGCTGGCCGGACCGCCGCGCATTATGACACAGCAGTATGATGACCCCTTTCGCAACGGTGAACACCAGATTCGTCTGCACGTACATACCTTACAAGAGGGGCAGGAAGTCCTCCTGGCCCGGCGCGTCAGAGAGCTTCTGCGCGAGTTGTAAAGCCATTCCAATAAAATAATGATCCACGGAGTCATGACAGATTTCCGTCTGCTGCAAGAGGTGCGCCAGGCGCAGTCTGCGGCTGCATTGTACGATGCAGCCGAGACAGTTCGGCAACAGCACGGAGAGATGGACATTGACGAGTTGGCACACTTAATTCAACAGGCCAGACGGGTCAACGCGGCCATCGAGTCAGGCCAGATGGGGACGATTGGTCATGACGACCTGAAACAATTGCTCCTGGAAAAACAGCCAAATCCCTATCCCCTGCGCGGGGTGGGCAGCGTTGGCATCGCCCCTTCTGTCCCGGCGCTGGCAGCAGACGAATGGGATGCGGTGCGCGGGGTCTTGCTCAACGATTGTGCTTAACCCACACATTTTCCACCCGCCACCAGATCGCCGTCTGTCCCGCCAACCATTCGCGCAATCCTCCCATTCGCGGTCATCCACCTGATCCCCTAATGACCCAATCCTCCCGCCTGCCCGCTGTCCTCGCGCCGTTGACCTCCCCCGCCTACCGCCGCCTGTTGTGGAGCAGCGCGCTCTGGTGGCAGACCCTCTCGATGTGGACGGTTGTGGCCGGTGTGCTGGTGCTGGATATGACCGATTCGGCCCTGGCCGTGACGCTGCTCAGCTTCTGGCGACGGGCCGCGCAACTGCTGCTGGGCGGTTTTGCCGGCCCCATCGGCGACCGGCTGGGACGACGCACGACGCTGCTGCTGACGCAGGGCTGCATCTTCGTCTCCTGCGCCGGGGTGCTGATCCTTTTTGCGGGGGAACGGCTGGCCGCCTGGCATGTGACTGTCGCCGCTTTTGTCATCGGCGCAGCGTGGACGGTGGACATGCCCGCGCGCACCGCGCTCACGCCGGATCTGGTGGGCCGGGATCAGACCGCGGATGCGATGCTGGTGGAGAGCTTTGCCCAGGGGCTGCTGGGCAGCATCGGTGCCTACGCCGCGGGCTGGCTGCTGCAAAGCTATGGGTCGGGCCTCAGCTTCGGGGTGATGCTGGGGTTGACCGGGCTGAATCTGGCGCTGCTCTGGCTCTTCTCCCGCCAGGAGGTGGCGCGCACGGTGAAAGTCGGCAGCCAATCCGTCTGGGGCGCGATGGGGGAGGGGCTGCGCTATGTCGGGCGCACACCGACAATCCTGGCGGTGACGCTCATCTCCGCGGTTCTCAACATTCTGATTTTCCCGTCCATGAGTCTGCTGCCCGTCTTCGCCCGCGATGTGCTGGGCTGGGGGCCGCTGGGGCTGGGGCTGCTCAACAGCGGCTACAACATCGGCACATTTGTCGGGCTATATCTGGTGCTACGTCTGCGCGCCCACGCCCCCATCGGTCTGCTCTTCACTGTTGGCGCGCTGGTGCAGTGTGCGGCGCTGGTTGTCTTCGCTGCCTCATCCTCGTTCGCTCTCTCCTGGGCGATGCTCTTTGTGGCCGGGCTGGGCCAGGCCGGTTTCCACACCCTGCGTGCCACGATTTTGTTGACGACTTCCAGCGATGAAATGCGCGGGCGGGCGCTGAGTACGGTCGTCCTCACCCAGGGCACGGGGCTGCCCGGCGAATTGCAGACGGGTCTGCTGGCCGAGCGGGTTGGCGCGCCGTGGACGGTCGGCGCACAAGCCGGGGTCTCGGCGTTGTTGACGGGGGTGGTGGCGCTGGCGTTGCCGGTGCTGTGGCGGAAGAAGGATGGCAGAGGGTAAACCGTCTGTTTGCGCCGCCAAAGCGGGCGGGGTACAATAAGATAAATTATATTTGATTTCTTACCCCATCTTCCCCAACTCCCCAATCCCGCGCGCCACCCGGCGCAGAACCTCCTCGCGACCCAGCGCCTGCATACTCTCGAAAAGCGGCGGCGAAACTTTCTTGCCGCTGATGGCGGCGCGGAAGGGGCCAAAGTAGCCGCCCGCGCTGATACCCAGCGCGGTTGCCCGCTCCCGGAAAACCGCCTGAATATCGTCAGGCAGGAAAGGCTCAATCGTGCGCAACACAGCCGCCCCATCTTCCAGCACAGCGATGCTCTGGGCCGCGTCCAATTTGCGCCCCAGGAGCAGGGAGGGGTCGTCATAGACGATTTCGTCCGCGCTTTTGAAGGCCCAGTCAATCCATTCGATGGCTTCGTCCAGCCGTTTGATGCGCTCCTGAATCTGGGGTACGAGGATATCCAGCCGGGCGTCGCTGCGCAGTTTGGACGATGCAATTTTCAACTGCTTGCCCAAAATCGGGATCAACTGCTCTTTCAGCGCGGCCGGCGTCAACTGGCGGATATACTGGCCGTTGAGCCAGTCCAGCTTGTCATAGGGCAGGGCCGCGGCCTTCGGGTTGATCTGGCTGATGTCGAAACGTTCGATCGCCTCTTCCCGCTGAAAAATCTCCACGGCCGGGTCGTAGTTCCAGCCCACATTCGTCAAGAAATTGAACATTGCGTCAGGCAGATAACCGGCGCTGATAAACTCGTATACCAGGGCCAGATACTCTTTGCCCTCCACAATTTTTTTGCGCTTGCTCATTTTGCCCTTGCCGCTGGGGTCCAAAATTACCGGCAGATGCACCAGCACGGGCAGCTCCCAGCCGAAAGCCTCCACCACCAGCTTGTGGATGGGCGCGGTGGGCAGCCACTCCTCCCCGCGCAGGACGTGGCTGATCTCCATCAGGTGGTCGTCCACCATCGCGGCCAGGTGATAGGTGGGCAACCCGTCGCTTTTGAGCAGCACTTCGTCCTGCAACTGGCGGTTGTCCACCGTAATGTTGCCCCGGATCAGGTCGGCGAAGGTCGTCTTGCCTTCGCTCGGCACGGCCAGACGAATGACAGATGGCAGTCCCGCGGCGTCGCGCTCTGCCCGCTCCTGCGCGCTGAGATGGCGGCAGAGGCGGTCATACCCCGTCGGCTGCTTCTTGCGCCGCTGCTCCGCGCGCATCGCGGCCAGCCGCTCGGCGGTGCAGTAGCAGCGATAGGCCGCGCCCTTTTCCAGCAACATTTCCGCGTGCTGCTGGTAGATGGCCGCCCGCTCGGTCTGAATGTAAGGCGCGTGGGGGCCGCCCACGTCTGGCCCCTCGTCCCAGTCCAGCCCCAGCCAGCGTAGCCCGCGCATCAGACTTTCCAGGCTTTTGGCGTCGTAGCGTTTCTGGTCGGTGTCTTCGATGCGCAAAATAAATGTGCCGCCCGTATGTTTGGCCCACAGGTAGTCAAAAAGCGCGGTGCGCAGACCGCCCAGATGGAGTTCACCGGTGGGGCTGGGGGCAAAACGCACGCGCACGGGACGGTTTGTGGTAGAATCGGACATTGGCTGCTCCGCGGGATGGGAAAGTGATCGGTACTCGGTGAACAGTAAGCAGTCAGCCGTGTCGGTACGCACCGACTGCTTACTGATGAGTGATGACTGCTTGCTTTTCTAATCTGTCTAGCCTATCACAGCCGCGCACACTCGTCTAATTTTTGCCCCGCTGGGGAATTGTGGAACAATTGGGGACTGGGGATTGGGGACAGGG
>CAMDEX010000299.1 GCA_945897075.1 Litorilinea aerophila
GCCTCGATCACATACTTGCGGAAGCCGGGGAAGGTGTCCGCGCCGGCCGAACCCGCGTCTACCGCGGTGGTGACGCCGCGCGCGATACAGTGCGGGTCTGGCTCAATGCCGTAGTGGCTGACGCCGGGGAAGACATGTACGTGCAGGTCAATCAGACCGGGCGCGACGATGCGCCCTGCGCAATCCAGTACCGCCCGCGCCGTGGCCGGGTCAATCCGTTCGGCCACGGCGGCTACCCGTCCGCCGGAAAAGGCGACGTCGCGCGGCGCGTGGATGTGCTGGGCTGGGTCGAGGAGTGTGCCGCCGCGTAGGAGCAGATCGTAGATTTTCATGGGGTGTCTCCTTTATGCAAAAACGTGCAACGCCGTGCGATTTCTCTCGATAAACTCCCAGTCGTAGACCACCCCCAGCCCCGGCCCGTCGGGCACAGGCACAGTGCCGTCGGCGGCCAGGTCTTCGGGCTGGTCCGAGTAGCCGTTGGTATAGACCGGCGGCACCAGATTGGGCATACCCGGCCCCATCAGCGCCATCTCGTAGAAGTGGGAGTTGCGCAACGCGGCCAACACAGCCCGGTGCGCGGGCCCGCAGGCGTGCAATTGCACATCCAACCCCAGCGCCTCGCAGAAAGTGGCAATTTTGAGCGCGCCGGTGATGCCCAGATCGTATTCCGGGTCCGCGTGGATCATATCGCAGCCCCCGGCCAGCAGAAAGTTGGCCTTCTGCTCCACCCCGCGCACGTGCTCGCTGACCAAAATCGGCGTCTGCAACCGTTCGCGCAGACGGCGATGGCCCTCCACGGCCACGCCGCTGTCGCGGTAGGGGTCCTCGTACCAGAGATAGCCCGCCTCGTCGCAGGCCCGCCCCACATAGAGCGCATCCAGCCAGGTGCGCAACTGGCAGGCCGGGTCCACCATCAGGTGCATTCCGTCGCCCACCGCGGCGCGCACACCGAGGACGGTGGCTGCCTCCTTTTTTGCATTGCCGTCGTGCCAGCCGTGGATTTTGAAGCCGACAAAGCCCGCCTCTTTACAGGCGACTGCGTAGTCGGCGTAGGCTTCGGGGCTGTCCAACCCGCCCGCCTCCACCTGGCCGTGATAGGTGCTGGCGTAGACGGGCAGCCGTTCCCGGTAGGCACCCAGCAGCCGGGCCACGGAGGTGTTGTACTTTTTGCCCGCCAAATCCCAGAGCGCGATGTCCAAAACGCCGTGACCCATGTGGTCGTAGGCGCGTATCTCCCGTTTGAGGTCGTCGTAGATGATGGCGCGCTGCTCCGGATCCCGGCCCAGCAGATTGGGGGCCAGCATCAGACACTGGCCCAGGCTGGAGGGTGTGCCCACCCAGTGGGTCACATACTCGCCGGATGCGCCGTCGTCGCAGAGGATACGCACGGCAAAGCGTTCGGCGCTGAGGCTGCTCTTCTCTTTGAAGATGAGATTGCCCACACCCGCGGCCGAATGCGCGCCCAGACCCAAATTCTGCGCGTGAAAACGAAAGGCGTGGATTTCAACCCGGTCAATGCGGCTCATCGGTCATCTCTCCTTTTGGTCTGAAAAATTGTGATCTAAAAAAATGGCGGATTGGTCAAGCGGCCAGACCGTGAAAGGTGAAACGTGAATTTATATCACATACTCTCACGTTTCACGCTTCCCGTTTCCGTCGGCACGTTTTGCCCGGCGGCTATGCCGCCTTATGCCCTACGCACCACAAAAACTGCTGGCCGATTGCCGCCGTCGTCTACGAAGCCAGATGTACACCCACCTCTGCCCCGGCCGCTTTGATCCGTTCCCAGGTCACTTCCGGCAGGGGAATGCCCGCGTGCAGACGCTGGGCGCGGCTGCGCCATTCGACTTCACCGGGCAGCAGAATCTCGGCCACGCCCGCCGCGGGCGGGATGGCTTTGAGATGTCGGGCAAATGCGGCCACCTGCTCTTTGAATTCGTCCAGGGGCTGAAACGCGCCAATATCAATCGCAATCAGCGTAGTCCCCTGATCCCAGCGATAGCCCGGCAGCAGCGGGAAACCCGCGCCGCTCAACCCGCCGCTGAGCAGTTCGATCATCACACCCAGCGCATAGCCTTTGTGACCGCCAAAGGGCAGGATGGCCCCGTCGTCGAATTGTTGGTGGGGGTCGCGGGTGGGGTTGCCCTCTTTGTCAAGGATCCAGCCAGCGGGCACCAGTTCGCCCTTGTCTGCCGCCACCTGCAATTTGCCGTGGGCGACGATGGAAGTGGCAAAGTCAAAGAAGATGGGCGGGCCATCTGCCATGGGGATGGCCCAGGCGATGGGGTTGGCCCCCAACGCGCGCCGTGCGCCGCCAAAGGGCGCGACAATGCCGCCGGGCAGCGAACCATTGCAGGTCAATTGCCCAATCATCCCCTGCTCGGCCGCGCTGACCACATATTCGCCGACGCGCCCGGTGTGGTCGCAATGGCCGAGCACCGCCATACCAATGCCCAGACGGCGCGCTTTGCTGATGGCCAGCTCCATCCCCTGGGGCAGCGCCACCTGGCCCAGATTCCAACCGCAATCAATCAGCGCTGTTCCGGGCGTCTCGCGCACAATCTCGATCTTGCCGTTGAGTTGCAGCGTGCCAGCCAGAATCCGCTCGATATATTCCGGCACACGCTGTACGCCGTGGGAATCGTGGCCGACCAGATTGCTCTCGACCAGCGCCTGCGCGATACGCTGCGCGACCCTTTCTGGGGCACCCGCGGCGCTGAAGATCTGCTCGACCTGCTCATACAGTTGGGAGGGGGCGATGGTAAGCATAGGTGGATAGCAACCTCTGAAAAACTATAGTATCAGCTATTGCAAGGATAGCATAGGGCGGGCTGCTGCGCAAGGCGCAGCGGGCCATGCCCCTTACCGAAAAACTTCGGCAACCTTCCGGGAAGCGGCCACAGAATCAGGGGCGTAGGGAGATGGCTGTGGCCGCTTCCCGGAAGGTAGATCATCAACTTATTTGATCGCCGATCCTTACCGGGAGAATCTGCGCCGGGCTGGAGTGGTGCGCTGTATTGCACTCTTTCTCCATTTCCCCGATAATAGAGGAACCATCCATCCATCAACCCATCCACCAAAGAGGGAGGAAAGTAGAATGCTGGCTGAACCGATGCGCGGGGTCTATCCGATCCTGGTGACACCTTTTGACGAGGACGGTGCGCTCGACGAGGAGAGTCTGCGCCGTCTGATCGATTTCAACCTGGACGCCGGGGTACACGGCGTGGGCGTGGCGCTGGGCAGTGAAATTTTCAAACTGACCGAAGCGGAACGCGATTACGTCACCCGTGTCGTCGTGGAGCAGGTGCGCGGTCGCGTGCCTGTGGTCATCAACAGCGGCGCGGCGGGGACAGACCTGGCCGTCCACTACAGCCGGTCCGCACAGGAGAATGGCGCGGACGCGCTGATGATTATGCCGCCCGCCTTTATGCCCGCCAGCGCCGACGAGGTGCGCGACTACTTTGCCGCCATCGCGCGCGCCGTCTCTATCCCCATCTTCCTGCAAGACACCCCCAGCGCGGTGATCGGGCCGGGGCTGGCGCGCCAACTGGCCGAAGAGTGCGCATGGGTGCGCTACATCAAAGTGGAAAGCCAGCCCATCACCACCAGAGTAGCCGATATGGTGGCCGCGGCCGGCGACCTATTGACTGTCTTTGGCGGCGCGGGCGGCGGCTATTTCATCGAAGAGATGCGCCGCGGCTCTGTGGGCACGATGCCCTTTTGCAGCCAGCCCGAAGCCTTTGTCGGTGTCTGGAATGCCTTCCAGGCTGGCGACGAAGCCGCGGCCCGTACACTCTTCGACCGCACGATTATGCCCATCAACCGTGTCGCCGCGCAGGGAGCCGCGATCTTTTACACCGTCCACAAAGAACTGCTGCGCCGTCGCGGTATCCTGCGTACCAACAAAGTGCGCAGCCCAGCGCCCGCAGTCGAGGCGCAAACGATGCGCGAACTGGACGAATTGATTGCGCAAATCTATGGTTGATTGGTTTACTGGTTGATTGGTTGACTGGGTACTTGCCACCCGATCCCCCGATCCCCCGATCCACCAATCAACCAATCCCCCAATCACCCAATCCCCCAATCAACCAATCCCCCAATCAACCAAACCAGGAGATCACTATGAAAATTGTTGATTTGCAGGTCATCCCCTTCTGGGTGCCGCGGCGGCCATTTCGGCATGGCGAGTGGCTGCCCGAAACCAAAGTTGTGCAGACTCTGACCAAAATTGTCACCGACGAGGGGGCCGAGGGCTATTACCTGGGCGGCCACGGCCACGGCGACGCCGACGGTCTGCTGCCCGACGAGCGGGGCCTCCTCGAAGGCCGCATAAAGGCGATGCTTGTCGGCCACGATCCCTTTGACCGGGAGAAGTTCTGGCACTGGATGTGGGTGGCGAACCTGCCCGAAAGCATCCTCAGTGTAGTGGACATGGCCCTCTGGGATCTACAGGCACGCGCTTTCGGCGTGCCACTCTACAAATTGCTGGGCGGCTGCCGCGAGAAGATTCCGGCCTACGCCAGCACCTTCCCCAATATGGGCAGCATCCAGGACTACGCCGATCACGCGCTGGCCTGCAAGAACGAAGGCTACACCCACTACAAAATCCACCCCTACTACTTCTACGATCCGATCACAAAGGAGGCCGATCCGGGCCGCCCTTCCCACATCGAACAGGACATCGAGGTCTGCTACGCCATCCGCGACGCGGTGGGCTATGATATGGTACTCAGCTACGATCCGTGGGGCACCTACCGCACCTACGACGATGCGCTGCGCGTGGGGCGTGTGCTGGAGGAGCTGGGCTTCTACTGGTACGAGCACCCGATGAACGAATATCTGGTAGGGCTATACGAAAAACTCAGCGCTGAGCTGGACATCCCCATCCTGGGGCCGGAGATTGCCGCGGGCAGCATCTACACCCGCGCCGACTGGATCCGCCGCGGTGCGTCGGACCGCACGCGCATTGACGTGCTGCGCGGGGGCATCACTGGCGTCAAAAAGATGACCGGTCTGTGCGAAGCCTTCGGCGTGCGCTGCGAGATCCACATGAGCGGCTTTGCCAACCTGCAAATCCTCGGTTCCACCAGCGCCGACGTCTGCGAATACTACGAACGCGGTCTGCTCGCCCCCGGCATTGACTACGAGACGCCGCCGCCCTACCTGGCCGCCATCGCCGACCCGATGGACGCAGAGGGCTACGTCCACCTCTCCCCGCAGCCGGGGATGGGCTATCAGTTTGTGTGGGACTATATCGAGGAAAACCGCATTGACGGTTGACGAGCCAGGGCACAATCAGCAAAAAGAATAGAGACGGCGGACCGCAGACAACAGACCGCAACTCGCTATTTTCAGGTTAGAGCGGAGGAAAACAATGACAACACCATTCCGAGCGGGCTTTGGCCGCAGCGATATTACACCCCGTGTGGGCAGTCTGCTCACCGGCTACGGCAACCGGGCGGGCGGCAGCGTCGGCGTGCATGACCCTCTGCACTGCCGGGCGCTGGTGCTGGAAGATGGGGGCGGGCGCTGGGCGCTGCTCTCCGTGGAGATGTGCTACCTCAACGCCGACAGCGTGGCCGAGCTGCGTGCGGCCATCCAGACGCGCACAGCCATCCCGGCCAGCCACATCTTCATCGCCACCACCCACACCCATTCCGGCCCCCACGACCGCCACGCGGACAACTGGCCGCGCCCGTTGGCCGAACTGGCCGCCGACGCGGTGGAGCAGGCCGTACAGTCGCTGCAAGCGGCCCGTCTGGGCAGCGGCTTGGGGATGCTCAGCGGTGCGGGCGTCAACCGGCGCTGGCTGGACCGTCCGGTGGACCCTGCGCTGGGTGTGCTGCGCATCGACGCGCTGGACGGACGTCCTTTGGGGCTGGTGACGGTCTTCGCCAGCCATGCGGTGGTGCTGGGGTCAGACAACCTGCTGATCAGCGCGGACTGGCCGGGGGCTGCCTGTGCGCGTATGGAAGCGGAGCTGGGTGCGGGGACAGTCTGTCTCTTCTTCCAGGGCGGCGCGGCCAACGTCAACCCGCTGACAACGGGCGTGGCCGCGCGCCTGGCCCAGGATGCACCGGTGACTGCCATCGGCGGCCTGGCCACCTATTATGCGGGCGGCGCGGGAACGGTCTGGAACATCGGCGACCGGCAGGGGGGCAGCTTTGCCGAAGCCGACGAATTGGGGGCGCGGGTGGCGGGCGAGGCGCTACACGTGGCGCGCACGCTGGTCACGGCTGCGCCCACCTCCCCGCTCTGGTCGCAACAGATTGTGCTGGCGGCGGGGGGCGGCCCGGCTCCCCTGGGCCACGAACGGGGTTGGCTGCTCTGGGTCAGCGAAGAGCCGGAGCGTCTGCTGGCCGCCGACGTCCCGGCCGAGGTGATGCTGTTGGGTGTGGGCGATGCCCTGCTGGTGGGTCAGCCGGGCGAGGTCTTCAGCGAGACATCCGTGGCCCTGCGCAGCCGTCTGCGCGGTCTGGGGGTGACGACGCCCCTGCTGGTCAGCTATGCCAATGGCTGGCTGGGCTATCTGCCCGAAGCCGCCGACTACGTCGAGGGCGGCTACGAAGTAAGCTGGCCGCAGCGTCTGGGCATCCGGGAAGAGTTTCAGGATGACGTGTGGGCTGGGATTGAGAAGGAGGTGCGCCAGCGCTTGACCGGCTAAAGAACGCCATCAGCGGTAGGGGCGCTGCTTGCTGCGCCCGTCTCGTGTGC
>CAMDEX010000300.1 GCA_945897075.1 Litorilinea aerophila
AATGCGGAAGCCATCGCCTCCATCGAGGGCATTGATGGGCTTTTCGTCGGCCCTGCGGACCTGCAAATGCGCATTGCGGTCGCCACCGGCACATCCGTCACCTTTGAGAAGGCCGTCGAGACGGTGGCAGCAGCCTGCGAAAAACACAAAAAGGTATGGGGCATTGCCGTCGGCTCTCTTGAGCAATTAAAGCGCTACCAGGCCATGGGTGCCCAGGTTGTGCCCTGGGGCGGCGATTTTTCTTTGATGCGCGTCCTCGACACGTGCAGCCAGGAATTGGACAGCGCCGGTCTGTAGTGGTTGTCAAGGCAGAACTTTCAACCTTCCCGGAAGCTCCGAGCTTCCAGGAAGGTTGAAAGTGTGACCTTTGGCAGGTTTACAATACAGGTGGAAAACGAAAAAAGAGCGTTGTTCCCTCATTGCGTCTGTAGTACAATAGGAAACAGCCTTCGCACCAGGAAAAGGATCACTATGAAAATCGCCATTCTCCACGGCCCCCGTGACCTCCGCATTGAAGATCAGCCTCTTGACACCAGCCACTTGCAGCCCGACGAAATCTGGGTGGAGACACGCATCTCCGCGCTGAAGATCGGTACGGATCGGGGCAATTACGAAGGGGCTGAACGTGTGCCGGGTGCGCCCGACTATCCACGTTGGGTGGGCGACAGCAACCTGGGCATTGTGCGGGGCGTGGGCAGTGCCGTCACCCGTGTACAGGTGGGTGACCGCATTGTTACGCGCCTGCCCCACCAATCGGCCTACATCACCACCCAAGACGCGAGTATGGTGAAAGTGCCGCCGAATGTGGCTGACGAAGACGCGGTCTATGCCCACCTCTACGCGCTCAGCGCGCACTGCTACAACAAAGCCCACTTCAAGCCGGGTGAAACAGTGGCGGTGGTGGGGCTGGGCACTCTGGGGCTGGGCGCGGTGGCGATTGGCCCGCTCTTTGGCGCGCGGGTGGTGGCGATTGGCAATGACGCTTTCCGCCTGGATTTGGCCAAGCGGATGGGCGCCCACGCCACCCTACTCTACAATGACCCCGATCTCCATGCAAAGTTGGCAGACTTCAGCGACGGCGCGGGTATTGACCTGGTGGTGTTGACAGCCAATCCCTGGCCCGCCTACCGCACGGCTGTGGAGATTGTGCGTCCCAATGGCCGGGTCTCGATTGTCAGCCTCTTGGGGCGCGGCGAGGCAGATCTGGATTTCAACCCCCTTTCCATGCAATACTTTTACATCAAAGGCATCTCCCTGATCGCCGTCTCTGGCCCCGCCGGCTATCTCTATCCCAACAACAGCCACGATCCCCGCTTCACGCTCGACCAGTACGCGGCCGATCGCACCGCCGCCCACATCCTCTCGCTCATGGCCGACGGGCGACTGGAACCAAAGCGGCTGATCACCCACCGCTTTCATTACAGCGAGATGGCAAAAGCCTACGAAATGGCATACGCGCGGGAAAAATCCATGCTCGGCGTCATCTTCAACTGGCAGGACTGAACCGCGAAGGGAGATCGTATGCGCATTGTCACCGGCTGCATCAGCCACGAGACGAGCACCTTTACGCCCGTGCCCACCACCTGGGAGAGCTTTTCCGAACGCTTTGGCGATGTGCGGGGTGCGGCTGTACTGGAGAAGTTTCGGGGCAGCAACACGCCCACAGGCGGCTTTATCGAAGGGGCTGAGGCCCACGGTTTTGAGCTGATCCCCACCATTTTTGCCGAAGCCCACCCCAGTGGCCCGGCCCCGCGCCCGGTCTTTGACCGGCTGGTCAATGAATTGCTGGACGGCATCCGTGCTGCGGGCACGATTGATGGTGTTTTGCTCGAACTGCACGGCGCGATGGTGGCCGAGGGGGTTGACGACGGCGAGGGTCACATCCTGGCCGCTGTACGCGAATTGGTCGGTCCCAACACGCCGATCATTGCCCAGTTGGACATTCATTCCAGCATCTCCCCGCGCATGGTGGCCATGGCCGACGTACTCATCGGCCGCGAGAGTTACCCGGAGGTCGATATGGCAGCACGCGGCCGCGAGTGCGCCGATGTGATGGTGCGCATCCTCACCCAGGGGCTGCGCCCAACGATGGCGCTCCATCGTTTGCCGATGATTTGGGGCATGAATCAGGTGACGGCCCACCCACCCATGCGCCAAGCGATTGCCGAATTGCATCGCATCGAAACCCAACCGGGCGTGGTCTGTGGATCCATCGCCACCGGCTTTCCCCTTTCCGACGTGCCCGATATGGGATCGTCGGTCTATGTTGTCACGGATAACGATCTGGCGCTGGCGCAACGCTATGCCGACGAGCTGGCCGCCTGGATCTGGGAACGGCGTGCCGACTGGCAGTTGTTCATGCCCAGCACAGCCGTTGCGCTGGCCGCCGCGCAAAAGCAGGCGCGCTATCCGGTGATCTTCGCCGACCGCAACGACAACCCAGGCGGCGGCTCGCCCGGCGACAGCACCGGTCTTCTGCGCACCTTTGTCAACGCCGGGCTGGAGGATGCTTGTGTACTCTATATTGTTGATCCAGAGGCGGTCGAACTCTGTCAGCGGGCTGGCGTCGGCGCAACTTTGACCCTCGATGTGGGGGCCAAATCATCGCCTTTGCAGGGAGAGCCAGTCCGTATGACGGTCGAGGTGATGGCCTGTTCCGACGGCCATTTTCACTACGACGGCCCGATGTATGCCGGTTTGGAATGCGAGATGGGGCCATCGGCCCACATCCGCCAGGGTGGCATCCACGTCATCCTGACCAATGGCCGGGACCAGCCCTTCGACACAGCCTTTGCCCGCACATTGGGGCTTGATCCACGCCAGATGCGCTACATTGGCGTCAAATCTGCTGCCCACTTTCGGGCTGCCTTTGAAGCGTGGGCGGGCGCTATCTACGTGGTCTCCGAACCCAGCGTCCACAGCGCCGACACCGGGACACTCAAGTTTCATCACCTGGGGCGCAAACTCTATCCGTTTGACCCCCTTTGAGTACAATGAACATACCCGCCTACGAAGATATTTGCCAGACCCAGGCGCTGCTCTCCCGCGCGCTGCTGCGTACACCGCTCATCCATTCGCCCCAGCTCAGCAGCCTGAGCGGGGCCGATGTTTGGTTAAAATGCGAGTGCTTTGCTGAAATCGGCTCTTTCAAGGCGCGTGGCGCGCTGGCCTGCGTGTCGCAATTGAGTCAGGCGCAGATTGTGCAGGGGCTGGTTTGTGCCAGTACGGGCAATCACGGCGCGGCTATGGCCTGGGCAGCGCAGCGGGTGCAGGCGAAATGCACGGTGGTTGCGCCTGTTGACACACCTGAAATCAAGCGCAACAATATGCGGAACGCAGGGGCGCGGCTGGTGATTGAGGGCAGCGATTGGGGCGACAGTTGCCAAATCGCCCGCACGCTGGCCGCACGTGAGGGGCTGCTCTATCTAGAAGATGGCGAAGATCCCTGGATGATGGCGGGGGCGGGCACAGTCGGCCTGGAGATCATGCAGGATTTGCCCGCAACCCAGGCCATCTTCGTGCCGGTGGGGGGAGGCAACCTGATCGCAGGCTGCGCGATTGCCGCCAAATGCGCCGGTGCGCACGCGCTTCAGATGATTGGGGTGCAATCCGAAGCCGCGCCCGCTGTGACAGAATCGCTGCGGCAGAAACGGATTGTGTATAGGCCAACCAGCACATTTGCCGGCGGCATGGCCACCACCGGACCGGTGCCGATGGCCTTTGCTGTGATGCAGCAGCTTGTGGATGATATGTTGCTGGTGAGCGAGCAGGAATTGATGCACTCCATCGGCCATTTTGTGCGTGCGCATGGCATCCTCGTCGAAGGTGCGGGTGCGGCTGGCCTGGCGGCGCTGCTGCGCTATGCCCCACGCTTTGCCGGGCAGACGGTGGTCTTGGTCCTTTCCGGTCGCAATTTGGATGTGGAGTCTCTGCGCGCGGCGATTGGATAGGGGCGGATGTGCGGCAGTAATACCATTTTGAATTGATTCCGTTGCACTTGATTCTATTGTAAAGGAGAAGCAATGACAGCCTGGACCTACACGGACGCTGACCGAGAATTTGTGGCGCGCCATATTGAACCCTATCTGCCGGATAAGCTCTTTGACGCCCACGCCCATCTCTTTCGTCACAGCCACTATCCCGCGGGTGCCCTGCCAGAACACCTGAACGGCACGCCCACTGAGATCGGTCTTCAGGTCTATCGCGAACAGATGGAGTGGCTGCATCCCCACGGACGCACAGTGGGCGGTCTCTTCTTTGGCCTGGCCTTTCAAGGCGACCGCACAGGCAACGATGACTTTGTGGCCGCCGAGGTCAAAGCAGGGCAAGCCAACGGCTTCAACGCCCTGGGGCAACTGCTGATTGCCCCGGAAATGGACGCGGAGTCGGTGCGCGAGAGGGTGCGCCGCCAGGGCTTTGTCGGACTCAAACCCTATCACCTGATGGCGAAAACCAGCGGCCCGACCTTTCTGGCCCCGATTGAAGAGTATTTGAGCGAAGCCCACGTGCGCATTGCCCACGAAGAAGGGCTGTCCATCACCCTGCATATGGTGCTCGACCGGGCCATGGCCGACCCCCGCAACCAGGCCACCATTCGCCGCTACTGCGAGCAGTACCCCAATATGCGTATGATCCTCGCCCACGCCGCCCGGGGCTTCAATCCCTGGCATACCATCGAAGGCATCGGCAGCCTGGCGGGGCTGAAGAATGTCTGGTGTGACACCTCGGCCGTGACCGAAGCGGGCGCATTTGAGGCGATTGTCGAGACGCTGGGCCATGACCGGCTGCTCTACGGCACAGATTTTCATGTCAGCCAGATGCGCGGGCGCTGTATTGCTATCGGCGATTCCTTCCATTGGCTCTACGCCGAGGAGATGGGGCTGGCCGAAAAACACACGACCCTGCAACCGGTGCTTATCGGCCTCGAATCTCTGCGTAGTCTCTTCCTGGCCATCCACCGGCTGAAACTCAATGACCGCCAGATCGAGGATATTTTCTATTACAACGCTGCCCGGCTCTTCTCATTTTGAGCGTGACGGGAGACCTTCCACAAGAGGCACAACGATGACCCACTTCCCAGATGTATCCCGTTCCCAGGAGTTATACAAGCGGGCCGGTGAGCTGATCCCCGGCTGGACCCAATTGATCAGCCGCCGGGCCGACCAATTTGCCAGGGGTGTCAGCCCGATCTATGCCCAGCGGGCCAAGGGTTCCCACTTTATTGATGTGGACGAAAATGAGTATATCGACTGGGTAAACGCGGTCGGTGCTATCATTCTCGGCCACGCCGACGAGGTGGTGGACGGCGCAGTCAAAGAACAGATCGACCGGGGTAGTCTCTACACCCTCAACAGCCCCCTCGAAATCGAGCTGGCCGAGGAGCTGTGCAAGACGATTCCCAGCGCCCAGATGGTGCGCTACACCAAAGGGGGCGGCGAAGCCTGCGCGGTGGCCGCCCGCATTGCCCGGGGCACCACCGGGCGCGACAAAATCCTGATCTGCGGCTACCACGGCTGGCACGACTGGTATCAGGCCGCCAACTATGGCGTTGACCCCGAAAGCGGCGACTATCCCTTTGCCGGTATCGAGCCCACCGGCGTTCCCCGTGCCCTGGCGGGGTCGGTCATTCCCTTCACCTATGGCAATTTGGCAATGTTGGAGGCGCTGCTCGTAGAACATGCGGGTGATGTGGCCGCGATTATGATGGAGCCGGCCCGCAGTGAGCTGCCACCCGCTGGCTATTTGGAAGGGGTCAAAGCGCTGGCCCAGCAGTACGAAGTCATTCTGATCTTCGACGAAGTATCCTGTGGCTGGCGGCAGGCGATTGGTGGCATCCAGAGTATCGTCGGCGTCACCCCAGACATGACGGTTGTCGCCAAGGCTATGTCCAACGGCTACCCCATGGGTGCGGTAGTCGGCTCGCGGGCGGTGATGGAACCGGCCGCACGCATGTTTATTTCCAGCTCCTATTGGAGCGACAACATCGGTCTGGTGGCCTCGCTGACCACCATTCGTGAACTCAAGCGGCGGGATTCGGAAAGCCGCCTGCGTGAGACCGGCGAGAAGCTGCGGAGCGCGCTCAACGGCGCGATTGCCGCCTCAGGTCTGTCCGGCAGGTGCGCGGGTATTTTTGCCAATCCCTACGTTGCCCTGGACCTGCCCGCCGGCGTGGAGAGCCGCAAAGTCTCCACCCTCTTTGTCCAGGAGATGGCGCGGCGGGGTGTTCACACCTATATGAGCTTCAAGGCGACCCTGGCCCACACGGACGCCGACATCGCCCACACCGCGTCCGCCGCCGCAGATGCCTTCAAAACTATCAAAATGGGCCTCGACCAGGACAAGCTCGATACGCTGCTGGTGGCCGATGTCAAGAAAGAACCCTTCCGCCGCCAGGTGCGGTAGGCTTTGACCGAACGGAGAGATGCATGTACACCGAAAGAAATGGCATCCGTCTGGATGACCGCGACTGGTCTACTCTGTCCCTGGGCGAACAGATCCGGCAAATCGAGGTGGAGGGCTATCTCGTATTGCCGGATCTGCTGACCCCGCCCCACATCGCCCAACTCAAGCAAGAAACCCAACGGTTGAACACCTTTGGACTCGATTACAGCGTCAAGCAGCAGGTAAAGCCCAAAGTGCAGTTTGTCGGCGGTGGCATCACCGATCTGATTGCGCATCCGCCCA
>CAMDEX010000301.1 GCA_945897075.1 Litorilinea aerophila
TTGCTGCGCCCGACACACGACGGGCGCAGCAAGCAGCGCCCCTACGGTTTGGTGTCCGAAACGGATGGCAAGCAGCGCCCCTACGGTTTGGTGTCCGAAACGGATGGCAAGCAGCGCCCCTACGGTTTGGTGTCCGAAACGGATGGCAAGCAGCGCCCCTACGGTTTAGTGTCCGAAACGGATGGCGAGCAGCGCCACCTGGTGGATGAAGGGGATCACGAACAGCAGACTGTCCAGCCGATCCAACATCCCGCCGTGTCCCGGCATAATTTTGCCGCTGTCCTTTGCCCCCACCTGGCGTTTGAGCATACTGATCGTCAGATCGCCGCAGAACGCCAGTACACCGCCCAGCAGCCCGACCAGCGCGCCCACCCAGGGCGAGAGGGGAATGGCTGTGGCGCTGACAACCACATAACCGGTGATACCCGCGGCAACCCAGCCGCCGATGGTTCCTTCCCAGCTCTTCTTCGGGCTGAGCCGGGGCCATATTTTGTGTTTCCCCGCGGCCACGCCCACAAAGTAGGCGAAGGTGTCGTTGAGCATTGTGACGGCCAGGGAGAGAAACACCCATTCCAAGCCATTGGGCAGCAGGCGCAGCGCCACTGCCTGCCCCAGCATAGCCCCAATGTAGAGTGCGCCGATGCCCGTAACCGCCCAGTTGAGGAGAGGGCGTTCCGTCCTGAAAAGCGCCAGGGTAAATGTGGCGATAAAACCCAGCGTGATGACGAGGGAGAGGGAGAGGATCTGCGGCAGCCAATGGGCGGCGATCAACAGCAGCAACCAGGCCATCCCCACAACCCGGTAGGGCTGGTAGCCACCCTGGGACATCAGCGCGTAGTATTCCAGACCGCCCAATGTGGCTACCGTAAAGATGACGATGGCCCACCAGTGCGCGCCACCCGACAGCGCCAGCAGAACCGGAGGAAGAACGAGTAGGGTAACGAGCAGGCGTTGTTTCACGTCTGTTTGGTCTTTGCTTGATTAGGGGAAGGTAGTAGGAGGATAGTAAGGGAGTGGGAGAGTCACTGACTCACTGACAGGACTTACGCAGCCGGAAACGCCGCCATCCCTGGCGGCAGCCAGCAGGATGCTGGCGTTCCCAAGAGTAACTGCGTAAGTCCTGACTCACTCTCCTACTGCTCAGGCTGGGTCGGGAACGCGGCCAAAGCGGCGTTCCCGGCGATTGAACTCCGCGATGGCTTTGTAGAGTTCGTCTTTGTCAAAATCCGGCCAATAGGTTGGCGTCGTGTAATACTCGGAATAGGCGGCCTGCCAGATCAAAAAGTTGCTCAACCGCCAATCGCCGCCAGTGCGGATGATCATATCCGGGTCCGGCAGGTCTCCCGTGTAGAGATAACGGCCAAAGGATTCCTCTGTCAGCGTCTCCGGGTCTGTACCCTCGGCGATAATCTGGCGCACCGCATCCAGGATTTCGCCCCGTCCCCCGTAGTTGAAGGCCACATTCAGGATGATCCGGTCGTTGTGCTTCGTATATTCGATGGCGTGCAGAATCTGCTTTTGCAGCTCTTTGTTGATCCCCATCAGCCGCCCACTGTGACGAATTTGCACGCCGTTTTCATGGAGTTCGTGCAGCCGGTGACGAATCGTATAGCCCAACAGCCGCATCAGCCCGCTTACCTCTTCCAGTGGGCGTTGCCAGTTTTCGGTGGAAAAAGCGTAGACGGTCAGCACTTTGATGCCAAATTCCACACAGCCTTCCAGCACAGGGCGGATGTTATTGACGCCGGCCTGGTGGCCGGCGTGTCGGATCAGGCCGCGGGATTTCGCCCAACGCCCGTTGCCGTCCATAATGATGCCCACGTGATGGGGGACCGATTCTAACGGCGGATAGGTCGTTGTGTTTGTACTCACGACGTTCAGCACTCCTTACATCAAGTCGAGATCGTTCGTCTGGGGTGACTCGCCAGCAAGTGGGCAAGATGAGTTGTACCCATCTATCGGATATTCACCTTACAGAGTCATGATTTCGGTCTCTTTGTCCTTACAAATGGTGTCGATCTGTTTGATGAAGTCGTCAGTCTCTTCTTGCACCTGAATTTGCCCCCGGTGCAGATCATCCTCCGAGATCATACTTTCCTTTTCAAATGACCGCAAGTCATTGATGGCATCCCGTCGAATGTTGCGCACTGCCACCCGTGCCTCTTCGCCCCGTCGCGAGACCTGCTTGGTGAGGTCCCGCCGCCGCTCTTCGGTCAGGGCAGGGATATTCAGGCGGATCTGCTTGCCGTCGTTGTTGGGGTTCAGGCCCAGGTCCGAGTGAGCAATGGCCCGCTCGATGGCTGCCAGGTCCGACGGGCTATAGGGGCGGATGAGGATAGACTGAGCTTCGGGAATGGTGATCGCGGCCAATTGGAGCAGCGGGGTAGCCACGCCGTAATAATCCACGCTCAATCGATCCACCAATGCCGGGCTGGCCCGGCCTGTGCGGATGCTCATCAAATCCAGATGCAGGGATTCGATGGTCTTTTTCATACGATCGCTGGTTTCGTGAAGTATCTCTTTGATCATCTGATTGTGCTCCTTATCCGGTGAATGCGCCAAATCGCTAGTCGTCGCACAGCTTTTCTGCCCAGGCGGCCTGGGTTTGCGATTCGCCGCCGATCTATTGTAGCAAAACTCTATGCCAAAGGAAAAACAGGCTGATGGTTTGCCTTCTGGAACACAGCCAGTAAATCACAGGCGCAGGGCGTTAGGTGTGTTGGAAAAATTGAGGCCGACTTCCGTCAAGAAGTCGGCCTATTGCCCGCTGTGATGGTGAGCGAACCCAGCCGCAGGCGAGGATTTAGTCGGAAATGTGCGTCCCCACACTCCCACCCAGCACCACTTTGGAAAAGACATCGGCTTCCCACAAATTCACCACCTGAATTGGCAGATCGTTGTCCATACACATGGCGATTGCCGTGCTATCCATCACGCCGACCCGCATATTGAGAGCGTCAATATAAGAAAGGCGCTCAAAGCGGCGTGCATCAGGGTTGGTCTTGGGATCCTTGTCGTACACTGCATCCACTTTGGTGGCTTTGATCAACACATCAGCGTCAATCTCCATGGCGCGCAGAGAAGCCGCGGTGTCGGTTGTGAAATAGGGGTTGCCTGTGCCAGCACCAAAGATCACAACCCGCCCTTTTTCCAGATGGCGCACGGCCCTGCGCTGAATGTATGGCTCCGCCACGGCCCGCACTTCAATGCCCGTCATTACACGGGTAGGCAGGCCGGCCCGCTCCAACGCATCCTGTAAGGCGAGGGCATTCATCACCGTTGCCAGCATTCCCATGTGGTCAGCCGTCACCCGTTCCATGCCGTGATCCAACCCATCCTCCTTGCCCCGCCACATATTGCCGCCCCCAATCACGAGAGCCACCTGCACGCCCAAGTTCACCACCGCAATCACTTTGTGGGCTACCTCTTCCGCCCGGCGTGGGTTGATGCCAAAACCTCCCTCGCCGGCCAGCGCTTCTCCACCCAGCTTCAGCAGAATGCGCTGATATTTCAGGTTGTTCATAGATTCTCCCCTCATAAAGCAATGCCCAGCCGAGGGGCTGGGCATTGCGCAGTTTTATGAACCACCGACTTCGAGCCGAGAGAAACGGCGAATCCTGATATTTTCTCCCAATGAAGCGATACTCTGCACCACCAAATCCTTGATCGTCACATCCGGGTTTTTGATAAAAGGCTGTTCCATCAGGCAGACATCCCCATACCACTTGTCCACCTTGCCCTCGATAATGCGCTCCCACATATGCTCTGGGCGGTCACTTTCGGCCAACTGGACGCGGTAGATCGCCTTCTCTTTCTCAATCACCGCCGCGGGCACGTCCTCCCGTCTGATAAATTCAGGTCGAGATGCCACAATGTGCATGGCCAGATCGCGGGCCAATTCCTGGAATTTCTCGGTGCGGGCCACAAAATCGGTCTCGCAGTTAATTTCCACCAGGCTTGCCACGCGGCTGCCAGGATGAATGTAGGTACCGATCAACCCTTCATTGGCTTCCCGATCGGCTTTCTTGACTGCTGTCGAAAGACCCTTTTCGCGCAGGTATTTTACGGCTTCGTCAAAATCGCCGTTGGCCTGGGTGAGCGCCTTTTTGCAATCCAAAACCCCGGCGTTGGTTGCTTCCCGCAGGTCTTTGATCAACTGTGTTGTAATCTCTGCCATCTTTTTCTCCCCTTCAACTTGACCGGTTCTTGCTCCCGGCTCTGTTCTGTGTAGACACTTTTCAAATCTTCGCCCACATGACCGAACAGCGCAGCGGCTGTGGACAGTGGGCGAAGACTTTGTATGATCTTGCTTATACCCTACTGGGCGAAAGAATCTTTGTAGAAGAGCGAAGGACTATTCCGCAATGGCCTCGTCGTCGTCGTCAACAGCAATATCTTCGTAATCTGCATACGGGTCTACATCATCCTCATCTTCCTCTACTGCCTGCAACTTGGCCAGGGTACTCGGGCCAAGATACTTCTCCATCTCTGCCAATTCCCGGTGCGAAACCCGGCCAGTGTCGGCCATATCCACCTCGCGGAAGCGCTGGCCTTCCTCGGCGGCGTCGGCAATCACCTTTGTCAGCAACTTCACCGCACGGATGGCGTCGTCGTTGCCGGGGATGATGTAATCAATGGGGTCCGGGTCGCAGTTTGTGTCCACCACGGCCAGAACAGGCAGGCCCAACTTGTTGGCTTCCAACACGGCCAGGTCTTCCCGCCGGGTATCCACCACAAAGATCAGGTCGGGCAGTTTGGTCATCGTCTTGATCCCGCCGATGCGCGTATTCAGCTTGGAAAGCTCCTTCTCCAGATCGACCTGCTCTTTTTTGGGCAGAGCGCGGAATTCCCCAGCGGCCAAACGGCGTTCCATGCGGTTCAGATAGTCAATGCGCTGTTTGATGGTGACCCAGTTGGTCAACGTGCCACCCAGCCAGCGGCTGTTGATATAGGGCATGCCACAGCGTTCGGCCTCCTGCTGCACAGTGGCCTGGGCCTGGCGCTTCGTGCCCACAAAGAGCACGGTGCCGCCCTTAGAGACAATCTCCCGCACCATTTCGTAATAGCGATTGATGCGGGTCACCGTCTGGTGCAGATCGATGATGTGGATGCCGCTGCGCTCGGTGAAGATGAAAGGGCGCATCTTCGGATTCCAACGGCGGGTGCGGTGTCCAAAATGGACGCCTGCTTCGAGCAATTCTTTCATACTCACTGGTGCTGCCACTGCGTTTCCTCCTGATGGGTTTGCGCGTCCGCCCTGCTCAACTCGGCAACGAACTGTATCAATACAGCACCCGATTGGCCGATCCCAGGACGTGTTGAATAGTTTTTCGGCATTCTACTGAACACCGACTGTTAATTATAACACAACCGAGGCCGCCCGCTCAAAAATCGGAAGCTTCGGTGTCGAAAAGATATGGGTTGCCGTCTACTTTTACCTCTTGCCCATCTGCTCGCGAAAATCAATAAAACGATAGCCCAACCCTCGCTCTGTAAAAATATAGTGGGGCGAGCTGGGGTCTTCCTCGATCTTTTTGCGCAAATAGGTAATGTACAAGCGCAGCAGATGGTTGTCGTTGCTGTATTCGTGTCCCCACGCCTTGGTGAGCAGCACTTCATGGGGCACCACCCAGCCGGCGTTTTCGATCAATTGCTGCAGCAGGCGGTATTCAGTCGGGCGCAGACTCTGCCGTTCCCCATTGACAATTACATCCCGACGTTGCAGATCGACTTGCAAGCGCTCATCAATTCTGACGATCTGATCTTCTGGCCGACTGCTTGTCTGTTCAAATCTGCGTAATACAGCGCGAATACGGCTGGAAAGCTCGCGCGGGCTGAAAGGTTTTGTCACATAATCATCCGCACCCAAGTCCAGGCCCTTAATGCGATCATCCTCGTCCGAACGCACAGTCAACATAATCACGGGCGTGTCGCTGATCTCCCGCAGCCGTTTGAGCGTCTCGAAGCCGTCCAGTCCCGGCATTTCCACATCCAACAGCACCAGCGCGGGTTGGAATTCCCGGACTTTTTCCAGCGCTTGAAAGCCATCATTGGCTTCCAGCGCCCTATACCCTTCCAGATCCAAATTCATTTTGATGAAGCGCACCATACGCGGCTCGTCATCAACTACAATAATTGTCTTCGGTTGCTCGCTCATTGCTCTATCACCGCCCAAGGATCGGATGTTTGGAACATGTCGTTTCCTTCGTTTACTATACCCAAAAAGTCCAAAACCATCAATCTTGGCACGGGTTGAAGCATAAAAATGGCAATATGGGAACAGTGTGTCAAAAAAAGCATTTTCCAATTTGCCATTTGTGACGCGATGAAGTATAGTACTCGTCCGTCTCTGGTTGGCAGTATTGACAGAGATCGAAGCAGATTATCATTGGCAAAGTAGTATTTGGGGAATCACAGTTCGGCATTGGTCTCCACGGACATTTCTTCTCGAAGTTTGAAAATCTCAGCGGTTGTGGGATTTGCGAGAAGAGACTGTATGTGATAGAGTAAGTGATTGTGCCCTGGAGGGTTTGGCTGGGTTCTGGGAAGGTTGTGAAAAACAGAGCCTAGCGGATTTGACAGAAGACAGGGGCGGTGGTAAAGTAAGGACTTGTGCCCTGGGGGTTGAGGGGTATGAGAGCA
>CAMDEX010000302.1 GCA_945897075.1 Litorilinea aerophila
CGCCCGACGTCGGGCGCAGCAAGCAGCGCCCCTACGGATTTTGTAGAGGGCTTTGTACCCTATGCGGATATTTCGTGACATCCGGGACGCTGCACTGCCCGGCCCGACCTTTCTCACCATCGGCAATTTTGACGGACTCCATCGCGGCCACCAGATGCTGCTGGCGCGCCTGTGTGACAACGCAGCCGCGCCAGGGGCTTTGTCGGCCCTGCTCACCTTTCACCCCCACCCGCTCACTGTTCTGCGCCCCGGCACACCGCTGGAATTGTTGACCACCCCCGAAGATCGTCTGCGATTGGCTGCTGCCCTGGGGGTTGACGTGGGCATTGTGCAGCCCTTTACACCGGAGCTGGCCCAACTCGGCCCAATGGACTTTTTGCAACTGCTGCGCACCCATTTGGGATTGGTCGGGCTAACCGTTGGCCCGGATTTTGCTCTGGGGCGCAACCGGGCGGGCACGCTGGATGTGCTGGCCGCATTGGGCCGGGAGATGGGTTTTGTGTTGGATGTGGTGCAGCCGGTGCAAGTAGCCGGGGAAGAGGTGCGCAGCTTAACAATTCGGCAGGCGTTGCGCGCTGGCGAAGTCGAGCGGGTCTGCGCGATGCTGGGGCGAGAGTATGCCGTCAGCGGCGTCGTTGTGGAAGGCGACCGCCGCGGACGCACGATTGGCATTCCCACTGCCAATCTGCGCGTGGCAGAGGAGCGGCTGCTGCCCGCGGACGGCGTCTACGCCACCTGGGCTTGGATTGATGATCCAGCGGCTGCCCTCTGGACGACCCAGCGGCTGGCCGGGGTCACGAATATCGGCGTGCGTCCGACAGTGGGCGGCACAGAACGTCGGGTGGAGTGCCACCTTTTCGATTTTCCCCGTGCGGGTGAAAGCGGCGATCTCTATGGAAAAAGGGTAACGCTGGCCTTTGTCCAACGTTTACGTCCAGAAGAGCGCTTTGCAAATCTGGACGCTTTGATCGCGCAAATTCAGCGCGATATGGCCGCGGCCCGGGCGATTTTGCAGAGTATTTGACGCGTCACAGAAGAGCGACTTTTTAGAAAAAGTCGCTCTTCTTCGCTATTTGACGGAATATAAGCGATGAATGAAAATCTACGCTCTGGGCGCAGACGGGCGCAGCAAGCAGCACGGGCGCAGCAAGCAGCGCCCCTACCCGAATGGCACACACCGCGGGTACAGCAAGCAGCGCGGGTACAGCAAGCAGCGCGGGCGCAGCAAGCAGCGCGGGCGCAGCAAGCAGCACGGGCGCAGCAAGCAGCGCCCCTACGGACTCTTGCGCCGCGGGCCTATCTTCTGTTTTTGTGTCTGGGATTTCTCCTGGCCGCTTGTGCGCAACAGCCAGTTTTGGTGGCTGCTGTGACGCCGGTTGCCCAAAAAGCTGTGGTGGAATCCCCCGCAACAGCCATTTCTGCGCCCCTGCCCCCCCGCCCCGGCCCCGACAGCCAGGGCGGGGCTGGTATCTTTCGCCCGTTGCAGGCGCTCTCCGACGCGGTAGCCTGTCTGAGCGACGGCCAGCCCGCCTATGCAGTAATGCAGGCCAACGCCAATGTGCGCACTGAACCGGCGGTGGACGGTTGCCGGGTCGGCCGCGCCCCGGCTGGCACACTCGTGCGTATCGAGGGTCTCTACAGCCAGGGTGAAAGCGTCCCTTTCCTCTCGCTCAACCGCCTGGAAGCGGACAGCGGCTTTCCCTCCGTAGGCTACACCGAAGACATCCAGCCCATCTTTGCCGCTGCCTGCGCCAACTGCCACGGCGATCTCCTGCAAAACGCCGAGCTAAAGGTGACGGATTACGACTCTCTGCTGGCGGGCAGCAAACGCGGGGCGGTGGTTGTGCCGGGCAAACCGGGTGACTCTTTTCTCTGGCATCAGATAGCAACCGGCGTCATGCCGCTGGTCGGTAAGTTGTCGAACAGCGACAAACGGCTGATCTACGAATGGATTCGGGGCGGTGCATCGGAAGTGCGCCCGCAGCCGCCCGCGGCGGAAGATGTCTGGCTGCGCATCGGCAGCGCCGATTACAACCCCGCGGCCAACGGTTGCAACGAGCCAGACAACTCGCCCCACACATTCATCAACAGTACACTGGTGCGTTTTGCCAGTTGCGTGGCTGCGCCGGCAGCCGAACAGTTGGCCGGCTATCTGCCCCTCTCGCAGGAGGACAACCGGGGCGATATAGACAAAGTGTTGGTGGGCAGGGTCTCGCGTCCCTTTGGGTTGAGCGGTGCGCCGACCGGGCAGAACAGTGTACCCGCACCGACAGCGACGACCAATACCGCTCCACCCGTCGCGTCAAGCGCGGGCGTCACCAGCCCGGTTTCCAGCACACTCACACAAACCGTATCTGCTCCCGCGCAGGGGATTACGCCCCAGTCTGGACTGGGCGCCGCGCCCCTCGGCCTGCCCGCGCCCTCGGACGACGACCCCTGGATGATCCCCCAGGGTGGCTTCTGCATCGAACAACATCTGCAACTGCTGCTGGAAGAAGAGCGCGGCATCACCAGTCTGGCCTTTGCCCCGGACGGACGGCTCTTTCTGGGACTGGATTCTCTCACCACCGGCAGCCAAGACCCCAACATTCTCTTTGACGCCTTCCATCCCAGCCGCTCGATTGCCGTCTATCCCAAAGGATACGTCCCTGTACAGGGCGACATTCTGACCGAAATTCTGACCGAGTCCGGGCGTATCACCGGGATGGTCTGGCGCGATGGCGTGCTCTATCTCAACCGGGCCGGCGAGGTAGGGCGGATTGTAGACGGCGGCGTATACGAGACGCTGGCCGCCGGTTTTGCGGTCGAGAGCCGGCTCTTCCACGCCAACAACGGCATCGCGATTGTCAACGGCTGGCTGTATGTTTCCGCGGGCGGCGTGCGCGACGGTTTTTCGGATGGGCTGATTGCGCCGGGTGACGGGGATGCGCCCGCCGAGTCGTTGGCGACGAGCATCGCTGGCGGCAACCCTTATGGCTCGCGCATCGTGCGGGCCGCGTTGGATCGGCTGCTCTCCGAGCGCACCATCGGCGTCTTCCAGACCGCGGCGCGGGGTGTGCGCAACCCCTATGGCTTGACGGCGGACCCACAGGGACGGCTCTGGTTCACCGACAACGGGGCCACGAATGTGCCGGGCGACACCAGCGCAGGCGACGAGGTGAACTTCCTCGACCCCAGCACGCTGGCCGCCACCGGGGATGAATCCACCACCCCGTATTATGGCTTCCCCCTGGCCCTGGCCGGTATGCAAAAGGAGTGGTGGAGCGCGCCAGTCTTGCCCCTGGCCAACACCTCAGCCCCGACAGCCATCACCTGGGCCTACGGCACAATTTTTTACGCCCAATACGGCCGCGACCCCGGCCTCTACCGGGTTGCCAGTGTGGACGGGCGGCTGGTGGCGGAACGGGTGCTGCTGGGCTGGCCGATCCAGGCGGTGACAACCGCGCCCGACGGCGCGCTCTGGATCGGCACCGGCAGCGGCGGCCTCTACCGCTTGACGCCGGGCTGCGGTTGAGCCTATGCGCTTTCTCTTCGCTTCCGCCCCACTGCTCGGTCATCTGGACTGGGGTGGCCTTCTGTCCACCGCAGCCGAGTTGGCGCGGCGCGGCCACGCGGTGCATTGGGCCAGCGGGCCGGAGGTGCAGCCGCTGTTGGCCGCCCACGGCATCACCGGCCACGTCATGGCCGAGACGGGCTGGCGCTGGCCGCTGCCCCCACCGTTGCCCGCCGACGCCGCGGATACGCCCCAGGAGTTTGCCCGCCAACGGATGATCCGCTCTCTGGATCAGTGGTTTGATGTGGAGCGGGTGGCCGCGGCCACCGCGATGCTCAACCGCATCGGCCAGTCTGCGCAGCCGGATCTGCTCGTGAGCGAGATGTTTGTGGCCGCGGCCGGGCTGAGCGCCGAAGCGCTGGGCGTACCCTTTGCCGTGGCCGGTTGGCCCGCTCTACACTCTGCTCTGCCCGAAAATGCCCAATTTGTGGCGGAGATAGCCCAGGAACGGTTGGCCGCGCTGACGGGGATGTTTGGTGTCAGCGGCATCAATTGGGCGCGGGAGGGTGCGCCCGCGCTGCGCTCCCCCCATCTGCACCTGAGCTATTGGAGTCCGCGCTGGTTTGCCGGTCTGCCCCTGCTGCCCCAGAACCGGCTGGTGGGTGGGATTGCGCCGCCCGCCCAGCCCTGGAATACGCCCTGGCTCAACCAGTTGCCGATGGATCGGCCCTGGGCCTTCATCACGCTGGGCACAGCCTTCACCGACGACCCCAACTTCTTTGTGGCAGCGGCCCACGCTTCTGTCCAGGTGGGTTGTCTGCCCATTCTGGCCGTAGGCAACGATGTCAACAGTGCGTGGAGTCAGGCACTGCGCACCCGTCTGCCCAAGCCATCGGTGCTGGTGGGGCGGGTGAATTTTTCTGAGGTATTGCCCTACGCGGCCGTCGCCATCCATCACGGCGGCGCGGGCACAACCCACGCGCTGGTAACACACGCCGTGCCCCAAATCGTCGTCCCCCACGCCGCAGATCAGGCGCGCCAGGCCGAAGGGGTGGCGCGCAGCGGTGTGGGCTATCGCATCGCGCCCAAAGATGTGACCGTCCCCGTTCTTGTCCAGGCCCTGCGCCACGCACTCCCCGACGATTCCCCCATCCGCGGCAACGCCCGCGCCTTGCAAGCAGAGTTTGCCAGTCTGGGCGGTGTGCCCGTGGCCGCGGATGCGCTGGAGGGGGTGGCGGGGTGCCGGATCTGAAACCCTCCCGGTGCGCAGCCATTGGCAAAAAACCAGACGGAACTCCTTTTGACCCACTCGCCGTATTCTGCTATACTATTTTTGGTATCTGCTCTGCCGTTACAGCACCCGCCGATGATGGCAGATTCTTTATCCTCCAGGCCGTTCCACACCCAAGTGGGATGGCCTGATTTTTTAGAGGTTCCCATTAAGAATAGACTGGGCGTTTGTCAATACGATTCGCCGCGCCTAAGTTGTTGGGGTGGTCGGGTGCAGGAGAGAGATGATTTGGGAGAGCAGCGTATGAAAAAACGGGTCTTGTATAGCGAAGCCAATTATGCCGCGATTGTGCGCAAGCAGGGCTACTTTGTTGATAAAACGGCTTACCTCGCCCAATTGGAACGAGTTGAAAATCCGGTCTTCCTGCGCCCGCGCCGCTTTGGCAAGTCGCTGCTCTGCTCGATTTTGCGTTACTACTATGACCGCAACGCGGCCGCGCAATTTGACGAACTCTTTGGGCATACTTGGATCGGCCAACAGCCAACCGGCCAGCAGAATCAGTATCTCATTCTCTATCTAAACTTTTCCACGATTGCCACTGGGCCAACCATTCAGGAGATTGATCAGAGCTTTCGGCGGCAATGCAATAACACCTTAAACAACATGCGGCGACAGTATGCGCCTCTGTTGGACGAGATGCCGAGATTGGATCTCAGCGCGCCGGTTGCGGACAACCTGGGCGTTGTGCTGGGCCATATCTGGCAGGCCGACTTGCCACGCGTCTTTGTCATCATTGACGAGTATGACAACTTTGCCAATCAGCTAGTCACCGGGCATAAGGATCTGCTCTATCAACAACTGGTGGCCGAGGACAGCTTTTTCAAGTCGTTCTTCAAAACGTTGAAGGAGGGGCGGGAAACGGGGGCGGTTGCCAATGTCTTTATGACTGGTGTGCTGCCCATTCTGATTGATGAACTGGCGTCCGGCTTTAATGTCGCCTCGATCATCACCCTGCGCTCCGAGTTTGAAGCGATGGTCGGCTTTACCCAGGCCGAAGTTGACCGGTTGTTGGATGATGTATATGCGGATTACGCCCTCGACCCAGCGACGCGCCCGGAAGTAGATACGGTGATCAAGAATCATTACAATGGCTATCACTTTGTCAACCCGCAAGGCGAGGCGCTCTACAATTCCACCATTTTGATGTATTTTCTTGACCACCTCACGATTCACAAAGAGATGCCGGAATATCTGACCGATTTGAACTTGCGCACCGATCTGAGTTGGGTGCGCCGGTTGACCAGCGCCCAGCCAGGCGATACGGAAGCCTTTGTCAGTCAGTTGACCAGCGAAAATCGCATTGCGTATGACAAAAACTTTCTCATCAGCAAATTCAACACCACCCAGTTCTTCCAGCCCGGTTTCTATCCCATCTCCTTTTTCTATTTGGGTATGTTGACGCAACAGGACAACTTCTTCCTGCGTCTGCCCAACCTCAACATCCGCCAGATTTTTATCGAATACTTCAATGAGTTGCATCAGATTGATGTCTCGACGCGCTATTCGGAGTTGATGCAAGCCTTTGTCAACCGTCCGAACCTGGAAACACTCTTTGCTGGCTATTGGCGCGAGTACATTGGACAGTTTCCCGAAGCCATTTTCACGAAAGTGAACGAAAATTTCTACCGCAGCACCTTCTTTGAACTGTGCAGCCGCTATAGTTTTACAGATAAAGATTTTACGCGGTTAGAGAAGGGGAAAGAGAAGAGTTGGTAGCGTCAGGGCCTAAGGAAGAGCAGTACTTGCCCATCAAGCCAAGGATGTCTTTAGGTAACAGAGCAAAGAGAGCCAGCTTGTCATCGAC
>CAMDEX010000303.1 GCA_945897075.1 Litorilinea aerophila
GAGGTTATTCGCCAGGCCGTCGTCCCGGCACTACATTCCCTAAGCGCCCACGTCAAAAAGTGGTCGTCAAGGGCAAAAAAACCACCAAAGCAGCCTGATTTCGGCTCCATTGGTCATCTATTACCCTTCTTCTTCACCTCATCCTTAAATGAGGTCTCTTCAAATTGTCAAAAGTCCAAGCAGATAGTTCTTCAAAAATTCCACCATTACTTTACACGAAAGCGCACAGGTTGACAAACAGTGTTGAAGAGCAGGAAGATGGCAAAATTGAAAAGCAAAAAAGCAGCCGCTTTGCTATGTCAAAGCGGCTGCTTTTTATACTGGGCAAGCGGTATGCGTTTATGCGAAAAGTTTCCATCAAATCATACGGATGGGCGCGGTCTGCCAATGGACCTGTTGGGGTGTCGGCGGATTGGTCGTCATGGCATGAGTCTCGGCCATGGCGCAGAGAATCTCAATGATCTCATCCTGGGTGAAAGCGACTTCGCCCCGTTTCTGCCGGGCTGCCAGCATGACATTGAGTGATGCGATCAGGTGCGGTTTTGTTGCAAGCTGTGCCATTGTTCTGCCTTTCTGAAGTGACAAAATCTGATCCCTGCTTTCTACTTCGTCCATATCAGAAGGGCGCTTCATAGCCTATAGTGGCTAAGCAAAAGAAATGACTGTTGTTGTTTTGCACTCCTGGGTACTATACGGGCAACCTGACAGGGTGAGCGGGTGACATCATCCTGTCGCTTACGCTCCCGGTACTGTTACCCTGTCAGGTATTGTTTAGGGTGTCGTTTCGAGGACATTCTTGAGGAAATCTTGCCCGGCAATGATGCGCAGATCGACGGTATTGCTGAGGATCAGGCCGTTGAGGGTGGGGAGAACGCTCTGCAGTTCCAGTTCGCTGCCTACCCGGCTGACGAGAAGTGGGTCGGCGTTGTAATTGACAATCAGTGTGCGCCGGTAATCGCTGCGATCGGCGTCGCCAATCGAGACGACATGCCAGCCCTTCTCTTGCAAGAGATCGCGAATGCGCGCAGCCACGCCGGGATAGCCGGTGCCATTGAGCACTTCGACGCGGGCCGTGGCCTGTTCGCTGACCAGATGTCCCTGGGCCGGGTTCAGGTCGGCGGCCTGGGAAGCAATCGTCGAGAACAGCTGATCACCGGTAGCGACGCTCACCTGTTCATCCACACTGGCTGGGGTCGCTTCGAAGAAGGTTGCCAGGGCAGGGCGGATACGTGAGCGGTCGGGAATGAGGATCCACGCGCCGTCGTCGCTATAACTTTCTTCGCCGTAGCGGTCATCCAGCACCAGACGGCGCACCTCGCGGAAGGAGTTCTGGCGCACGTACTGGGCAACGGATACCGCGGCGGCCAGGGACATATCGGTGCGAAAGCTGTCGCGCATGGTGGCGCTCAATTCGGGCAATTTGGCAATCAGGGTGGGGATCATATCCGCCTGTAGCACTTTGTCCAGCACAGCCTGGATCACCTGCTGTTGGCGTGTGGCACGCCCGTAATCGCTGTCCGTATTGCGGGTGCGCACATATTGGAGCGCGACTGCACCGTCCAGATGCTGCGGCCCAGCGTCCAGGTGAAAAGTCTCGATGCCGTAGTCGGCTGTGGGATACTGTTCGTCGTGGATGGTCTGGGGCACAAAGAGATCAATGCCGCCGATCAGATCAACGAAACGGACAAAGCCGTTGAAATTGACGCGCAGATAGGACTCGATCGGACGCCCCACAAAACTGCTCACCGTATCCTTGGCAAGCTGCGGACCGCCGCCGGGATAGCCCCGTTTTTCGCCAATCGCATAGGCGGTGTTGATTTTCGTGGTGATGTCGTAGCCGGGAATGGGCACCCAGAGATCACGAGGCAAGGAGATCATTCCTGCTGTCCGGTTTTCCAGGTCCAGCGTCAACAACATTATCGTATCCGTGCGGGGCGGTTCCCGGTCGTCGGATCGTTCATCGGTGCCCAGGAGCAGGATCGAAACCTGGCGCTGGGGCATGGGGAGTGCCACTTCGCTGTTCGTTGTCTGCTCTGCGCTGCCCTGCGCTCCCTGCCCATCCATCCCCGCGGGGAGCGCACTCGGGTTCTCTGTCGCACGACTTTGCTCTGTCGGATTTAAGAAGACAAGAGGGGTGAATGCGACGCTGCTGCGCGTCCACTCGTAGAGGAGATTGCCAACTACCAGCGCAAGGGTCAGGATGACGACAGAATAGAAGGCAGCCAGCAAGATAGCCAGCAGCCGCTTCTTGGCGCTGATCGGCGCGTGGTATGCCGTCTCTTTCTCGGTTTGGGGCGCTCGCAATCGCTGTGCCATAGGCTGTGGATTATAGCATAAGGGCGTAAACGCTGTACAACTTGGGGAGTGGGGTATTGGGGATTGGGGATTGGGGATTGGGGATTGGGGATTCTGCGCGCCGAATATCCAATCCCCAGTCGCCAGCCCCCAGTCCCCAGCCCCCAGTCCCCAGCCCCCAGCCCCCAACCCCCAGCCCCTAATTGGGCAACGGATGGGCGTAGAGCGACGTTTGGGTCAGGATAAAAAGCGTGCCGCTCACTTCATCCAAATAGAGACCGCGCAACCCCTGCAGGGCGTTGCTTTCGGCGGCCTGCAACTGCTCGATGTAGTTGCCCAACTTGTCAAAGACAAGGATGCGATCCTGGCTGCCATCGGCCAGATAGATTCTTCCCTCTGGCAAGCTGCTCAAGGCCATATCGGAAAGGCGACCAGTCAGCCCGGCGCTGGTATCCAGGCTGAAGGGCAGTTGGCGGCCCTGGCTGTAACGCAGCAGTGTGCCATTTTCCATCAACAGCCAGACGTCGCTGTCGATGGCGAAAGCCACCACCCCGGCCAGATTGGCCTGTACCTGGGGATCGAACCAGTTGTCCGGCGGCTCGTCGTAGCCCAATCCGGCCGGGCTGTAGCGCAAAATCTGGTTGCGCTGTTCGTCGGCCAAATAGAGACGTCCGTTGTAGGTTTCCAACTGGGCAATACTCTGTAACTGCGCGGCATCGGCCAGACGCACAACCGTCGCCTCGTCCACGCGGTTGTAATGAAAGATGTTGTTGTTGCGGTCCAGGATCAGCAGACTGGCCTTGTCGGCAAAGCCGGGGATGCGCGGCTGCCAGGCAATGTCCACCAGACGGCCAACCGTCACCCCCTCCACCAGATCGCCTTCTTTCAAGATGGGGCCGCTGCGCTCTTCCACAATCGCGCGGCCGGGGTCTGTGCGGAAATGTTCCACAATCTGCCGCCCGCTGTCCAGGACATAGACTTCCTGATCGAAGACAATCACCCGCTGCGGAGAGGCGTCCGCGGGAAATTCGGCCAGCGGGAAGTCGAGAGAGTAGAGCGAGCGCACATTCATCAGCTTTTGCATCTCTGTGCGGATACTCTGGGCCAATCCCCGGCTGCGCTCGCTCATCCCAATCAGCGCGTCGGCCTCGTTGAGATAGCGCTGGGCGTCGTTGAGCGCTGAGCGCGCCGCGGCTTTGTCGTCCAGGTTGAGCGCCTGCTCGGCCTTGGCCAGTTGGGCCTCGGCCTGATCCACCAATTTCACCCCTTCGGCCTGCGTCACCGCGCCCTCGCGCAGATTGAGAATACCGACGGTGGCAAAGGCCAGGAGGGGAATCAGAACGGCCAACAGAACAAAGAGTCTGGCCCGGCTGCCCCGTGTCGGCGGCGGGGGGGCAAAAGGCGGGATGCGCGGGGGGATGGCTATCTCCGCTTCCGGCACAGAACCCACCCACGTGGGCGGATTCTGCGCCGCTGCCCGGCTGCCTGCTTCCGGCAGTATCTTGACCGCCATCCCTTTCAGCCAGCCCCCGCTGCGTGCGGCGGCTTGCGCCAGCCGCTGGCCGATGGCTGCGGCCGAGATGCGTTGCTGCGCGTTGTCCGGCACGACAGCCGTCCGTTCTTGGGACAGGGGGCGGGCTGTGGGGGCGGCTGGCTGCGCGGGCGGGCGGTCGGTCGGGCGGAGCGACGGGCGTTGGGCCGCAGGCCGGGTATACTCGCTCTCCAGCGGCAGTGTATGCACCGGCGGCGGCGCGCTGACAGAGGTGGGCAGGCCGCGCGGGGCCGTCTGGACAGCCGCTGTGAGCGCATCGCGGCGCTGGTGAAAGACCATCAACATCCCCGGAATCTGCGCCTGGTTGCTCTGTTGGCGCAGATAGTCCACCACATCGAAACGGTTGAGCCGGCTGGTGTTGACAATCGCGCCGCCCAGGGTTTTGACATTTGTGATCAAAATCCAATCACTCTCACCCAAAAAGAGGACATCGCCATCCTGCACCTGATGGCGGTAGATGGCGACAGTGGGAGGGGTGCTGCCGCCGATGGGATTGGCGAAATAACTGGGGTCTGGCGGGAATTGATCCAGACGGCCGGCGGTCGCCAGCAAAGCCAGACCCGGCCCCGCCGAGGCCATCATCAGATGGTTGTGGACAACCGCGACGCAGAGAATGCCCGCGCGCAGGTCGCTGGCCGGGATGCGTCTGTTCAAACCCGCCAAAGACGCGTGGGCGTTCTGAATCGCCTCTGCCAGAACCGCGCTGAGTGGGCCGCCTGCTGTGTAGTAGGTCTGTTGCAGGATAGACTGGATCTCATCCAGGGCCTGGCTGCGTGCTGGGCTTTCGCCCATCAATTCCACAAGGCTGTAGAAGTTGCCGCGCTGGGCCTGGGCATCTGCCTGCCCCGGCTCCACCGCGCGAATGCCCCGGCTGCGGCTGTCGTCGTCGTCCAAAAAGAAGGCGAGAAAGCTGTCAAATGGAGAAGAATCGCCGTTGCTCATAATCCGTACAATTCGCCATATTTTTCGCGCAGATAGGCCATATACGGGGCGATGGAGAGCGGCCCGCCTGTGGCCTGGCGCAGAAGCTCGTCGGTGCTGAACTTCTTGCCGTGGCGGTAGATGTTTTCGGTCAACCAGCCGCGCAGGGTATCGAAAGAGCCTACACGGATCTGGTCGGGAATCGGCGGGTGGGCGCTCTGGGCCGCGGCAAAAAACTGCGCGCTCATTACATTGCCCAGCGTATAGCCCTGAAACGCGCCGCCGATAAAACCGCCAAACCAATGCACGTCCTGCAGCACCCCGTCGCGGTCGTCCGGCGGCGTCAAGCCCAAATCGGCCTGCATACGCGCATTCCAGGCGTCGGGCAGATCGGCCACGGCCAGCGTCCCGTTGAGCAGGGCACGCTCCAGATCAAAGCGCAGCATTACGTGCAGATTGTAAGTCACTTCGTCGGCTTCCACCCGGATCAGCGACGGCTGCACTTTGTTGATGGCTGCATAGAAGTTGTCCAGGCTGACGTCGTTCAACTGGGCCGGGAAGACGCTTTGCAGGGGTGCATAGAAATGCTCCCAGAAGTTCCGGCTGCGCCCGACCAGATTTTCCCAGAGACGGGACTGGCTTTCGTGGACGCCCGCGGATGTGCCCGAAGCCAGGGGGGTGGCTTCATACGCTGCGGCTACGCCCTGTTCATACATGGCGTGGCCCGCTTCGTGCATCGTCCCAAAGAGCGCTTCGTTCAAGAAATTTTCGTTGACCCGCGTTGTAATGCGCACGTCGTTGATGGAAAATTTGGTGGCGAAGGGGTGAAAGGTCTTGTCCTGGCGGCCGCGGCTGAAGTCGTAGCCCAATTGACGGACGACCGCTTCGCCAAACGCGATCTGCTCGGCTTCGGGATAGCGCCGGCGCAGAACGCTGTCGTCGGCCAGGGGTCTTTCGGCAATCGCCTGCACCAGCGGCACCAACTGCGCCCGCAACTGGGCAAAGATGTCGCCAATGCTGACCGCGTTCATCCCAAAGTCCGCGTTGTCTATGTGGGGATCGATGGGTTCGGCGTAGCCGGGGAAGTAGTCGGCGTAGCCGCGGCTGAGTTCCAGCGTTTTTTCCAGGCCAGGGCGCAGGGCAGCAAAATCGTTGGCCGCGCGGGCTGTGGTCCAGGCGCTGAAGGTAGCCGAAATGTGGCTCGACACCTCCGCCACAAAATCCGAAGGTATCCGTGTGGCCCGCGCATACTCCCGCTCGACCACCCGCAGCAGCCCGGCTTCATCCGAGGCGTAGGGGGAATCGACGTACTCTGCGCGCAGATCGTCCAGCAGATGACCGACGGCGTCGTCGGTGAATTTCTCGTGGGCCAGCCGTTGCAGGGTGGCCATCTGGCGGCCACGCGCTTCTGCGCCGCCGGGGGGCATGTGGGTCTGTTGATCCCACCCCAGCAGATAAGAGGCCGAAGCCAGATCGTCTACCTCGGCCAACCGTTTTTTCAACTCTAGCATCTTGTCGGGCATGGGTGTATCTTTCGGTGTTATGAGAATGCTGAACAGTTCCCCATGCGCTGTTGTGCGCCACGGGGGATGAAAAAGTCCCCGGCACTTTCTGTCCCAGCGGGTCTGTACACGACGTTCCCGCCATCGAAGTTCGTGAAGTGCCGGGGACTTTTTTCAGGGCAGTGATTTATTGTACACCGGAGCGCGCGGCCAGACAAACGTGGCGGAAAAATGATGTAATGTCGTAGGGGCGCTGCTTGCTGCGCCCGTGTGCGTCGGGCGCAGCAAG
>CAMDEX010000304.1 GCA_945897075.1 Litorilinea aerophila
CCCAGAAACGGGTCAGAGGGCTTGAATGCTTGTGCTTTGGCGTCTAAAACCACATTATGACAATTTAGAAACCTTACATCAACTCGAAAACAAGACACAATTAACATAAACTTACCCAAATCTAGCCTTTCTCCGACAGGCTGCTAGGATAGAACTGCTCGACCGACACGCCTACCCACGACTAGGACAAAGAACCAATGGGCGATTTGTTAGAAGAAAAACAGGCAGTTCGCTTGCCCAATCTGCTAGAGCCAAGTGAAGACCAGATCTTCCAGACCTTCCACCTCTTCGGCCTCCCCTATCACCTACGCACACATATCCCCGTCCGGGTTGTATGGGAAGCGGAGATGGGTGGCTACGTCGCCTATGAGGAGATCTTCGGCTGGTACGGCGTAGGTGACACCAGGCGTGCCGCCATGCGCCATCTGGCCGAAGTAATCGTCGAAGACTTCGAAGATTTGCAGCAGGACGAAGATCGACTACTTCCCGACCTACAGGCAAAACTACACCTGATGAGGGAAATACTGGTATATGCCCGCTAAAGTCACTGACGTACACGCAATGCTTACCGGCAAACTCCAGGCAGAAGTTACGGAAGGCAGCAACCATACCAAATACAAGATTGTCCATGACGGGCGGGTCATCGCCAGTACGCTCCTCTCGCGCAGCTATCGAGAAATCTCGGAAGATCTCCTGGGCCAAATTGCCCGCAAACAATTGATGGTCAATCGTAGCCAAATGAGGCTACTCCTGGACTGCCCGTGGAAGCGGGAGGACTACATCGCCCACAGGCTACAACAAAACGCCTGAAGACCACCTATATCTATCGTCCCGCCACAGAATGTGAAAACCGCCGCGTACCCTCGTGACCGTTCAGATCGAAAGCGTCCAAACGACCACCTTTGTTGACACAGGAGGGTCAATTTGCTCTGCGCCCCGCAATTGCCGCCCGCGCAGGCATCGATCCAACGAGAGAGGCATCTTTTGAACATATCCTGTACAAGTTACTCCTTACGAAGATGCAAAAACAGGTATTAAGTTATTATTACAAGAAAGAGGTTGCACATGCTTACCGAACAAAAACAGACAAAGATCAACTGGTACCGCACGCCGCTTGAGCGCGCTACGCTGGCCGAACTCAACCAGCGCAGCGATTTCGGGGGTCTGCTGCAAACGCTCGGCCATCTGGGGCTGCTGGTGTTGACCGGGGCCGCGGCCTGGTATGCCGCGGCCAACCAGCCGGTCTGGGTGCTGCTGTTGATCCTCTTTCTGCACGGCACCTTCTATGCCTTTCTGCTCAACGGCTTTCACGAGCTTTGTCACAGCACCGTCTTCAAGACGAAGTGGCTGAACAGCTTCTTTCTCAACCTCTTCAGCTTCCTGGGCGGCTTCAACCCGGTCTTCTTCTGGGCCAGCCACCAGGAGCATCACAAATACACCCTTCACCCACCGGATGACCTGGAAGTTGTGCTGCCCGTCAAGATCAGCTTCGACAGTTTTCTGAAAAGTATGCTGGTCAACCCCTGGGGTCTTTACCAACGGGTCAAAGGGCTGGTCCGTCTCAGCCGCGGTCGCCTGGAAGGGGAGTGGGAGAATATCCTTTTTCCGGCCACACAACCGGCACAGCGCCGTCGTCTCTTCAACTGGGCGCGCATTCTGCTCTTTGGGCACGCCGCGCTGATCCTCGTCTCCCTGGCTATGGGCTGGTGGCTGCTGCCCGTGCTGACTACGCTGGCACCCTTTTATGGCGGCTGGCTGCTCTTTCTGTGCAACAACACCCAGCACGTCGGTCTGCAAGACAATGTCCCGGATTTCCGCTACTGCACGCGCACCATTATCCTGAACCCTTTTGTACAGTTCCTCTACTGGCACATGAACTTTCACATCGAGCACCACATGTTTGCTGGCGTGCCCTGCTACAAACTCGGCCGCTTGCACCGGGCCATCGCGCACGATCTGCCGCCTTCGCCGGATGGTCTGGTGGCAACCTGGCAGGAGATCGTTGCCATCCTGCGCCAGCAAAAGGTCGATCCGACCTACGAGTATGTGCCGCCAGTGCCCACACAGCCAGCCACAGCGTAGAGAAATCGTCATGCAAACATTTGAAAACAAGCCAAAGGCGACGACCCCAATGAGCAGTGAAAGCGCGGCAACCATCCAAGAGGAATTTGACCAAAATGGCTATGTCATCGTCGAGGGACTGCTGGACGTGCATCGTGATCTGCAACCGATTCTTGACGATTACGCCCACCTGCTCGATCAATTGGCTGTGCGCTGGTTTGGGGAGGGCAAGCTCCCTTCCACCTATGCCGAGCTGCCCTTTAATCGCCGCGCCAGCGCGGTGATCAGCCAGATCGGCAATGAGGAGAGCTATCACCTGGATATTTCCTTGCCCAAGATCGCCGTCTACGGCGCAGAGACACCGATCCACACCAGCGCAGCCGTCTTCAACCTGCTCACCCACCCGCGCCTGCTGGATGTTGTGGAGCTGCTGATTGGCCCGGAAATCTACTCAAACCCGATTCAACATGCGCGCATCAAACCGCCCGAAGCTGCGGTGCCCCCAGGCGCGCCCGGCAATGGCTACCTGTCAGCCACCCCCTGGCATCAGGATCAAGGGGTCATTACGGCGGACGCCGACGAGACCGACATTTTGAGTGTCTGGATTGCCATCACCGATGCGACGGAGGAGAACGGCTGTTTGTGTATGATCCCAGGCAGCCATCGCGAGGGATTGGCACCCCACTGCTTTGAAATTCCGCAAAAGTTCCGTGCAGCGCATGTGACACCCCTGCCGATGAAAGCGGGGAGTGTCGTCTTTTTCCACCGGCTCACCAAACACGCCTCCCTGCCCAACCAGAGCGACGATATCCGCTTTAGCTTTGACCTGCGCTATTCGCCGCTTGGCCTGCCCACCGGGCGCGACGAATTTCCCGGTTTTGTGGCGCGCAGCCGCCAACACCCGGAAGCGGTGTTGACCGATCACCGGCAATGGGCGGCTTTGTGGGAGGGTGCGCGTGCCCGTCTGGTTGAGCGGGGCGAGGTGGTTTTCGGCAGCCGTTGGCGTGGTGTGCAGCAACCCGACTGCGCCTGATGATCGCGATTGAATGAGTTCGACAACCTTCCACAGAGCCGCCACAGCCAGGCGCGTAGGAAGATACCCTTTTGGGGAGAAAATCCATGAAAGCCATTGTGTACGAAAAGTATGGTTCACCCGATGTACTGCATCTCAAAGAGGTGGAAAAACCTCTGCCCACAGACGATGAAATACTGATCAAGATTCATGCGGTTTCCATCAATGGCTCTGATCGGGAAGCTTTGGTGGGCAAACCGTTCTATGCCCGCATCGGAGGGCTGCGCAAACCGGGTCACCCAATTCTTGGGTCGGACATCGCCGGGCGGGTAGAAGCCGTTGGCAAGAACAACACAGAATTCAAGCCAGGCGATGAAGTATTCGGGGAAATCCCCGGCTATCACGGCGGTTTTGCAGAGTATGTCTGTACGCGTGGAAGAACACTGGCGTTAAAACCCGCAAGTCTGACCTTCGAGGAGGCAGCGGCCATCCCCCAAGCAGGCGTAATCGCCCTGCAGGGGATTCGCGAGAAAGGCGCAGTGCAGGCGGGGCAAAAGGTACTGATCAATGGGGCAGGCGGCAGTGCTGGTTCATTCGCCGTGCAGCTTGCCAAATTATACGGCGCTGAAGTGACCGGTGTGGACAATACGGCCAAGTTGGACTTTATGCGCTCGCTCGGTGCCGATCACGTCATTGATTACACTCGCGAAGACTTCACACGCAATGGAAAAGAGTACGATCTGATCCTCGACGTGATCGCCCACCGTTCGATTTTCGCCTACCAGCGCGCGCTGAAAGCGCAGGGTACTTACTTCGTTGTCGGGGGTTCGGTCGCTCTACTCTTCCAGGTTCTGCTGCTCGGACCCCTGATCGGAAAGACCGCAAACAAGAATATGCGGGTTCTGGTAGTTCCGCAAAATCGCAAAGACCTGCTTGCCATCACGGAGCTTTGTGAAAGTGGCAAGATCGTCCCCGTGATTGATAGACGGTATCCACTGCATGAAGTTCCGCAAGCGCTGCGCTATGTGGGAGAAGGGCGCGCCAAAGGCAAAGTAGTGATAACCGTATCGCCCACCCCTCTTTGACAGATTTGCCGCTGCGCTTGGCGAGGGTCATCGTTTCATCCCCACACCAGACCCACGCCTGTATACACATCCGGCTGGTGCAGCAGCCCGCCATAGGCCGCTTTGATCTGCTCGGTTGGGAGATAAGCGGCTCCACTCGCAGCAAAAGGGCATCCGAACTCCAAAGCCAGGGAGTAGTTCGTTTGCCGTTGTAATCGTGAAGTGAGCTATCTGTTCACAAGTGCTGTATAATCTCATCAGAAATTGTATGACTGAATGGGAGGTCTCGAATGACTGTCGCAGATTTGGAAACAACGCCGCGTGTCGTTGGCATTCTCACAGTTGCCAACAGTTTAACTTCGGCGGAACGCTTGTTTGTAGCGCGCTGGCTGCTCGACAGCGTGCTGGCCGACGAAATCAATGATGAGCGAGACTGGCAGCGGCTCAGTTTATCAGCCTTTGAAAAAGATTGGGATAACGAAGAAGACGCCATTTATGACACCTGGAGGACAGCTTATGGCGTTCCAACGGGGTGATGTTCTCCTAATCCCATTTCCTTTTACGGATTTAAGCGCAACGAAAACCAGACCAGCCGTTGTGGTGAGCAGCACTGTTTACCAGAGCGTTCGTCCTGAACTACTGTTGGCTTATGTCTCGTCTCAGATTTCCAAAGCTACAGCGCCGGTTGACTATATCTTAAATGACTGGCAATCGGCTGGACTGTTAAAGCCCTCATTTGTCCGACCCAAAATTGCAGCCATCGAACCGTCGCTGATTGTTCATCAGGTTGGGCAACTCTCTGCGCAAGATATGGTGGAAGTAGAGCGCAGATTACGCGTAGCGATGGCATTACCCCAAAGTGTCCTATCGGATGTAGCAAAGGAGCCTGATTTCTCGCAGGAATCGCCAGCGATTGTTCAGCTTGTGGCGGAAAAATCTGTAGCAGCAGTGATAAAATTTTCTAAAGCCGGCCACCAAACAGTAGACCCGAATCGTCTTCGCACGCTACTGGGAGCATCAAGTGTCCCAGAGATTTTGCCCTGAACATGCCCTCTGTTTGATAGCATCCTGAAGGCTCACCCCCACACCAGACCCACCCCCGTATACACATCCGGCTGGTGCAGCAGCCCGTCGTAGGCCGCTTTGATCTGCTCCGGTGGCAGGCGGTGGGAGATGAGCGGCTCCACCCGCAGCAGACCGCGCGCCATCCAATCCAGCAGCATCTGCTGTTTGCTGAACTGGGAGGTGCGGTTGCCCACGTCCGGGTACATCGGCAGAAACCACTCGTGCGCGCCGCGCACAGTCAACCGCCCGCGGTGGATACGGTTGAAGGCCGCGGTCAGATCGCCGGCAACGGGGACACGCGGCGTACCCAGCGCAATGACCTGCCCTTCTGTGCCTGTGATGGTGAGACAGTCCATCAGGACGCCGCTGTGACCCACCGCATCCACGCTGATCTGCGCACCACCCACACCGGTCAGAACGCGCACCCCGTCCAGCGCAGCGTCGGATGTGCCGCCGACCGTCCACTCCACGCCACACTCCTCGGCCAGATCGCGGCGGGCCGCCACCGGGTCCACGCCGATCACCCGGCAGCCGCGAATGCGAAAAAGTTGCGCGGCCAAATTGCCCACCAGCCCCAAGCCAAAGACGACCACCCAGGGATTCTCGCGGATTTCGCTGAGCAGAATGGCCGAAGCCGCCACCCCAGCCATACGCGACGCCGCCGCAATCATCGAATCCAACCGTTCCGGCACAGGGACAATCAGCCGTTCCTGGGGATAGCGAAAGGCCGAGGCGTGGCGGCCATAGCTGAAGACCCGCTGCCCCACCTGCGCCCGGTGGACACCCTCGCCCACAGCCCGCACAACACCCACATTGGCATAACCAGAACGCCAGGGGTAGCTGCACCAGCTACCTGGCACATAGACATCCGGGTCTTTGGCCGTGTAGTTCGCCAGTTCTGTGCCGGAGCTGATGAAGGTGGCTTCGCTCTCAATCAGCAACTCACCGGCACGGGGCGGGCCATCCAACGCGCCGCTCTGTAACTCCACCTGTTCCTTACCTGTCACCACTACTTCACGAATCTGCATGGAAATCTCCTGGGTTTATAGATATTCTGCTGCTTGTGACTGGCGACTGGCGACTGGAGACCGGCGACTGGCGACTGGCGACTGGCGACCGGCGACCG
>CAMDEX010000305.1 GCA_945897075.1 Litorilinea aerophila
AGCAGCGCCCCTACAATATATCCACGCCAATAGCGGCGCAGGGGGGCGTCAACGATACGCGCGGCACATCTCGATCAGGCGGGGCACCGAACGGGTGACATCTTCCCGGATCATCAGATCGGCCTGCTCATCCAGCATCGTTGTGCCAAGATTGAGCAGCAGTAGCCGGGCACCCCGCCGCTTGGCCAGCAGGGGTAGATCCGCCGTAGGCATGACCTCCAGACTGGCACCGGCGACAATCACCAGCTCCGCGGTCAGGGCCGCTTCTTGGGCCTGGGCCAAGAGGTTTGCTTGCAACTCTTCCCCAAACAGAACCACATCCGGTTTGAGCACAGCCCCGCAGTTAGGGCAAAGAGGTATTGTTGTACCCGCCAGAAAGGCGGACCAGAAGCTCTTGCCCTCCACCCGCCAGCCACAATCCAGACAGATCGCGCTCTGGGCGTTGCCGTGGACGTGGACGACATCCCGCGTCCCGGCCTGCTCGTGCAGATCGTCAATGTTTTGGGTGACAACTGTATGCAGCAGGCCGAGCGCCTGCAAGCTGGCAAACCCCCAATGGGCCGGGTTGGGTTGGGCACGCAGCATCTTCTCGGCCAGCGGCCGTATCCAGCGATAAAAGAGTTCGGGCTGGGCGCGGAAGCCCCAGATGGAGGCCACGGCAAAGGGATCGACAAATTCCCAGATACCCTTGCCCGGCGAGCGGAAATCGGGTATGCCCGAACCCGTGCTGACACCGGCACCGGTGAGCAGGAGTGTGCGCGCCGACCCCAAGAGCAGGTCACGCGCTTCTTCGTATGCGCGCTGGATTGCCACGATTGCCCTCCCCTTCTCAAATTCAGTAGACCGCAGACAGCAGACCGCAGACCACTGATCGTAGGTTGGGTTCTCCCGGCAAGGAGCGCCGTCTTCGAGACCAGCCTGTGCCGGGAGAACCCAACACGCTGCGGCTGAAAAACCGAGTTTCTGTTATGCCGCTATCAGACTGAATTCATCTGTAAGAAACTCAGTTTTCTATCGCGCATTGCTATAGCTACGATTCTTTGATCAGTGTAAACGAAAAATGATATACTGCCCAAGTCAACGACGTTTCTATTTCACTGCCCGTCCAGAATCCTGGGAAAGGGAACCCGCCCGATGATGTCCAAATACATGCGCCCCTATTTTCTCGACCCGATGTCCCGGCTGGCCGGCCGGCTGCACCGGATGGGCGTCACCCCCAATGCTGTCACTGTTGCCGGTTTTGTTTTGACAATCCTTTCGACTGTGATGCTGGCGATGGGCAACCTCTTTTGGGGTGGCTTTGTTCTCTGGGGTGCTGCTATGTTTGATATGCTGGATGGCGCTCTGGCCCGCTATGCGGATCAGGTCAGCAAATTCGGCGCGTTTCTGGACAGCACCCTTGACCGCTATTCAGAAAGTATCACATTTTTGGGTCTGGCTGTCTACTTTTCCTACAAACCAGGCAGCCAGATAGAACTCTTTCTGATCTTTCTGACGCTGATCGGTTCTTGGATGGTGAGCTATACCCGTGCCAGGGCCGAGGGGCTGGGTATCGAATGCAAAGGGGGGATTTTGCAGCGTCCCGAACGGTTGACGATTTTGATCACCGGGCTGATTCTGGGGCTGGTCTCGCCGGCCCTCTGGATTCTGGCGATTTTCACCAATGTGACTTCGCTCCAGCGCATCTACGAAGTCTATACCCAAGTGGGCCGTGTGCCGGGCAAGCCTTCGCTCAGCGACTAAGAAGTTCGACTATAGCAAAGGATTCCCATAATGTCTCACGACACTGTTACGCGCCCCGACTGGGAAAACCCCCAGATCACCGGCATCAACAAAGAAGCCGCCCACGCCACCCTCATCCCTTACGCCGACGCGGAGAGCGCGGCCCGCTGTGACCGCGCCGCCTCCCCCTTCCGCCGCTCGCTCAATGGGACGTGGCGCTTTCATCTGGACGCGAACCCGGCCTCCGCGGTGCAGGGCTTCGAGTCGTCCGCCTTCGACGACTCAGCCTGGGACGACATCCCTGTGCCCGCCAACTGGCAGTTACAGGGCGACATCGCCCGCGGCCAACACCGCTACGACAAGCCGATGTACACGAACGTCCAATACCCCTTCCCCATCGACCGGCTGCCCGGCGTACCCCTGGACGACAACCCCACCGGCCACTACCGGCGCACCTTTTCCGTGCCGGCAGAGTGGGCAGGCCGTCGTCTCTTCCTGACTTTCGACGGCGTGGACTCGGCCTTCTACGTCTGGCTCAATGGCCGGATGCTCGGTTTCAGCAAAGACAGCCGCCTGCCCGCCGAGTTCGACATCACCGATTTTGTCCAGCCGGGCCAGAATACGCTGGCGCTGCGCGTCTTCCGTTGGAGCGATGGCAGCTACGTGGAGGATCAGGACTTCTGGCGGCTCAGCGGCATCTTCCGCGATGTGACGATCTGGTCCGCGCCCACCCTGCATATCTGGGATTTCGCCGTCGTCACTGAACTGGACAGCGAGTACCGGGACGCCACCCTGCATCTGCGCGTCGCAGTACGCAACTACCAGACCGATGTGCAGGGGGGTAAGCTGGAAGCCCAACTTTTCGACCCCAACGGCCAGCCGGTCTTTGCCGGACCCCTGGCTGCCATTCTGTTGGTGGATGGGATGAGCGAGACGACTGTTACTCACAACGGACGGGTCAAGCACCCGGCCAAATGGAGCGCCGAGCATCCCACCCTCTACACCCTTCTCCTCTCCCTCTACGGCGCGGATGGCGCGCTGCTGGAGGTGGAAAGCTGTCGGGTCGGCTTCCGCTGCGTGGAAATCCGCGGCGGCCTGCTGCTGGTCAACGGCGTGCGCGTGCTGATGAAAGGCGTTAACCGCCACGAACACGACCCGCAGACCGGTCACACCATCACCGAAGCCTCGATGATCCAGGACATTCGCCTGATGAAGCAGCACAACATCAACGCCGTGCGCACGGCCCACTACCCCAACCACCCCCGCTGGTACGAGCTTTGCGACGAGTACGGCCTCTATCTCTACGACGAGGCCAACATCGAAAGCCACGGCGTCTGGGATCGGCTGACCAAAGACCCGCTCTGGGAAGCCGCCTTCCTCGACCGGGTAAGCCGGATGGTGGAGCGGGACAAAAACCACCCGTCGGTGATCGTCTGGTCCCTGGGCAATGAATCGGGCTACGGGCGCAACCACGCCGCCTGCTCCGCCTGGGTGCGCGCCAACGACCCCACCCGCCCCGTCCACTACCACCCCGCCGACGACGCGCCCACCATCGACATCCTCGGCCCGATGTACCCGTCCGTGCAGAAAATTATCGATATGGCCCAGCTCCCCGGCGAGAGCCGGCCGGTGATTATGTGCGAATATGCCCACTCGATGGGCAACAGCACCGGCAATCTGGTCGAGTACTGGCAGGCGGTGGACGACTACCCCCGCTTGCAGGGCGGCTTCATCTGGGATTGGGTGGATCAGGGCATCCGCCGCATCAGCGAAGAGGGCATCGGCGATGAGGACATCGAGTGGTGGGCCTACGGCGGCGACTTCGGCGACAGCCCCAACGACAACAATTTCTGCTGCAACGGGCTGATCCACGCGGACCGCACGCCCCATCCCGGCCTCATCGAATACAAAAAAGTCCTCGAACCCGTGCGCGTCACCCCGATTGATCTGGCCGTCGGCCGCTTCGCCGTGCAAAACCGCTACCACTTCTCGGATTTGAGCCACCTTTCTGTGCATTGGGATGTAGAAGTCGAAGGGTTGCAAGTCGCAAGTGGCAAGTTGCAGGTGGTAAGTCACGATCTCCAACTGTTCACGGATGACTGGTCACTGCCCAGCGGAGAAGCGTTCGTAAACCTCCACTTCGTCCTCAACGAAAACACAAGCTGGGCCGAGGCGGGCCACGAAGTCGCCTGGGCACAGTTTGCCTTGCCGGTGAAGACGGCAGATGGTGGACCGCAGACGGCGGACGGCAGTGGTGTGGCCGTTGCGCCGCTGGCGGTGCAGACCACCGACGGCGGACGGCGGACGATTGTCACCGGAGCAGCGGTCGGCGGTCCGTCGTCCGCGGTCGCTTTTGCCCTCACCTTCGACCACGACTCCGGGCGCATAGACGAATGGAAAGCAGGCGGTCGCGATCTTCTGGCCGCGGGACCCCGCCTCAATTTTTGGCGGGCGCCCACCGACAACGACGCCAACACCTGGGGCGATCAGCGCGCGGCCATGCGCTGGCGCGAAGTCGGGCTGGATCAGTTGGAGGAACACATAGACGGCGCAGAGACGGTGGAAGTTTCTGCCGACGCGGTGCAGTTCCGGGTGCGCAGCCACAGCACAGCGAATATCGACCCCAACGCGGCCGCCGCGGGCCGCTGGCAGGAGACCCTTACCCAACTGGGCCAGTTCCTCAAATACCTGCTGGACGCAGAGCAGATGCAGGCGCTCTCCCACAGCCTGGGCTACAACTACGTGGACCTGGCCGGGGCCGATCAGCACGCCAAAGCCGACGCCCTCATCGAAACCCTGGAAGCCGACTGGCGCATCCCCTCTCTGATGCAGAAGCTCTACGAACTGGCGCTTGGCCCCGTGGCTGGTAAAGTGCCCGCCGAGGCTGTCGAACTGTTGCGCGCTAGCAAGGACAAAAGCCAGGCCGACCTCAAAGCGGCTTCCGGCCCCACCGGTGCGGCCCGTTTCGACACAGAATATCTCTACACCGTCCACGCCAACGGCGAAGTGACAGTGGACGTCCACGTCTTGCCCGGCGGCGACCAGCCCCCCTTCCTGCCCCGCGTCGGTCTGACGCTGGAACTGCCCGCGGGCTACGAGACGCTGGAATGGTTCGGGCGCGGCCCCCACGAGAACTACGCCGACCGCAAGGCCAGCGCGCCGGTCGGTCTCTATCGGCAGGCCGTGGACGAGCAGATTGTCCCGTATGTGAAGCCCCAGGAGAGCGGCAACCACACGGACGTGCGCTGGGTCAGCCTCACCGACGCCGCGGGCAACGGTCTGCGCGTCAGCGGCGACGCTCTGCTGGAGATCAGCGCGGCCCACTACAGCGCCGCCGACCTCACCGCGGCCGAGCACATCCACGAACTGCGCCGAATGCGCCGCGAAGAAGTGGTGTTGAATGTGGATCACCGCCAGGGCGGTCTGGGCAACGGAAGCTGCGGCCCCGGCGTCCTGCCCCAGTACCAGCTCGCCCCGGAGGAGTTTCGTTTTCAGGTGAAGTTCGCGCCGGTGGTGGGGGAGGAATAGGGCGTAGGTTGGGTTCTCCCGGCAAAGCGGCGTTGGCTACGAGTCAACGAGTGCCGAGAGAACCCACCTGAATACTCCGGCATATGCACATCAATACATCGAAACCTTACTTGACAGCAGCGTAGGCGGCACGTATGATATACACGACGTAAAGAACGGCTTTTCATCGTCTGTTGGAAATGGTTTTTCGCTTGTTTGATGCGAATCAGCTTTGAGTGGGTGAATAGACCGAAAGAATCTGCATTTCAGGGCGAACCGCCCGAAAATGAGGCAGAATTCGAATCATCTCTCCCACCATCTTGCGCCAGCTACCCTTTTTGCACTGGAGTCATAGTATGGATACATTCTTCATTTGGTTATCTACAAATCCAACAGCGACCGTTTTCGTTGGAGTCCTTGTGGCTACATTAGCTCTTCTATTTCTCTTTGCCTTTTTTCAAGGTAGAGAGATTGCGTTCTGGCCTCCAAAAATCGGACCCCGGCCACTGACTTCGGACAAAAATGACAATCAACTAAAATCAAATTTGGCTGCACAGATGGGGATCGTGGCCATCTTTGAAAATTTGGAAGCTTGTAGAGCAGATATGCAGAAGGAGTTTGAAAAAGCCAACCATATTCGCTTGTTACTTCAACTGGGGCGACGAGAGTTGGGAGATCGTAAAACATCAATGTTTTGGTCTTTAGCGCAACAAAAGAATCAAGTCGGAGTTGATATTAGGATACTCCGAGCATCAGAGAATTCGCCATTCTTGTCAGAAGCCAGAGCCAAAGTGAGAGGAACTCCGGTCGGACAATGGCAAGAGGACACACGTCGTTTGCGAGAGGAAATCCAACGTCTCAAAGACGTCTATCAAATAAAAGCGCAAGACCGAGAACACTTCGAGCCTTTTCTGTGGCGTATTTTTTTGTTTGATGATGTGGCCTATATAACTTGAGTTTAGAGCCTGCTTTGGAGAGAAAAAGCAGTTCGAGGGCAGGCTGAAACAAGCAAAGACGGAAAGTTTTGCAAGAGAGCAAGCTAAAAGTCAGAAAAAGAGCCAAAACTAACCAGATTTGGCAGTTTTTTTGGTCTTTTTG
>CAMDEX010000306.1 GCA_945897075.1 Litorilinea aerophila
GTTCGTTGTGACGTTCCAGAGGATTGCGCCGCTGCTGTTGAGGTAGTTGTGCGCGATGGGGATGCCATACTTGAGTCCAAGGTAGGATTCGATTTGCTCACGCGCAGTCGCGCTTGGATTATTCGAATAAATTACCAGTTCTGCCAAATCGCCGTTAAAGTATGCACCTGAATTGTCAAACCCTATCCATACACTGTCACTGAAGGGTGGCAGAGCTGCTCCGCTTGGGTTAAGCCCACCATCCACAACTGTCGCACTCAGGATTTGACCGTTCACCCTGTAGCCAACATTCGCAACCGATGTGTTGTAGCTGAGGGTGACAATGTTCGGTGAAGTGACATCAATTGCTGTATCGGAGTACAAGTAATTCGAGCCTGTAGCTCCGGAAATTAACCGCCCCCCTCCTGAGAAGAAGTATCCCGTAGAAAGGGCATCGTTCACTCTACCGCCAATTGCTGTACCTGAGCCGATTGTTTTCTGGAATACTGCAATGACTTCGTGAATGGCCACACTGCTGCTGATTTGCATCCTTCGATTGCCTGAAAAGCGCACAACAGGGTTAGCGTTTAAGGAATTGGCAACTTGCGCGGGTTGGTTTGCGGCTGTGCTTTGCAGGGCATGGTTGCTATTGCCCGACTGATCGCTCCACTGCGAAGGTGTGAAGCCCGCATCCGCCTTGAGCCACAGTTGCAAATTGGGGTTCACGCCGCCCGGTGCCGGGACTTCAGGATAGGCCAAGCTAAAAAACTGCCCATTGCCCAGGTTAACGCCGTTGAATGTGACGCGATTGCCGCTCACGCTGGCACCGGTGGTGGCGGTGGCATTGCTGAAATCTCCGTCCGTGCCGATCAGCAGAGCAAATTCGGCGGGTTTGGTCAAGTCAATCCCGACGATGCCAGTCAGGTCAAAAGTAATCGTCACAACACCCGTATCGCCGATATCGGTGACTTTCCATTCACGGGTCAGCCGTTGGCTGTAGCCGGCGGGGACTTCGCTGGAAGCGGTCGTCGCTCCGTTGTCATTGCCCCAGAGCAGGAACTCGCCGCTGCTGATTGTGGCGAGCGTGCCCGTAATCGTCACCATCCCGTCGGCGTTGATGCTGCGCGAGGCCAGTTGGGAAAGTCCGCTGGCCGAATCCACGCCGATGCCCGCCACATCGTTGGTGTAGGTACCATTCGTTGTGACGTTCCAGAGGGTGTTCCCCGCGCTGTCCACGTAGTCCACGCCCAGGGTGATGCCATATTTGAGGGCGAGGTAGCTGTTAATTGCTTGGCGTTCGCTGGCTGTTAGCACGCGGTTGAACAGGACGACCTCGGCCACACGCCCGCCGTTGGAAAACCCTCCGTAGGCCCCGCCCAAATGGGGTACGCTGCCAGGTTCAAATGAAAAATTAACGGTATTGGTGGCGTCGGTTAATGCAGTAACGCCGTCAAAAGCCGCTTGCCAGTTGTTCGTCTGGCTGAGGACGTTGTAGATGTGGTAATCGGTGGTTAACCGGTTGGGTCCCCCAATGGTGGCGTCGGCAGCCCCTTCGCCGCCCGCCTCGGCTGTATTGCTGGGTGTCCATCGTTTGCGGTCGCTGGAGCCAAAGTCATCGTAGATGCGCCTGTCTGAGTAGGTATAGCGGGGCTGCGAGCCGCCGCCGCCAAAATCAAAGAGACTGTAGTGGTCGGCAGTATCGGGCGTGGCTTCTTTGCCCACAATGAAGAGTTCGCCAGCCGTAAAACTGGTGGGGAAGGGATCGCCTTCCCAGCGCATATAGTCGTCGTTGTCAAAATGCACCACCGGATTGAAGTTGACGAGATCGCTGCCGCTGTCCAGCAGGTCCGGGTCGCTGTAGTACCCCCCGGTGGGGGTGTGCTGACCAGCGCTATCCAGCCATTGGGTAATGGCGTTGCCACCGCTTTCGGTCACGCCTGCATTGGCTTTCATCCACAATTGCAAAGTGGAGGCAACGCCGCCGGGCGCGGGCGGTTCGGGGAAGGCGAGGCTGAAGAATTGCCCATCGCTCAGGTCAACACCGTTGAATGTAACGCGATTGCCGCTCACGCTGGCACCGGTGGTGACGGTAGCATTGCTGAAATCTCCGTCCGTGTCGATCAGCAGAGCAAACTCGGCAGTTTTCGTGAAGTCAACCAGACTAATGCCAGTCAGGTCAAAGGCGATGGTCACAGTGCCGACCTCGCCCGTTTCGTCAACTTTCCACTCCCGGGTCAGGCGTTGGCTATAACCCGTGGGGACCTGAGTGGAAGCGGTCGTTGCGCCATTGTCGTTGCCCCACAGCAGGAATTCACCGCTGCTCATACTGGCCAGCGTCCCCGTGATGGTTACGATATTGTCGCTGTTGACGCTGGCAGAGGTGGTCTGCGTCAGCGCGCTGTTGGCGTCAATGCCGATGCCTGCCACATCGTTGTAGTAGGCGGCATTGACGCTCGTGTCCCAGATGGTTACACCGGCCCCATCGACATAATTCAGGGTATTGCTAAGCGTAAGGCCGTATTTGAGGGCAAGATAGGAATCCACACGCTGGCGTTCGGCGTTGGAAAGCGCCCGGTTGTAGACAATCACTTCGGCCATATCACCGTCAAAACGCTGGGTTGTGGCATTGTAAGCCGCGCCCAGCGCCATGCCGACGCTGGCAAAGGAGGTGGTATTGTTGGTGGGTCCCGCATCCACTTCGCCGGCGTGGTAGACGTAGAAGTTGTTGCTGGCGCGCTGCGCGCCGGAGAGATGGGCCTTCCCATCGTCTACGTTGATCGCCCCACGGTTGATAAGGGTAATCCCGGCGTGGACGTTGAGCATCTCAAACGACGAAGCGTACTGATAGTAGGGGCCAGGCAGATGGGATATAGTATTGGGGCCAAGAATCGTGTTGCCCGGCGTTGCTGCTTTTTGCACCGAAAAGAGAGTAAAGTCGTTGGTGCCTACAATGCCCAAGTCGGAAGCAAAGGTAAAATACTCCGTAGTCACTTCGTCAAAATGAACGATTGGATTGGTGTTGATGAGGCTGCTGGCGTCGTTCTCGTAGGTTGGCGCGTTCACACCCGTGGCATTGTTCCCCGATGGGCTTTGGTCCTGCCAGGCGGTCAGGCTTGCCCCGTCCACGCTGCTGCTTGTGCCCGCGTTCGCCTTGAGCCACAACCCCAGATTGCTCTCCACACCGCCGGGGGCTGTCGTGACTGTGCCCAGGGAGAAGAAGGGTGCGCTGCCGGTAGCGAAATCATAGCTGAAACTGACCGGGCTGCTGGCAACGGTGCAGGCCACTTCCGTCGTGCCGCCGTTGGTAAAGTTGCCGTCGTTGTCCACGAGCAGGCAGTAGCTCTTGCCCGTCTGCAGCGCGGTACTGTCAAATGTTATAGTCGCCGCGCCGACGTCGTTGGTCTCCTGGGCTTTCCACACCCGGCCAAAACGATTGTTGGCCGCGGCTACGCCGCTGACAGTGCCTATGCCGGCAAAGGTCGTCGCGCCGTTGTCGTTGCCCCAGAGCAGGAACTCGCCGCTAACGATGTTGGCCCCCGCGCCAGTAATCGTCACCATGTCGTCGGAGTTGACGCTGCGCGAGGCCAGTTGGGAGAGGGCGCTGTTGGCGTCCACGCCGATGCCGGTTACGTCATTGTGATAGGTTGCGTTCGCGGTCGCATCCCACAGCACACTGCCCGCGCTGTTCACATAATTTACCCCGCTGGCTAAGGTGATGCCATACTTTATAGCAAGATAACTATTAATACGATCCAAGTCGCCTCCCGCCGAGGTTGACAAGGCCGTTTTATAAATAATCATCTCCGCAATGTCCCCATTAATCGGCCAGGCATTATCACCAATTCTCAGCAAACTGGTGTCCAGGGTTTTAATCGCAGGCGCACTCGTATCATTCGCTCCATTGTAGTAAATCTGCCCGCTTGCCCCATTGCGCCGTGCGCCAGAAATGACCGCTTTGCCAAGAACACTGGTTGATCCAATCGTGCGCGGTCCGAAAAGAAACTCATGGACTTGCATTCCGCTGCCATTTGTACCGTCTCCAAAATTACCGTATCCAAAATTGCCCGCACTGAAATAGGTATCAAACGTATTCCCGCTGGATGGGGTATTGGCATATTGAACGGTAATTACGGTGTAATCATCGGCCGCGGTGATGCCGGGGTCTACTAAAAATGTGTATTGGTCTCCTGTGTTGCCCGCTGGGGTCTCTTCAAATTGCAGCACCGGATTGAAGTTGATATGTTTGGTTGAATCAGATGTATCCAACTGAAACTCGGCTTCTCTGCCTGCGGCTATAACCGTAGCATCGGCAGCAGATGAACTTTGATCTTCCCAAGTGGATACCGAATTGCCGTTGCTGGCATCCGCTGCGCCATTTTTCGCGCCCGCGTCCGCCTTGAGCCAGAGTTGCAAGTTGCTGTCCACACTGCCGGGCGCGGGGATAGCAGCAAAAGCGACGCGTCCCAGCCGCAGGCCGGACGCAAACAGCAGAGCCAATAGCAGAGCAGTCAGAAGCGGTCTGTTTTTGGGGGATGAACGGAGGTTGTCTACACGGGAAGGTTGGCGTTCGTTCATTGTTTTGGGAATCGCGTGAAGAACAGATGAGACACAAAGGACAAATAAGTAATCGTCCGTAAATCAGTTCCGACCTTCCGGGAAGGGGTCACAAGAACGCCCTATTGGTAAGAGACGCTCTGACCTCTTCCCGGAAGGTGCAAACCGCTACATTAATAACGGACAATTACTAAGGCCCGCGTGGGTCTCGCGTCGCAGGGTAATTGCTATCAGGGGTGTAGAGATTTCAAGTACAGGGAATTATAAACAATTCTGATAAAATATCCAAACTTCATGCGTAAGTTATTCACAGCATCTTTAAAACGGCTTCATCGCCAATCTGCTAGATCAACGCCAGCTTGCCTACCGCGCAACGGACTTCATCTTCCAGCAGGACGGATAGGGTTCACCCTTCCAACAGCAGCCGCTCCGGCTCTTCGATAAGTTCTTTGATCTTGACCAGAAATTGTACAGCTTCCCGGCCATCCACAATGCGGTGGTCGTAGCTCAGAGCCAGGTACATCAGCGGGCGGGCGACGATCACACCGGCGATGACGACCGGGCGTTCTTCGATTTTGTGCAGACCGAGAATTGCGACTTGCGGGGCATTGAGAATCGGCGTGCTGAGCAGCGACCCAAAGACGCCGCCGTTTGTGATTGTGAATGTGCCGCCCTGCAAATCGGCCAGGGCAAGCGTGCCCTCCTGACTCTTCTGGGCCAGCTCCCGGATCTTCTGCTCGATCTGGGCAAAGGAGATGCGGTCAGCGTCGCGCACAACTGGCACCACCAGCCCCTCCTCTGCGCCCACAGCAATGCCGATGTCGTAATAGTGCTTGAGGATCATTTCGTCGCCGTCTATCTCGGCGTTGAGTCGGGGGAAGGCCTTTAGCGCGCCGACGGCGGCTTTGGTGAAAAAGGACATATAGCCCAGACGCACGCCGTATTGCTTCTCGAAGCTCTCCTGGCGGCGTTTGCGCAGATCCATCACCGCCGACATATCAACTTCGTTGAAGGTGGTCAGCATGGCCGCGCTGTGCTGCGCTTCCACCAGCCGCTGGGCAATCGTGCGCCGCCGCCGCGAGAGTTTGACCCGTTCTTCGCGTTGGGCGTCGGGGCGGGTGAAGGGGGAAGGAGGAAGGGAGGAAGGGAGGATAGGAGGAAGGGAGGAAGGGAGGACAGGAGGAAGGGAGGAAGGGAGGACAGGAGGAAGGGAGGAAGGGAGGACTGGAGGAAGGGAGGAAGGGAGGACTGGCGATGGGGCGGTTGTCGTCAGAGGAGCAGATTTTGCAGACAGCGCCTTTTCCACATCTTCTTTGGTCACACGCCCGCCACTGCCGCTGCCGGCGATGCGCGCCACGTCCACGCCCGCGTCCTCGGCCATGCGCCGGGCGACGGGCGTCGCCTTTACGTCCGCTTCCTCCTCGGCAGGAGCGTCGGCTTTTGTCGGCGCGGCTTTGGTTGCGGGCGCGTCGTCGCTGCTTGCGCCGCTGGCTTCTCCCAGACGTCCCAACACATCCCCGATCTTCACATCCGCGCCGGCTTCCACCAAAATTTCGGCCAGCACGCCGTCCCGCTCTGCGGAGACTTCCAAATCTACTTTGTCGGTCTGCAACTCGACGAGAGGCTGGCCCGCCTTCACCGTCGCACCTGCCTCCACCAGCCAGCGGCCCACCGTCGCTTCGATCACCGATTCGCCCATTTCGGGCACGAGGATTTCAATGCTCATTGCTCAACTCCCAACCCAACTTATGTAGGGGCGCTGCTTGCTGCGCCCGTCTTGTGTGCC
>CAMDEX010000307.1 GCA_945897075.1 Litorilinea aerophila
ACCTGCGCTCGATGACCCAGGGGCGGGGCATCTACTCCATCGAATTTGATCACTACGATCCCGTGCCCAGCCATCTGAACGATGCGATCATCGAACACAACAAGCAAGAGCACGACGAGATTCAGGACTAAAACAAGAAGACAGGAGGAAGGGAGGAAGGGAGGAAGGGAGGACAAGATTTCCTGTCCTCCCTTCCTCCTATCTCATCCCCCGGCAGGTGGCGGGCAGGGCAACTGCCAGCCAGGTCAACTCGGCTTGAATGTGCGGCAACAGCTCGGCCACGGCCACCCCGCCATTCTGCTCGGCGCTGGTTTCGACAAGTGCGCAAAGATGCGAGAGTCTTTCGGCGCTGAACATACGGCTGCTGGATTTAAGCGAATGGGCCGCCCGACGCACAACAGGCAGATTGCCCACAGCCAGGTTGCTCTCCATTTCCACCACCAACCCGGCCGCACTGTTGAGAAAGAAGTCAACCATCTGCAATACGATCTCCAAATCTCCGCCGCAGGCATCAACGACGAACGCCTGGATCGTCTCTCTGTTGAGCAGCGATCGGTGAAGACCGTCTGTTTCGCTCATTTGGATGCTGCCTCCGTCCATTTTTCCCTTTCCAAAATCAATACTGCCGCCACGCGCGCAAACTCGTCGCGGATTGCGCGCAAAATTTCGGCGATACCCCCGCTTTCCCTGGCGCGTGCCAATTGTTCGATTTGGCTGCTCAGGGCAGAAAGAGCCGTTGCGCCAAAGGTAGCGGAGCTGGATTTGAGCGAATGGGCGCTGATTTCGATCTTGCGAAACTCCGGCGGGTCCAAATGCCGGGCGATATCGGCAATGTGCCCCTCGCTGTCATAGAGGTAGATATTGATAAACTCCAACATTATGTCGGGATCGTTGTCTGCCACGTCCTGTTCCAGAATGTGGAGAATGGACCGATCGATTGGCGCAAAGTCTGAGCTGTGGTTGGTTGTTTGATCAGATTGCATAGAACCCTCGTATCATCAATGGCATCAACGAAACAGACGCTCGAAGAAACAGACGCTCGCATTGAACCAATCAATTTGCTTTCGTCTTTCCAGCAAAATCCACAATCAGTATACCACAGAGCGACAAAGATGACAGCTATTCGCAAGATGAAGGAAATAGAGCAGTGTGCCCCATTGATGGCCCGGATTTGGCGCGCATTTCTCTTTCCGCTATACTGGGACGGTTGATCTCCGACACTGCCGACGGAGGTAGATATTAGATATTGGGTAGTACGCAGGCGTGACCCAATACTGAATACCCAATACCTGATACTCAATCGTTGGCGAGGATATGTATGGCTGTGTGGTCGTTGGCGTTTCTGTTTCAAATTCTATACGCAGCCGGCGCTTTGGGCCTCGCTCTCTACGGCCTGCATGCACTTTGGTTGACACTGCAACTGCACCGATTTAACCAGCCCCTTCCGGAGGATGGATTTGACCAGTTTCGATTGCCACTGGTTACTGTCCAACTGCCCGTCTATAACGAGCGCCACGTCGTCATCCGCCTGATCGACGCCTGTGCTGCTCTGGATTATCCGCTGAACCGGCTGCAAATTCAAGTGTTGGACGATTCGACCGATCAGACGACAGCCATTATCCAACAGCGGGTGGATTTCTGGCGCAGTCGCGGGATAGACATCCAAGCGATTCATCGTACTGAACGCACGGGCTACAAAGCGGGCGCATTGCACGACGCCCTGGCCGCGGCCAACGGTGAATTCATCGCCATTTTCGATGCCGATTTCGAGCCGCCAGCCGACTTTCTGGCGCGCACGATTCCCCACTTCCTGGGTGCAGAAGGTGTCCGGATCGGCTTTGTCCAGGCGCGCTGGGGTCATCTGAACCAGGACTATTCTGTGCTGACCGCTTGTCAGGCGTTGGCGCTGGACGGCCATTTTGTCGTTGAGCAGACCGCGCGCCAGGCCGCGGGCTATCCTTTCGGTTTCAACGGTTCTGGCGGCGTCTGGCGGCGCGCCTGCATCGAAGACCCGGCGGTGGGCGGCTGGCAGGCTGACACCCTCTGCGAAGACCTGGACTTGAGCTACCGGGCACAACTGGCTGGCTGGCGACCCCTCTTCTTGCCCGAGCTGGTCGCTCCGGCCGAGATTCCGCCCCAACTGCTCGCCTTCAAACGCCAGCAGTTCCGCTGGGCCAAAGGCAGCGTACAGACGCTGAAGAAGCTGGGCCGCGCGGTCTGGCGCAGCGGTTGGTCACTACCGGCCCGTTTGGCCGCGCTCTTTCATCTGGGCAACTATCTGATCCATCCGTTGCTCCTGCTTCTGCTGCTCATTATACCGCCCCTCCTGCTCTTGGACATCGATCCCTTTGGCCCGCTGGCCTGGCTCAGCCTGGCTTCGGTCGGCCCGCCTCTGCTCTACGCTGTAGCCCAACGGCGGCTCTCCCGCCGTCTCTGGCTGCGCCGCTGGGCCTATCTGCCCGTACTCACGCTGCTGGGGATGGGTCTCTGTCTGAACAACAGTCTGGCTGTCTGGCAGGCGTTTGCCAACCGTCCCGGCCCCTTTCTGCGCACGCCCAAATTCCGGGTGGAGGATCGAACAGATTCCTGGCGGGAAAGCAGTTATGCCCTGGCGCTGGACCCAGTGGTGGTGGGCGAGGCGCTGCTGGCGCTTTACGCGCTGGGCGGTGTCTGGCTGGCCGCGGCCCAGGGCAAATGGTGGTCAATTGCCTTTCTGCTCCTCTACGCGGCTGGCTTTGGGCTGATGGTGGGCATGGGCGTCGGCCAGTCCTTCGGTTGGCGCAGGAAGGGCAACCCCAGCACAGCCCGGTTTCGCGCCGCCGATCTTGTCAAAAGCCAGGGGCGTTAGTACAATAGTGAGCAGTGAACAGTAATCAGTGAGCAGTAAGCAGTGAACGGACGACCATCAACTGATAACTGATAACTGATAACTGATTACTTCTCACTGACAACTGTTCACTTCATTCAAGCGGAGAGAAATGTCATGGCGAAGAACAACGGCGACCAACTGACGTGGGTACACAACCCCAAAGATGTGATTGTACTGGTCAATCGTTCCCAGAACAATTATGTACTCGAACTGCCCACCGGTCTTTGTCGGCTGGATGCGGGGCGCAAAATGCGCACCCTGCGCTCTATCTTAAAAATTACCCAAGTGCAAAAGCTGGTGGACACGGGTTCCCTGGCGATAGAGTGAACAGTTATCAGTAAGCAGTTATCAGTTATCGGTGTCACTGCATCCCGACTGCTTACTGATAACTGTTCACTTATTACTGTTCACGGGAATAGACGAAATTTATGCCCAAACTCCTCCTCATTGACGGCCACTCCCAAGCCTACCGGGCCTATTTCGGCGTCAAGACCCCGTTGATGACCCAGCGCGGTGAATTGACGACGGCGGTCTTTGGCTTCACGCGCAAGCTGCTCAGTATCCTGAAAGAGTACGCGCCCGACTACGTGGCCGTGGCCTTTGACGTGGGCGACACCTGGCGGCATGTGGAGTTTCCCGACTACAAAGCCACCCGCGAGCGCATGCCCGACGATATGCGCACGCAGATGGATCGCATCGAGGAGTTGCTGCGCGCCTTCAACATTCCTATCGTGACCAAAGTTGGCTTCGAGGCGGACGACGTACTCGGCACGCTGGCGCGCCAGGCCGACGCGCAGGGCGTGGATGTCTACATCCTCACCGGCGACCGCGATATGTTCCAACTGGTCAGCGAGCGGGTGCGCATCCTCTACACAAAGGGCGGCCCCACCCCGACCACCGACCCCTATGGCCCCGCCGAAATTCAGGAACGGTACGGGCTGACCACCAGCCAGTTTATCGAAATGAAGGCGCTGGTGGGGGATGATTCCGACAACATCCCCGGCATTGCCGGCGTGGGTGAAAAGAGCGCCATCAAATTTTTGCAGGAATACGGCAGCATTGACGGCCTCTACGCCCATATCGCCGAGGTGCGCGGGCAAAAGACCCAGGAAAGTGTGCGCGCTGCTGAAGATCAGGTGCGGCGTAACGTGCGTCTGGTCACGATTGGCACCGACCTGGACGGCGTGACTTTCGACCCGCAGAGCTTTCGCCTGCAGGATTGGGATCGGGCCGGGCTGCGCCGTCTCTTTGAAGAATTGGAGTTCCGCAGCTTTATCCGCGAACTCAGCCTGGACGAGGAAGCGGTAACTGTCTCGGTTGACGACAAGGACGACAGCGGGCAGTTGTCCCTCTTTGCCGAGGACGCGCCCGCGCGCGGCGCAACATCGGCAGCCGCGGTCGAGAATCCCTATCTGACCGTCACCGACGCGGCCACTTTGCAGGAAGTGGTGGCGAAGTTGTCCGCCGCGCCGCTGATCAGCTTCGATGTGGAGACGACCGGCACCGACCCGATGCAGGCTGCGCTGGTCGGGCTGGGCGTGGCCTGGGCCAAAGGCGAGGCAGCCTACATCCCCGTCTCCCACCGGGAGGGCACGCAACTGGCCTGGGAAGTGGTGCGCGCGGCGCTGACGCCCCTCTTTGCCGACGCCAACCGCGCCAAAGTGGCCCACAACGCCAAGTACGACGCGGTTGTCTGCATCCGTCACGGGCTGAACGTGGCCGGACCCATCCACGACACGATGACGCTGGCCTGGCTGCTCGATTCGGCCAGCCGCTCGCTGGGGCTAAAAAGCACTGCGGATCGGGAACTGGGCTGGCGCATGACCGAAATCTCTGCGCTGATCGGCAGCGGGCGCAAGCAGATTACGATTGACCAGACCCCGATTGAACAGGTGGCGGCCTATTGCGGCGCGGATTGTGACGCTACGCTGCAACTCTACCACCTCTTTGCGCCGCGTGTGCGCGAGGCCGGTCTCTGGGAACTCTACGAGTCCATCGAACTCCCGCTGCTGCCCGTACTGGCCGAGATGGAGATGGCGGGCATCCGGCTGGACACGGACTTTTTGGCCCAAATGTCCACGGATCTGACCGAGAAATTGCTCTATTGCGAGAAGCGGCTGTACGCGATTGCAGGCCACGAGTTCAATATTCGCAGCACCCAGCAGTTGAGTCAAGTCCTCTTTGGCGAAATGGGCTTCCCCACACGCGGGCTGAAGAAGACGCAGAGCGGTTTTATCAGCACCGCGGCCGAGGAATTGGAGAAGTTGGTCGCTTTTGCCGGGGAATTGAGCGCCGACCAGCACGAGGCGTTGACCCTCATCCTCGACCAGCGCCAGTTGGAGAAGCTGCGCGGAACTTACGTGGATGCGTTGCCCGTGCTGGTCAACCCGCAGACGGGCCGCCTGCACACCAGCTACAACCAGACCGGTTCGTCCACCGGACGGCTGAGCAGCAACAGCCCCAACTTGCAGAACATCCCCATCCGCACGGAGATGGGGCGGGAGATTCGCAAGGCGTTTGTGGCCCCAAAGGGTTGGCTGCTCTTGGCCGCCGACTACAGCCAAGTGGAGTTGCGCGTCTTGGCCCACGTGGCCCAGGAGCCGGGTCTGCTCGAAGCCTTCCGCCAGAACCAGGACATCCACGCCGCCACTGCGTCCAAGCTCTTTGGCGTGGCGATTGATGCGGTGGATCGCAGCCAGCGCGGGCTGGCGAAAACCATCAACTTTGCCACCATTTACGGCGTCAGCGCCTACGGGCTGAGCAGCCGCTCGGAGATGGGGCCGGCCGAGGCCCAGCGCTTTTTGGACCAGTATTTTGCCACCTATCCAAAGGTGCGCGTGTACATTGACGAGACGATCCGCAAGGCCACGCAAGAGGGCTATGTGCAGACGCTGCTGGGGCGCAAACGCTTCTTCCCAGAATTGCAGACGAAGCTGCCCTTTACCCAGCGCCAGGCGTTGGAGCGGGCCGCCATCAACGCGCCTATCCAGGGCACGGCCGCAGATCTGATCAAAATTGCGATGATCCGTCTACATAAACGCTTGCAGGAGGAAGGTTTCCAGGCCCGTATGCTGCTGCAAGTCCACGACGAGCTGGTGCTGGAGATGCCGGAGGCCGAGCGGGAGGCCGTCACCGCGCTGGTTACAGAAGTGATGGAGTCGGCCTACCAACTGGACATCCCCCTCAAAGTAGATGCAGAAGTGGGGCCGAACTGGTATGAAATGGAAAAGGCGTAACCACAAAGACACAAAGAAGAGGGGACGCAGATTTTCATGATTTGGATTGATCTGCGCTGATTTACCTTTTGATGGGTTGTCCGGTCATCGCCACTGCCTACTCCTTACCACAAAAAGATCGTCGTCTTGTGCGTTAGTCGCTCGCCGATACCCGTAGTGGGG
>CAMDEX010000308.1 GCA_945897075.1 Litorilinea aerophila
CAAGCAGCGCCCTACCTATCAAATGATGTGTGACGAGACAATAGAGCGATGGGGGAGAAATGGCGGAATCCTATTCTTCCAATCCCCTAACCTGGCAAAGCCAGAACCAAAGAGGGTTGTATACACGGATGGAAAGGACCACAGATCAGAAAAATCCGTCTTCCTTTCCATCCGTGTATACAAAAATTTCTCTTTTCCTGCACAAAAAACAAGAATTTCACCAGTTAGGTACTGGTTAGGTATTACCCGACCCGGCTCATCAACGCTTCCCCGCGCAGCCCGGCCAGCAGATTGTCAATCGTGCGCCGGGCCATCTGGTAGCGGCTCTGGCGGGTGGCGCTGCCTAAGTGGGGGGCGATGATGAGATTGTCCATTTTCAGAAGCGGATGATCGCGCGGCAGCGGTTCCGGCTCGGTCACGTCAATGGCCGCGCCCGCGATCCACTTGTTCTGCAGGGCCTCGACCAGCGCGTCGTGATCCAGCACGCCGCCCCGCGCCACATTGATCAGATAGGCCGTGGGCTTCATCAGCAACAACTGTTCCCGGCCAATCATACGCCGGGTTTGCGGGGTCAGGGGCATATTCAGCGTCACAAAGTCGGACTGTTGCAGGAGTTCGTTGAGACCGGCATAACGCACGCCCAACGCTGCTTCGGCCTGGGGATCGGGCTTGCGGTTGTGATAGAGAACGGTCATATCGAAGCCGCTGGCCCGTTTTGCCACCACTTTGCCGATGCGCCCCATGCCCACAATGCCCAGTGTGGAGCCGTAGATTTCCTGGCCGTGCCACAGATTGGGGTCGTAGGCCGTATACTGCGGGCCGCGCGCGTAGTGGTCGCCGATGACGATATTGCGCCCAACCGCCATCAGCAGGGCAAAGGTGAAGTCCGCCGTGGCCCCGTCCACGAAACCCGGCGTGTTGCCGACAGGGATGTTGCGGGCGCGGGCGTCGGCCAGGTTGACGTGATCCACCCCCACGCCGAAGTTGCTGATCGTTTTCAGGTTGGGCATACGATCCATCAGGCTGCCGTCAGTGGGCGGGTGGCCGTAGGTGAGATAGCCGTCAATGCGGGCCAGCAGCGCTTCGTCTTGCAGCGCGTCTTTCAGAAAATGAATCTGGCAGGTGTCGCCCAGCATTTCCAGCATTGTGGGGGGCAGGGCAGTGTCAATGAGCAGTTGATAGGGCATAGCACTTTTCCAAAGCGAAGAATGAGTCCAGTGAAAAAACCGAGTTTTTTGCAGAAATCGCCGTGATTCAGGAGTGAGCCGGTCTCAAAAACTCGGTTTTTAGCCTTTTTGCAGTGGAGTCAAGAATGGAACGCTGATTGTACGGATTGAGCGGATAAAAAACGGAGTGAATCCTTTCAATCCGTCTCATCCGTCTCCTTTTTTGATCGATCACTTCTGCGGCAGGGAAGCGGCGAAGGCCACGCCCCGGCCCACCCACGCGGCCAGGTCGCTTTCCGTCGCTACACCCGCCGGCTCCACGTAGATAAAACCCTGCATTGACCTGCCTGTGAAGTCCATCACCCGGGCGTGGGGCAGGGCAAGCGTTGCGGCGTGGTTCTCCTTGCCCACGCGCACGAGCAGGTCGTCCTTGACGATGCCGACGCACATATTGCCGCGCAGCATAAAAGCCATCCCACCGAACATCTTTTTCTCCACCACACCGAACTCGTCGGAAAGAACAGTGCGCACACGGGCGGCGAGGGCTTCGTTGTAAGCCATAGGATGCTCCTTTGGAGAATAGGTAGCGATAAAGAGAAGGGAGGAAGGGAAGACGGTGCTTCCTCCCTTCCTCCCTTCCTCCCTTCTCTTTAGCTCAAACTCCGGTTCAAATACCCCACCACATCCCGGAAACTGATGATGCCAGTGGGCCGGTTTTCCTCGTCCACCAGAGGCAGGTGGCGGAAGCCGTGCAGGGACATCAGGTGCAGGGCCTGGGCGATGGGCAGATTGGCCTTCATAGATACGGGATTGGCAGTCATGTAATCGCCGATTTTGGCTGCGGTCAGATCATCCACCAGACCGGTCACGCGCATCAACACATCCCGCTCGGTGAAGATGCCGCTCAGCCGGTCGTTCTCGTCGGTGACGACCAGACAGCCGATGTTGTGTCGGTTCATCTGGCGGATGGCCCGCGCCAGCGAGCTGCCGGCGTCAATCGTAATGGGGACTTTTGGATTGAGGGCCGAGATGCTTTCTTGGGTCAACTGATCCTGCACAGATGTGGTCACCACTTCGGGGCGCTCCAGATCGTCCAGATACTCTTCGTCCAGCGTCAGCGGCAATTCGCCCACCATCTCGGATTGCACCTCCTCGCGCGCCGAGACCGTCCACAGATCGTCGGCCCGGTAAAGTTTGTTGAGATCGCCCACCCCCCGTTTGGCCTGGGCCTGGGCCACCTGTTCTAGTATGCCTGCGGCGAAGGTGGGCTTGCGCACATCGCGGATCACACCCATCGGCGCGGGGTATTCCGGGTGTTCCATACTGCCCAGGATCGAAGCCAGGGTTTTGGAGCTGGCGTCATGCACCAGAATCTCGTCCAGGCTGACATCGCTCAACGCGACGACTTCCGGCGTAAAACCGCGCATCCGAATGCCCTTCTCGCGATCTCTGCCAAAGATCAACGGCATCCCGTGTTCCAGGTTGAGCGTCACGTCGTCCCGGTTGGTGCGGTCACTGAGCGCGTCCCACTCGTCCGGGTTGAAGATGACGCAGTTCTGGTAGACCTCGACAAAAGCCGTGCCCTTGTGGGCCGCGGCCTTACCCAGCACTTCGGCCAGATGTTGGGGATTGGAGTCAATCGAGCGGGCCACAAAAGTGGCCTCGGCGGCCAGGGCCAGCGAAATCGGATTGACTGGCGATTCAATTGTGCCCATCGGCGACGATTTTGTGACCGTTCCCACACGGCTGGTGGGCGACGCCTGCCCTTTTGTCAAGCCGTAGATGCGGTTGTTGAAGAGGATAATTTTCATATTTACGTTGCGGCGCAGGGCGTGGATCAGATGGTTGCCGCCGATGGAGAGACCGTCGCCGTCACCGGTGATGACCCAAATGCTCAACTCCGGGTTGGCAATCGCCAGACCAGTCGCCAGTGTGGGCGCGCGCCCGTGGATGCTGTGAATGCCGTAGGTGTCCATATAATAGGGGAAGCGGCTGGAGCAGCCGATGCCCGAAATAAAGACGATATTCTCCTTCGGTATGCCGAGTTCTGGCATTACTCGCTGCATCTGGGCCAGAATCGAATAGTCGCCGCAGCCGGGACACCAGCGCACAGTCTGGTCCGAGACAAAATCTTTGCGCGTCAGCGTGATTTCCTGCGTCATTGTTTCGCTCATCGCTCTACCCCTTGCCCAGTGTCTGGGTGATCACTTCACGGACTTCACCGATTTGCAGCGGACGGGCCTGCAATTTGTTGAACTTCTCCACCTTCACGCCGAATTTGCCCTGCAAAAGCAGCGCCAATTGCCCACTGTTTAGCTCGGGCACAAGGATTTTCTTATACCGATGCAGCAGCGCTTCCAAATTGCGCGGGAAGGGGTTGAGAAAGCGCAGATGGGCGTGGGCCACGGACTGGCCGGCGCGCTGGCAACGGGTGACAGCCGTGCGCACGACACCGAATGTGCCGCCCCAACTGACTACCAGCAACTCCGCATCCTCCGGGCCAAAAAGCTCCTGCTCCGGGATAAAATCGGCCAAGCGGGCGATCTTCTCGGCCCGTTCCAGCGTCATCTGTTCGTTGTGCTGGGGATCGTAGCTGACGCTGCCGGTCTCTGGCGCTTTGCTCAGACCGCCGATGCGGTGTTCCAGACCCGGCGTGCCGGGGATGGCCCAGGGCCGGGCCAGCGTCTCCGCCTCCCGTTTGTAGGGCAAGAAGGGGTCGTCGCCGTTGTGGCGACCGGCCGGGTGCTTGACTTCGATGGCCGGGATGTCGTCGGCGTTGGGGATCAGCCAGGGTTCTGCGCTGTTGGCAAGAAAACCCTCGGAGAGAATCATCACCGGCGACATCGAACGCACGGCCATCCGCGCGGCCTGGATGGCGATATCGAAGCAGTCGGACGGGGTGGCCGGGGCCACAATCGCAATCGGGCTTTCGCCGTTGCGCCCGTACATCGCCTGCAGCAGGTCGGTCTGTTCGGTTTTGGTCGGCTGGCCTGTGCTGGGGCCGCCCCGCTGCACGTCAATGACAATCATCGGCAGTTCCAGCATAATGCCCAGGTTCATCGCCTCGCTCTTCAGGGCAATGCCGGGGCCGCTGGTGCCTGTCACGGCCAGCGCGCCGCCAAAGGCCGCGCCCAGCACCGAACCCATCGCCGAAATCTCGTCCTCGGCCTGGAAGGTACGCACGTCAAAGTTGCGCAGGGGGGCCAGCGCGTGCAGAATGTCGCTGGCCGGGGTGATGGGATAGCTGCCATAGAAAAGGGGTTTGCCCATTTTGGTGGCGGCTGTGACCAGCCCCATCGCCATCGCCTCGTTGCCGGTGACTTTGCGATAGGTGCCGGGCGGCAGACTGGCCGGGCGCACGATAAAGCGCTGCTGAAAAGTTTCGGTCGTCTCGCCCAGAAAGTAGCCGGTCTGTAGGGCCTTGAAATTGGCCTCGGCCACTTCGGGCGTTTTGGCAAACTTTTTGAAGAGCCAGTCGCGCGTCGTCTCCAGAGGGCGCTCGAACATCCAAAAAACAATGCCCAGAGCAAAGAAGTTCTGGCAGCGATCTTTGTCTTTGTTGCTCAGCCCGGCAAAGGGTTCCAGCGCGGCCCGGTTCAGGCTGGTCATCGCCACCCGGAAGACCTGAAAGCCTTTCAGCGAATCGTCTTCCAGCGGGTTGTTTTTGTAACCGGCCTTGGCCAGATTCTGTTTGGTAAAGGCGTCGGTGTTGAGAATAATTGTGCCGCTGCGCTCCAATTCGGGCAGGCTGGCTTTCAACGCCGCCGGGTTCATCGCCACCAGCACCTGGGGCGCGTCGCCGGGCGTCAGCACATCCCGGCTGGAAAAGTGGACCTGAAAGCCGGAGACACCGGCCAGGGTGCCGGCGGGGGCGCGAATCTCGGCGGGGAAGTCGGGCATTGTGCTGATGTCGTTGCCGAAGACGGCGGAGGTCGTCGTAAACTGGGTGCCGGTCAACTGCATCCCGTCGCCGGAATCCCCGGCAAAACGGATGGCGACCGATTCCAGTTCTTCGGCCAGTGGGATAGGTTTGCTCATTCAGATTCTCCTCTTACAATCCAAAACGCAAAGGGTGAAACGTGAAACGTGAGATCATCGAATGTTTTCACGTTTCACGTTTTTACGCATCACGTTTCACGTTTCACGTCTCTCCGCCAATACCTAATATCTACTATCTCCTATCCCCCCTCCGCTTTGCGCGGAAAACGCTCCGGCTCTGGCGGACGGTTCAACACTTCCACGGGATAGCGACTGGCCAGCCAGTCAATGACGGCCATATGCGTCATACTGCCCACAATCTGCCCGCTGGCGTCCACCACCGGCAGGTTGCGGATGTGGTGCTTGTCCATCAGCCCCAGCGCCACCGCGGCCGACGCCTCTGGGCCGACCGAAATTGGGTCCGCGGTCATCACCCTATCGATCGGGCCGTCCAAGACGCCGGGCGCATCCACCACTCTACGCAATACATCCCGCTCGGTGAAGATACCAGCCAGACTTCTTTCTTGGGTGATCAGACAGACGGTATTGCGCTCGGCGCGCATCTTGCCTAGCGCGTCGCGCACGCTTGTCCCCGCGGGGACGGCGGTGAAGCCAGAGAGACGCAGGTGGGAGACCCGTTCGCGGCGCAGTTCATTTTCCAGACTCATAGAGACTCCTTTAACAACGGGTGATGGGATGGTGCGCTTGTAAGATACCATCACATGCCATAGCAGTTTGGCGCTGGTTGGGTTGTGGGGAAACGATGCCCGTTTATTCTACGACAAATAACAGCTTTTGGACAATTGGGGATTTGGCCTGTCACACACGCCAAGCTGCCTTTGACGCATTCCAAGCCACCTGTTATTCTACGCAGGATCGAAGAGACGAAGAAACGCCATCGCCACCGACGCGACGGAGCCGTTGGGGGTCTTGCCGGTCTGGTAGAAAATTGTGCTTTCCGGGAAGCTCAGAGGCTTCC
>CAMDEX010000309.1 GCA_945897075.1 Litorilinea aerophila
TGCGCCCGTCTCTGGTGCGCCGGGCGCAGCAAGCAGCGCCCCTACAAATGATTATCTGAAAAACTATAGTTCGAGCAACATTCATTTTCCAAAGGAACTTCCCAATGACCCCCAATCCCTTCCTCACCCGCTCCCACGAACTGCGCGAACAGATCGTCGCCTGGCGGCGGCAAATCCATAGCAACCCGGAACTCAGCTTTCAGGAGGTGGAGACGGCCAAACTCGTCACCGAAAGCCTGGCTGCAATGGGTATCGAAACCCAAACCGGCGTGGGCAAGACCGGCGTCGTCGGCTATCTGGGCGAAGGCAGCCCAGTCATCGGCATCCGCGCCGATATGGACGCCCTGCCCATCCTCGAAGCCAACGACGTGCCCTACAAATCCCGCAATCCGGGGGTGATGCACGCCTGCGGTCACGACGGCCACACCGCCATTCTGCTCGGCGTCGCCAAAATGCTCTCCGAGATGGAAGACCGGCCCGCGGGCCAGATTCGCTTCCTCTTCCAGCCCAGCGAAGAAGCGTCCGACAGCGAGAACAAATCCGGCGCGACGCGCATGATCGAAGATGGCGCGCTGGTGGGGGTGGACAAAGTGATCGCTCTGCACGTAGCCAGCGATGGACCCACGGGCAAAGTGGAGATTGCAGGCGGCTACGTCACCGCGGCCGAGGATTCCTTCCACATTGTTCTGAAAGGTACGGGCGGCCACGGGGCCTATCCCCACCAGGGCACAGACCCGACTTTTATGCTGGCCCAGGTCATCAACGCCATCCAGGGCATCCGCTCGCGGCGGGTGGACCCGACGAAGGGCGCGACGATCTCCATCGGCTACATCCACGGCGGCACAGTGACAAATGTCATCCCCGCGGAGGTGAAGCTGGGCGGCACCATGCGCAGCTTCGACGACGACGTGCGCGAATTGATGAAGCGGGAGCTGGCCCGCGCCTGCGAGGTGGCGAAGGTGCTGGGCGGCGACTACGAATTGCGTATCGTCTCCGGCTATCCCTCCACCTACAACGACCCGGCCGTGGCCGATCTCATCGAGCGTTCGGCGCGGGCGATGCTGGGTGATGACGGGTTGGAAACACCCCGGCCCGGGATGGGCGCGGAGGATTTTAGTTTTATGTCGCGCGCCGCGCCCGGCGCGATGTTTATGCTGGGCGCTAAATTTGACGACAAAAACCGTCCCCACCACACACCCGTCTTTGATATCAGCGAGGACGCCCTGCCGGTGGGCGCGGCGCTGCTGGCGGATGTGACGGTGAAGCTGTTGCGTGGGGAGTAATGCGTGGTGCGTGGTGCGTGGTGCGTGGTGCGTGGTGCGTAGTGCGTAGTGCGTGGTGCGTCTGAGCCAGAGCGATGCAGAATGGAACCAATGCCACTACCGCTTGACGCACTACGCACTACGTTTTTTGTTGCAAGTGATCCGTTCGTTGTCCCAAAACCTTCCCCAGGAGACCCCCAATGAAAATCACAAAACTGGAGACCTTTCTCGTCAAACCCCGCTGGCTCTTTCTGAAGATTCACACCGACGAGGGCATCGTCGGTCTGGGCGAGCCGGTGGTGGAGGGGCGGGCGCTGACCGTCGCTACCGCCGTCGCCGAAATCGAACCCTATCTGATCGGTAAAGACCCCACGCGGGTGATGCACCACTGGCAGGCCATCTACAAACACGCCTTCTACCGGGGCGGGCCGGTGTTGACCAGCGCCCTCTCCGGCGTGGAGCACGCGCTATGGGACATCACCGGCAAGGCCCTGGGCGTGCCCATCTACAAACTGTTTGGCGGCCCCCTGCGCGACCGCATCAAAGTCTACGCCCACGTGCGCGGGGATAGTGTCGAGGAACAGATCGCCCACATCAACGCCCAAAAGGCCCAGGGCTTCCGCGCTTTTAAGACTGGCCCACGCACAGTGGACGGCCAGGGCGTCCAGCGCATCATCGAGACGCCGGCTTTTGTGGAGAGTGTGGTGGAGCGTTTTGCGGCCCTGCGCGAGGGCGCGGGCAAGGATATTGACATTGCCGTTGATTTTCACGGCGCAATCAGCCCGCAGATGGCCGGAATTCTCATCAAAGCGCTGGAGCCTTACCAGCCGATGTTTATTGAGGAGCCGGTGCAGTGCCAGAATGTGGATGTGATGGCCGAACTGGCGCGCAAGACCCACATTCCCATCGCCACAGGTGAGCGCATCTTCACGAAGTGGGGCTTCCGGGAAGTGCTGGAAAAGGGCGCGGCCTCGATTCTCCAGCCGGACATCAGCCACGCCGGCGGTATCTTTGAAGGACGGCTGATCGCAGGGATGGCGGAAAGCTACTACGCGGCGATAGCGCCCCACTGCCCGCTGGGACCTATCTCCCTGGCCGCGGGCATTCAACTGGACGCCACCATCCCCAACTTCCTCTGCCAGGAGCAGGTGAGCCTGGGCGAGGGCTATCTGAAGAACCCCTTCGTCGTGCGCGACGGCCACATTGACCTGCCCACCGCGCCTGGTCTGGGCATTGAGCTGGACGAGGAAGCGATGGCGGACAAGCTGGACCACAACTGGCGCAACCCAGAGCGCTACAACCCGGACGATGGCGCGGCGATTGATTGGTGAGCCTATGACCACCGAACTCGTACAACTTTCCATCACGGATGCTATCGCCACCGTCACCCTCAACCGGCCCGACAAACTCAACGCGCTGAATGGGGAGATGCTGGACGGGCTGGCGGCCATCGCCGATGAGTTGGATCGCAACCGCGATGTGCGGGTTGTGCTGCTCACCGGCGCGGGCAAAGCCTTTTGCGTGGGCGCTGACATCTTCGAGTGGAGCAGTCTGTCGCCGCTGGAGATGGGCCGCAGGTGGATTCGGGACGGCCACCGCATCTTCGAGCGCTTCGCCCGCTTGCCCCAGCCGGTCATCGCCGTCCTCAACGGCTACACCTTCGGCGGCGGGCTGGAACTGGCCCTGGCCGCGGATCTGCGTCTGGCCGCGAAGGGCGTGCAGATCTCCTTCCCGGAAGTGAAGCTGGGCATTATTCCCGGCTGGGGGGGAAGCCAACGGCTGCCCGCATTGATCGGCAAGAGCCGGGCCAAGCAGATGATCTTCAGCGGGGCGCGGGTGGATGCGGCGGTGGCGGAAGGCTGGGGGCTGGTCAATGAAGTGGTGGCCGGGGAAGAACTGCTGGCCCGCGCCCAGCAGTTGGCCGCGGAGATCGCAGCCAACGGCCCGGTGGCTGTGCAACTGACAAAGCAACTGATTGACGGCGGCGAGATGGCGTCCCTGGAAGCATTGGCGGGCAGTCTGGCCTCCTACACAGAGGACGCCCAGGAGGGTGTGGCGGCTTTTCGGGAACGGAGAATGCCGCATTTCTCAGGACGTTAATCTGGCGTTGAACTTTTTTCTCCGCCGCTCTATGGACAGAGCCAGGCTACTTTGCTATACTACCAGAGTGTCTGACGCCTGTATCTGTCGTACTATCCACCCCACCCTTTGGACAGCCCAATGACCCCTGCTGCTTCTCGCTGGACCGAATACCAGACGCCCACCGCTATCGAGGAGGCGCTGGCCTTGCTGGCACTGTATGGCGGGCGCGCCCGCATCATTGCCGGGGGCACTGATCTGATTCTGGATATGGAGAGTAGCCATACGCCACCGGTGGACGTGCTGGTGGATGTGACACGCATTGCCGGTATGAGCGACATAACGCAGACCAGCGAGTGGATTGTGATCGGCGCTGGCGTCACCCACGCGCAGATCGAAAAGAGCGAATTGCTGCGCCGTCACGCTGCCTGTCTCACCGAAAGTTGCGGAGTGGTGGGTGGACCGCAGGTGCGCAATGTGGCGACTATCGGCGGCAATGTGGCCCACGCCCTGCCCGCAGCCGACGGTACAATCGGCCTGTTGGCACTGGACGCCGAAGTGGAGGTCTGTACGCTGACCGACAGCCGTGTGGTACGGCGCTGGCAACCGCTCCTTTCCATTTTTGCTGGGCCGGGCCGCAACACCCTCGGCCACCACCAGATGCTGGGCGGCTTTCGTTTTCACCCCACCGGCCCGGGCGAAGCCAGTGCCTTTGACCGGATAATGCGGCCGCAGGGCGTAGCCCTGCCCATTTTGGGGCTGGCGGTCTGGTTGCGTTTGGATGACGAGCGGCGGAAAATTGATGCAGCGCGCATCGCCATCGGCCCCGCTGGCCCTATCCCCTTCCGCGCCAGCGCAGCCGAGGCTGTGCTGACCGGTGCGCCCCAGTGCGACGCCGATGTAATGGAGAGTGCCATCGCCGCGGCCCAGAGCCAGGTTCAGCTACGCAGCAGCAAACACCGGGCCAGCAAAGAGTATCGCCACGCGATGGTTGCCGTTCTGCTGGGCCGGCTTCTGCCCGCCGCGCTGGAACGTGCCAAAAAATCGTAGGGAGGATGGGATGGATGCGTTGTCATCACCCTTTCCAGGAATGGATCCATATTTGGAAGACCCCGCGGAGTGGCAGAGCGTACACTTCCAACTGATCGCGCGCATCAGCGATCTCCTCAGCGCAGCGGTTGCGCCCCACTATTTCGTGCGCGTCGATCAGCGGGTCTACGTAACAACGCCGGGCATGACGCCTTTCCTTCTGGTGCAGCCAGCCGAGAGCGATCCGGAGATTCGCGACCGCTTCATCGAGATTCGCGATGCCCACAACCGCGCCGTGATTACCACCCTTGAACTGCTCTCGCCCTTCAACAAACGTCCCGGCGCACAAGGATTTGGCGCGTTCCAACAAAAGCGGCAAAGCGCAATGGCGTCGCAGACCCACTGGATTGAGATTGACCTGCTGCGCGCCGCTTCCAGACCGCCAGAGGTGGCGGGCAGAAGCGACTATTATGCGCTGCTCAAGCGCGGCGACCGGCCTCGTCCTTACGAAAGCTGGTTTTTCGGCCTGCAGAACCGGATGCCGACGATTGCCGTGCCCCTGCGCCCGCCCCATGCCGATGTGCCGCTGGACTTGCAGACCGTCTGGGATGAGATGTACCGCCGCGCCCGCTACGCCGACAGCGTTGACTACAGCCAGCCCATCCCGCCGCCGCCTCTGCGCCCCGACGACGCGCGCTGGGCCCAGGCCCAAATCCAGGCGTGGCAGGCCGCACGAGAGCCAGTCGAGGTTGCGCGTCAATGATCCAGCTGGCTTCGCTGGAGCAGAAAGCCTCCTTCCCCCAACCACCCACCCAATTCCCCTTCAACGTGCCGGTGATTGCCCGCCTGGAGCGGGTGCGTTTCGAGACACCCGTCACCTTTCTGGTCGGGGAGAATGGGGCGGGCAAATCCACACTGCTGGAGATGATCGCCGCGGGCAGCCGGTTGCCAGCCGTGGGTGCGTCGGATGTGGAGGGGGACGCGACGCTGGCCGCGGCCCGCCAGTTGGCGCGCTTTTTCACCTTTGGCTGGGCCAAGCGCAACCACCGGGGCTTTTTCCTGCGCGCCGAGGATTTTTTTGGCTTTGCCCGGCGCATGGCCCAGATGCAGAAGGAGTTGGAAGCCGATCTGACCGCGGTGGACGAGGAATACGCGGGCCGCTCTGACTACGCCAAGGGCTTTGCCCGTATGCCCCACGCCCGTGAACTGGCGGCCATCCGCCAACGCTATGGCGATGGTCTGGATGCCCGTTCGCACGGCGAGAGTTTTCTGGCCCTCTTCCAGGCCCGTTTTGTGGCGGGTGGACTTTATCTGCTGGACGAACCGGAAGCGCCCCTCTCGCCGCTGCGCCAGGTGGGGTTTCTGGCCCTGCTCCACGAAATGGTGCAGCGGGAGGCCCAATTTGTCATTGCCACCCACTCCCCGATTTTGATGGCTTTCCCCGGTGCAACAATTTTGAATTTGGACGCAACGCCCCTGCGTGCCGTCCTCTGGGAGCAATTGGAACATGTGACGATTACCCGTGATTTTCTCAACCACCCCGGCGCATTTCTCGCCAACCTGACGTGAAAATGGCAAGTGGCAAGTGGCAAGTCAATGTCATTAAGTTAGGGTTTTAGCGAGTTGATTTGTAAGCGAAAGCATATTTTTTTGGCCTAACTCTCAGGCGGCGAGGGACGGAACGGTTAGGACGGACAGGTTCAATAGTGGAGGTGAATTGGGTCCATAAGGCTTGCAAGATG
>CAMDEX010000310.1 GCA_945897075.1 Litorilinea aerophila
GCTGCTTGCTGCGCCCGTCTCTGGTGCGTCGGGCGCAGCAAGCAGCGCCCCTACAAATGATTATCTGAAAAACTATAGAAATAAAGCTCAGCGTACTGATCGAGGGCGAGTATCACCGCCGTTTGGCTCGCTATCGTCTCACAGACGCAAATCTGACCAGAAAGTATGGGATGCGTTTTGACGAATTTGAGGAACAGCGCGTGACAGAGCGCGAAGGTTTTTCCTGGGAGGTCGAACAGGACGCTATCGCCTGGGATACTGCCGTGGACGGTATTGCTACGATGGAGCGTCAACGGAATGAACTAAACAACCTTATCTAAAGCATACACGCGAGACCAGACAATGACCCACTCCCATTTGACCCAATCTATTGAACAACTGGCCGCCGCCATGACTCACCTGACCGACGCCGAGCTGGGCAGCGGGGGCTACGCCTGGGGCGACTATTCCGGTGTGCGCATGGCCCTGCTCGGCACCGCCCAGGATTTGGACGCGCTGGCCGCCAGACTGCTCGCCCAGCGCAGCACGACGGGCAACCCGCCCAGCCACGCCCAACTGCTCCTGGCCCACCACCGGGCAGCTTACCGGGCGCTGCTGGCTCTGCTCGTGGGGATCAACCCGGCAGAACTGACCCGCGCCCCCGCCCAGGGCGAATGGCCGGTGACAGAAGCCCTGCGCCACATAGACGACGCAGAGCGGGCTTTCTTCATCTCGATTCTGGCCGGGCTGGCCGCACAGGCAAAGGGCGAGGAGGCAGCCATGCCCCCGCGCGAGCAGCGGGCTGCGCTTCTGGCCGAGGCAGACCCCGCGGCGACTGAAGATGCGGGGCCGGAGGAACGGCTGGCCGCCTACGCCCGTCTGCACTTTCTCGTGGAGGCAAAGCTGGTCGGTCTGAGCGACGCGCAGTTGGAGGCCCGCTCGCCTTTCTGGGAGCCGGCGCAGCCGTCCGTGGCCTTCCGCATCGGCCGCTTCACTGCGCATCTGCGCGAACACACTGTGCAGGTGGAAAAGACGCTGCTGGCGTTGGGTCACATCCCCGGCGAAGCGGCCCTGCACATCCGCACGCTCTTTGGCGCGCTGGCCCGTGTGGAGGGCGCGCTGTTGGGTGCGGCGGAGCTGGCGGACGAATGCGCAGAGCTGGCGCAGACGGTTGGCAGACGGGTGCAGGGTGTAGCACAGGCCGTGGCTGACAGCGCGGCGCTGATTGCTGCCATCCGCGCCGGGGACGCGCCGGGTGTAGATGCGCTGCTGGCACAAAATCCCCGGCTAGTGGATGCCTGCGACGAAAATCAGCAATCCGCCGTCCTGGTCGCTGCCTATGCCCACCAATTCGCCATCGCCCAGAAACTGCGCAAAGCCGGCGCGGAACTGGACCTTTTCTCCGCGGCGGCCATCGGCTATCTGCCCGAAGTGGAGGCTTACTACAACTGGAAAGCCGAGACGATCAACCGCTTTGCCAAAGACGGTTTTACGCCGCTGCAACTGGCCTGCTACTTTGGGCAGGCGGAGGTGGCGCTCTTCCTGATCGAGAAGGGCGCGGATATCCACGCCGTCAGCCAGAACGGGGCGACGTTACAGGCGATCCACGCCGCGGTGGCCGGGCGCAACGCGGCGACTGTGCGGGCGCTGCTTGACGCTGGCGCGGATATCCACGCGCAGCAGGCGGGCGGCTTTACGCCGCTGATGGGAGCAGAACAGAATGGAGACGAGGAGATTGTGGGGATGTTACAGGCGTAGGTTGGGTTCTCGCCGCCGGGGATCACCGAACGCCCGGTTTTGTGTGCGGCGGGAACCCAACAGGGCGGCGGGGCGTGTTGGGTGAATGGCTGGGTTGTTGGCGGGGCATTCGGTGTTGGCGAGACGGCATTCACCCAACCTACGAATGTTGACTTACCGGTGGATTCAAGCAGAAAGTCTGCGTTCCACGCGCTCTATCAGTTCTTCCGTCAGGCCATCTTCTGGCGGCGCGATTTCCCGTTATGCCAATATTTTTTGCGTTTCAGCCAGCGACGGCTCACCCAAAAGGGCAACCGCGCGCTGAAAACGTATCTGCTGTTGCTCTCTCTCGTTTTTAGAGAGAACCCGAACCAAAAAGGAATAGACAAGTTTCATAATACCCTCTCTCTACAGGACGACAGTAATTTTGTCCAGTCTACGCGCAGACGTGAGTGGTGTCAAACGCGTATCATTCCCTGTTCCTCATTTAACAACCGTTGTACATCCTCCCGCTGCAAAAACGACGCCCGCAACTCGTCGCGGTCAATCGTCGCCACAATCCCTTGCAGAATCTCCCGCGCCTCGTCACGCAGACGAGTGGCTTCGTCGGGGTCTTCGCTCAGTTCGGCCAGGCGGGGCAGGATTTGCCAGAGCAGCCAGGCCGCGCCCAGCTTCTCGGCTGCGCTGCGGGCGCGCAGAAAACTCTCTTTGGCCGCGGGCAACCCCAACGCCTGCTGCGCCTTGCCCCACAAAAAGTATACATCCGGCAGATAGAAACCCGCAGACTCTTCAATAAAGCCGCTATTCTGCTCGGCTAAATCAATCACCTGGGCATACTTCCCCTGGCAAAAATAGGCCATTGACTCCGCTTGCACGGAAAAGAGGCGCACATAGGAGTTGGTGGACGCATACTCTTTGGCCTGGGTAACCACGGCCAGCGCCTCTTCTGGCCGACCCGTCAGCGCGTAGAAGTGACCCTCGCCACTCAGGGCAAAGGCCAGAAACAGGGAGCCAGCGTTCTGGGAGCGCGCCACAACCTCTTTCACCGCGGCTTCCCCCAGCTCCACTGCGCCCAACTCGGCCAATATCTCGGCCAGATAGATGCGATCCAGTGTTTGGGCCACCAGAAAACCCGACAGATCGCCGTAGTGGATGGCAGCCTCCATCAGTTCCAACGCCCGGCGCACATTGCCGCGCAGCCAATGAATCATCCCCACCATATGCTGACTATACGAAATACCCCAAAGGTTCTCTGTCTTCTGGCTGATGGCGTAGGCTTCGCTGCTGTCGGCCAACGCCTGATCCAGCCTGCCACCGATCGTATTGTAGAGCGCGGCGGTGGAGAGGGAATCAGCCAGCATAGGCAGGTTGCCCAATGCCCGCCATAGCTGTTGCGCTTCTGCGGCCCCAGCGCGGGCGTCTTCCATACGGCCCAGAGAGCCGTAAGCGTGAACGATGTCGTTCTGGGCAAAGGCCAGCAATTCGCGCAGCCCCAGCTTGCGCGCCAATTCGATGGCCCGCTTTCCTGCCTTAACTCCCTCTTCCACGTCAAAGAGACGGTAGAGATTGAGCAGATTCCAGTGGATACGCGCCTCGGCGGCTTCATCACCCAGAACGTGGGCCAGGGCCAGCCCCCGGTCGGCCAGAGAGCGGGCCAGGGCGGGATCGAACTGGTCGTTGATGTTGGAGCGCAGGGTGCCTTGTGCGACCAGCGCGCTGAGTTCCAGCCAGGGCAGACCGCGCTCCTTGCCCAGCGCCTCGATTTGGGCATAACCGGCCAGGGCGTCGGCAAAATGGGAATCCAACTCCTGCGCCCGTCCCCGCCGCATGGACAAATGGATCAATTGTTCTTCGTCCGGCGCGAGCAGGGCCAGGGCCAACTGAACAGCCCGGTCGAAGTGTTGCTGGGCCGCGGCGTTGGCAAAGAGACGCATGGCCTTTTCCCCGGCCAGCGTGTGGTAGTGGATGGCCCGCGCATCCTCGGCCCGATCAAAGTGGTGGGCCAGGAGGGGCGCGTGTTCGTCCAGCCGTTCGGGGAAGAGCGCTTCCAATGCTTCGCCCACGCGCAGATGGAAGACGGCGCGCTGGCGGCGCAGGATGGAGCGGTAGGCGGTCTCCTGGGTCAGCGCGTGGCGAAAGGCATATTCCAATTCGGGCTGGCGGCTGGCTTCCAGAAGCATTTCCAGGCGTTGTAAAGTGTTCAAGCAGCTTTGCAGAGGTTCGTGGTTATGATTGGTGTGCGCGATAGCGCCGATGCGTTCCAACACCCGGTAGTAAAAGCGGCGACCAATCACCGCGGCCAGTTGCAGCGTTTGACGCACATCTTCGCTCAGCCGATCCATACGCGCGGCCAAAAGGGCCTGCACGCTGTCGGGGATGTCAATGCTCTCCACCGCTATGGCTGTGCGCCACTGCGCGCCGCTGGCGTCCCGCTCCACCGCGCCGGTGTCAATGAGGGTGCGCACGATCTCCTCGACAAAGAAGGGGTTGCCGTCGGCTTTTTCCTGAATCATCCGGCGCAGGGGTGCGGGCAGATCGGCGACGGTGAGCAGATTGTCCACCAGCCGGTCGCTGTCGGCGGCGGAGAGGGGTTGCAGGTTGATTTCGGTGTAGCGGTGGGGCAACTGCGCGGCGGCCTTTTCTTTCAATTCCCAGGCCGCGCTCTGGCGCTCTGGGCGGAAGTTGACCAGAAAAAGGATCGGAACTTCCTCGGCCAGGGGCAGCAGATGGGCGAGCAGCTCCACCGATTGGGTATCGGCCCAATGCAGATCGTCAAAGGCCATCACACAGGGCGCGGCTTGGGCAATGACCCGACAACTCTCCACCATCACTGAATAGAGAAGCCGCTTGAGGGTTTCGCCTTCCAATACCTCTTCACCCGCCAGGAGTGGAATCCCCAAGAGGGTGGGGATCAGCCGTGCCACCCGTTCCCGGACTTCTGGCGGCCAGAAGTCCACGCTGTGGGCAAATTTGGCGCGCAGCGTCGTCGGGTCGTCGCCCTCGCGGGCGCCGATGACTTGGCGGAAATGCTGTTGAATCTGGCCGTAGGGACGGTTGCCTTCGTAGGCCACGCCCTGGTTCTGGCCCCAGTTGACACCGCCGCTCAATTCGCCCCAGGCCGCTCTGGCTTCTGCCATCAACCGGCTCTTGCCGATACCCGCCTCGCCGATCAGCGCCACCACCTGGCCGCGGCCCGCTTGCAGCCCTTCCAGCACGCCGCGCAACTTCTCCCATTCGGCGCGGCGGCCAATCAGCGGCGAACTCAGTCCTTCGATACCGCGCAGACGGCCCGGATCGCTCTTGCGCCCCAGCACGCGCCAGGCGCGCACGGGCTTGGCCTTGCCTTTGATTTCGATGGATCCGAGCTCTTCAAAGTCAAAGAGGGGCTTGACCAGCCGCCAGGTCACTTCCGTCACCTGCACTGTGCCCGGCTCGGTCATCTGCTCCATACGCGCGGCCAGGTTGATGGCGTCGCCCATCGCGGTATATTCCATGCGCAGGTCGTTGCCCACCGCGCCGACGACGACGCGCCCGGTGTTGATGCCGATGCGGGGAAGAAGGGAGATTGGGGATTGGGGATTGGAGATTGGGGGGGCGTCTCGGAAGGCGGCGAGGATGTCCAGGGCGGCGAGGATGGCGCGCTGGGGGTCGTCTTCGTGGGCGATGGGCGCGCCGAAGAAAGCGAGGATGCCGTCGCCCATCAGCCGCGCCACTGTGCCCTCGTATTTGTAGACCGGGCGGATCATCCGCTCGAACGCGGCGTTGATGATGGCTGTCCACTCCTCGGCGTCCATCTGTTCGGCCAGACCGGTGGAGCCTTTGATGTCGCAGAAGAGCATTGTGACGACGCGGCGTTCACCCTCCGCGCCGCTGCCGCGTGCGGCCTCCAGTTTGGCGGCCAGCTCGGCGGGGAGGTAGCGGTCAACGGGGGAGGGAAGGGAGGAAGGGAGGACAGGAGGAAGGGAGGAGGGGGTGACTGGTTGATTGGTTGATTGGGTGATTGGGGAATGGGATGATAGCGATGTCTTCCCTTCCTCCCTTCCTCCTGTCCTCCTGTCGCCCGGCGCGGCGAGTTGGCGTCCGCAGCGGTCACAGAAGAAGACGCCGCCGGGTAGTGCCTGTTGGCAAAAAGGGCAACGCGCAGCCAGCCACCAGCCGCAGCGCAGGCAGTAGTTGGCGTCAGATCGGTTTTGTGTGGTGCAGTTGGGACAGTTCATATTGCGCAGCTACCCTTGTTTTCGTATACTGAGCAGAGTCAAATCAAACGGGTGTATTCAAAATCAGTTAAGGACTCTACAGCCGCGGATACTGGTAGCGCGGATGGGTCTGAGTGAGACGAGACAAATCCGCGCTACC
>CAMDEX010000311.1 GCA_945897075.1 Litorilinea aerophila
GGCGAGACGATTTACATCGAAAATGTGCCGGCGTGGGTTTGCACCCGTTGCTCCGAACAATACTACGACGCGCCCGTTTATAAACAAATGGAGCGGATCGCCCGTCACAAAGAACGCATTGAGCGGATGATCTCCTTTCCCCTGGCCGAATTTGAGATGGCCGTGCCAGCGTAGGTCACTCTTATTCTGCGAAAATCGGCGTTCTCTGCGCAATCTGCGTTCCCGTTTGCATCCTCCCCGTAGCACACGGCGACGCACGACAACCGATTACCGTTCACTGCTCACTTCTTTCCAAACCACCGCGCAAGGACTCAGCCGTGACCGCGACACAACCGCGCCGTCAACCATTTTCCTGGGCCTGGCTGGGGCTGCTGCCCTTCTTTCTCTTCGCCCTGGCCTTTTTGATCGTGCCCGCCGCCTCGCTCATTTCTGGCAGTTTGCAGGACGGCGATGGCAACTTCACGGTCAAGAACTTCCTGGACTTGGCCCAGCCCAACATCCTCAGCGCGTACCGGCTGAGCATCAGCATCAGCGCGGTGACGGCGGTGGGCGGCGCGCTGCTCGGCTTCCTGCTCGCCTACGCCACGATTCTAGGCGGTCTGCCCCGCTGGATGCGCGTCTTTCTGGCGACCTTTTCCGGCGTGGCCTCCAACTTCGCGGGTCTGCCCCTGGCCTTCGCTTTCATCGCCACGCTGGGGCGCACCGGTCTGGTCACGGCGCTGATCAAAGAACTCTTCGGCATCAATTTGTACGATATGGGCTTCAGCCTCTACAGCTTCACCGGTCTCAGCTTGACGTACATCTATTTTCAATTCCCGCTGATGGTGCTGGTCATCTCCCCTTCGATTGACGGGCTGCGCAAGGAGTGGAAAGAGGCCGCCGAGAATCTGGGCGCGTCCAATTGGGACTATTGGCGCTACATCGCTTTCCCCGTTCTGCTGCCCTCGATTCTGGGCGCGGCGATTCTGCTTTTTGGCAATGCTTTTGGGGCCTACGCCACCGCGTTCGGGCTGACCGGCGGCCTGCTCAATCTGGTCACAATCGTCATCGGCGCGCAGATTCGGGGCGATGTGCTGCACAATCCGGGGTTGGGGTATGCGATGGCAATTGGGATGGTCGTGATTATGGCGATCAGTCTGAGCGGTTATTCCTGGCTGCAACGACGCTCGGAAAGGTGGCTGCGATGAAAAAGCGGGCTTCCCTCTGGGCCTGGCTCTGGATCGGGCTGGGCGTACTCTATTTTCTGACCCCCCTCTACGCCACCTTTGACTTTTCCCTGCGCGCCAAGCGGGATGTGCTGAGCTTTCAGGCCTACCAGCGGGTGTTGGAAGACCCGCGCTTTCTCAACACCTTTTCCTACTCGGCGCAGATCGCGGTGGTGACGATTGTGATGAGTATGCTGCTCGTCGTGCCCACCTCCTATTGGGTACACCTGCGCTTCCCAAAAATCCGCCCGCTGGTGGAGTTCATTACGCTGCTGCCCTTTGTGGTGCCGGCGATTATTCTGGTCTTCGGTCTCATCCGCATCTACAGCCGCCCGCCCTTTCTGCTCACCGGCTCCGCGTTGACCACCAATTTCCTGCTGGTGGCGGGTTACGTCGTGCTTTCTTTCCCGTATATGTACCGTTCGGTAGACGCCGGGATGCGCGCCATTGACGTGCGCACGCTGACCGAAGCGGCGCAGAGTCTGGGCGCAAGCTGGCCGACGATTCTGCTGCGGGTTATCTTCCCCAACCTGCGCACGGCCCTGCTCAGTGGCGCGTTTCTCACCTTTGCGATTGTGATGGGCGAATTTACCCTGGCCGTCTTTCTGGCCCGCCCGGCCTTTGGCCCCTATATGTCGCTCATCGGCCAGGACAAAGCCTACGAACCCTCCGCCCTCGCCATCCTCAGTTTCGCTATGACCTGGGCTGCGATTGGGATCATCCAGCGCATTGGCCGGGCTTCGCCGGGGCAGGCGCAGGTGGGCGGGACGCACTAACACCGGATCAACCACAAAGGCACAAAGACACGAAGAAGAATAACTGCTGCTGTTTCTTCCTTTGTGGCTTCGTGACTTTGTGGTTCACCTTCAGCGGTAAGGTAACGAATGGCTCTCCTCGAACTCAAAAACATCACCAAATCCTACCAAAACACCCTGGCCGTGCGCGACTTCAACCTGGACGTGGCCGAAGGGGAGTTTGTCTCCTTTCTCGGCCCCAGCGGCTGCGGCAAGACGACGACGCTGCGGATGATCGCCGGCTTCGAGCGGCCCGACGGCGGCGTCATCCTGCTGGAGGGCAAAGAGATCACCCACACACCGCCCAACCAGCGCAATGTGGGGATGGTCTTCCAATCCTACGCCCTCTTCCCCAATATGAATGTGGCCCAGAACATCGGCTTTGGCCTGAAGCTGGCGCGCCGCCCCCAGCGCGAGATCGCCCGTCGCGTGGAGGAGATGCTGGGGCTGATCCACATGGAGGGCTACGGCAACCGCTACCCCTACCAGATGTCGGGCGGTCAGCAGCAGCGGGTGGCCCTGGCGCGCGCCATCGCCATCCAGCCGCAGGTGCTGCTCCTGGATGAACCCCTCTCAGCCTTAGACGCCAAAATCCGCGTCGAGCTGCGCGAGGAGATCCGCCGCATTCAGCGCGAACTCAACCTGACGACGATTTACGTCACCCACGACCAGGAGGAGGCGCTCTCCCTCTCGGATCGGGTGGTGGTGATGAGCGCGGGCGAAGTGGAGCAGATTGGCCCGCCCTTCGAGATCTACAACTACCCCAAGACTGCCTTCACCGCTTCGTTTATCGGCCATCTCAACCACCTGACTGTGGATGTGTTGGATGGCGCGGCTGGCCGTTTCGCCTGGAAAGGCACGCAAATCCGGGTGGCCGACACCCAACCGGTCAGCGGCAGCCAGGCCCAACTCGCCATCCGCCCGGAAGAGATGCGGCTGAGTGGCGTCAACGACAACCGGCTACCCGGCACAGTGCAGGCCGTCTCCTTCCTCGGCTCGATTGTGCGGGTGAAGGTGGATGTGGGCGGAACGATTCTGGCCGTCGATCTGTTCAGCACACGCAGCCTGACGTTGCCCAAAGCCGGTGACGCGGTGGAGGTCGTTTTCTCGGCCCAGGCGTGTTGGGTGACAAGTTAGTGAGCAGTAATCAGTTATCAGTGGCTGGCTGGTGTCTACTGATAACCGATCTTCGATAAATCGCTAGAGACAAATCGTGCAATTCAAAGTCATCAGTGCCATCACTTATGTTCAGTTGATTGCCAAAGGTACAGGCGGCGATATTCCACAGCACCTAAATCGCGCATACGCCTCTGGCCGCAAAGTCAACTGGCGCAAACTGAAGGGTGTTGCTATCGTCGAGTATATCAACGGTGAACAGTGGGAAGTAGAGTTGCACTGGTTTGAAGCACACGGCATCGGGCGCAGAGATGAAAAGGATAAGCGCAAGCTGAGGAAACTGTCATGAATTATCTCCGCTGTATTCAAAACAAAGCCTACATTCAATTTGGCGATGAACCGGTGCGCGACGAGCCGCTGGTCAGTCTGACGCTTGGCTACATTTACAAAGCCCTGCCGCCCACAGTGGATGAACAACGGCTGGGCGAAGTGCGCGTTATTGACAACGAGGGTGAGGACTATCTCTACCCGGTGGATTATTTCGAGACACTCCTCTTCAATGGCGAAAAGGAAGCCACAGAGACAGCGACAGTCCATCTCGACCCGATTACCAAAGGTATATTGCGGGCGGAGGCGATTGCTGCAAAGACATCTGTCAGCGCCCTGTTGCGCGCGTGGATTGACGAACGTTTGGATCTGCCAGTCGCACAGTAGATCAGCAAACGATTACGAACGGTTGCATGACACTGATGGCCGAACTCACGAATCCCCACGACAAGTTTTTCAAGGAAGCATTGACCCAACCGGAAGCAGCGCGCATTTTTCTGCGCGACTATCTGCCGCCGGCGGTAGCAGCGCAGCTTGACCTGTCCCAGCTGCGACTGGTCAAGGACTCCTTCGTGGACGAATCGCTCCAAGAACACTTCGCCGATCTGGTCTTTGAGGTTGCGCTGCGCCAAGGGGGCAATCTCTATGTGTGCATTTTGTTCGAGCACAAGAGCTATCTCGACACGCTGACGCCGCTCCAGTTGTTGCGTTATATGATGCAGGGATGGGAGTACAGCTTGCGTCAACGTGGACAGTTGTGGCCTGTGTTGCCGGTGGTTGTCTATCACGGGGTGGCGCGCTGGAATATAGCGACGAACTTTCAGGCTTTGTTTACGCTGCCGGATGCGCTGCGACCCTACGTACCCGAGTTTCACTACCATCTAACCGATCTGTCGGTCTACAGCGACGAGGAGATCAAGCGGACGGCGGAGTTGGGTGTTGGGCTGCTGACGCTAAAGTATATCTTCCGGCCTGCTCTGCGTGCCCGCCTGCCGGAAGTGATTGCGCTGTGGTATACTATGCAGCACCAGGAGCACGCGCTAGGCTATCTGGAGGCGCTCATTCGCTACGTCACCTCTGCCAGCCAACATATCAGCGCAGAGGATGTGCGCGCAGCGATCAGAGAGGCTGCGCCGGAAGGAGATCAATTGATGGGCACAATCGCGCAAGAATGGATACGACAGGGTTTACAGCAGGGCTTACAGCAGGGCTTGCAACAGGGCTTGCAACAGGGTGAACATCGCGGCCTGCGTGAGGGTTTACTCTCCGGCATCCGGCTGGCGTTGAAGTTGAAGTTTGGTCTGGCTGGGGCTGCGCTTATGCCAGAGATCTCTCACATCGAAGACGTGACGCTGCTGCAAACAGTCGGAGATGGGATTGAGCTGGCTGTCACTCCGGAAGAACTGCGTCAACTCTATAGATCACCCGAGAATTAATGGATATTGACCAAATGTACGATCTCATCAAAGAACTGACCGAAATGAGCGGCCCGGTAGGACAGGAAGGGCCGGTTCTCGACCGGATGGAGGCTCTCTGGCGGGAGGCCGGGGCGCGGGTGGAACGTACCCGCATCGGCAATGTACTGGCCCGCATCGGCGAGACGGGGCCGAAACTGCTGTTGGCCGCCCACGCCGACGAACTCTGCTATCTGGTGCGCGCCATTGACCCGCGCGGCTTTCTCTGGCTGGCCAACGGCCAGAGCTGGCAGCGCACCACCAGCCAGCGCCACAGTTTCGCCTTCGGTCAACGGGTGCGCGTGTTGGCCCGCTCCGGCACACTCCCCGGCGTTATCGGTGGCGTTACCGGCCATATGGCGGCCCAGGCGTTGGCCGAACCCAGAGAGATGGACTGGTACGATTTCTGGGTGGACACGGGTCTCTCTGCCCGCGAACTGCGCGACGCGGGCGTCACCCCCGGCACGCGGGTGATCTGGGAGGCGACGACCGTGCGCTTCGGACCCCACGTAGTCGGCAAAGCTCTGGACGACCGCGCCTGTCTCGCCATCCTCACCGAAGTCATCCGCCGCGTCCCGGTGGCGGAGATGAAGTGGCAGTTGACGCTGGCCTGCACTGTGCAGGAGGAGATCGGGCTGGTGGGGGCCTACGCCACCGGCAACCGGGAGGCTTTTGATGCAGCCATCGTTCTGGAGATCGGACTGGCCGGCGACATCCCCGGCGTGGGCGAATCAATGATGCCCGCGCATCTGGGCGGCGGACCGATTCTGGTACACAAGGATGCCCAGGTTCATTACGACTACGCCCTGACCGCATCTCTGGAGCTGACCGCGGCGGAAAACTATATCCCCATCCAGCACGCGGTCTTTGGCTCCTTTGGCAGCGACGGCGGCGCGCTGATGAAATCCGACATCCCCTCGGCGCTGGTCGCCTTCCCCGCCCGCTACACCCACACCCCCTTCGAGACGGCGCATCTGGGCGATATGGAGGATTTGGTGCGCTGGTTGTGTGCGTTTATTAGGATAGGGATTTCCGGTTAGGGCATTTTTGCAACAATATTGTTGCTGTTGTTTGCTGACATAACGCTAAATGTACCCACCTGTGCACTGATAATCGCCTATGTTGATGAAAAAGCAGGCAAAAACATCGATAACTAATCGCTAAAAACGCG
>CAMDEX010000312.1 GCA_945897075.1 Litorilinea aerophila
CGGAAAGCTGGTTGGGCTGGCGGTTCTCCAGCCCGTTCAGTTCGGTCATCTCCAGCGCCTGGCCCACCTGTCGGCGCAGTTCAGCCCCAGAGACTTTCTTGATTTTCAGCCCGTAGGCGATGTTCTCGAAGACGCTCAGATGGGGGAAAATGGCGTAGCTTTGGAAAACCATCGCCATATCCCGCTTGTTGGGCGGTTCGTCGGCAATGTCTCGCCCGTCCAGCACAATGCGCCCTGCGCTAGGGAACTCAAAGCCCGCGATCAGACGCAGCGTCGTCGTCTTGCCACAGCCGCTCGGCCCCAGCAGCGTGACAAAATCGCCCTGCTCGATCTCCAGATTGACCGCATCTACGGCGCGCACTTCTTTGCCCCCCTCGCGGGACGTGAAGATTTTCGACAGATTTTCCAGGCGTAGGTACACGGCGATTTTCTCCAGAGACAAGAGGAAGGGAGGAAGGGAGGAAGGGAGGAAGGGACGGGTGATACCTGCCACCTGCCACCTGCCCCCATCATCCCACAGACAAATCCACATCCACCTGGCTGGCGAAGGCCCGCCCCAGCAGCAGATAGAGCAGGCCGATGGCGGCCAGGACAATGGCGATGAGGATGACGGAGTAGGCGGCCGCGGTACTCATCCCGCCCTGCTCCACTTCGCTGAGAATCCAGACGGTCAGGATAGGCCACTCGGCGGTGGTCAGAAAAATGATGGCGGAGAGGCTGGTCATGTGGCGGGCAAAGGCAAAGATCAGCCCGGCGATGAAGGCGGGCAGGATCAGCGGCAGGGTCACTTTGCGGAAGGTGTAGCCGGCGTCCGCGCCCAGATTGGTGGAGGCTTCTTCGATGGCCGGATCGATCTGTTGCAGCGCGGCCACCCCGGCGCGCACGGACGCGGGCAGGCTGCGCACGGCATAGGCGGCGATGACGATATACGGCGTACCCACCAGCGCCAGGGGTGAACCGAAAAAGATGAGCGATGCGCACAGAATCAGCACGCCCCCGGCCAGCAGCCAGCGCCAGCGTTCCCGGATTTGGGCCAGGACATAGACCGCAGCCACCAGATAGGTGAAGCCGAGGATCGCCATTGTGGGTTGGGCAAAGACCCGAATTGCGCCAGCCGTCTTGCCAATCACCCGCGGCCAGACCAGCCCAGGCAGCGTGCGCCCCCAGCGCGTCATAGGATCAGTGAGCAATGGGCTGAGATTGTAGATTGTCAACAGCAGCGCCATCCCCAGCAGCAGCGCGGCGGCGTTGCGTCCCCGCCCCGGCACGGCCAGCCGCCAGGCCAGCATCGCCAGCACGAGGAATCCCCCGACCAGCAGCCAGCGCCAGCCGTTCTCGTCCAGGCGCAAATAGAAGGGCAGCCAGTTGAAGCCGTAGCCAACGACTGTGCCCACGGCGATAATCACGACACGCTTCGGCCATCCCTGCGCCGCATTGCCGGCCAGATAGGCCGCCAGCAGCGCATAGACCAGCCCGACGACGACAATCGGCGCGTTGATAAAGGCCACGATATAGCCGATGCCCAGGATTGTGCCCGGCACCGCGCCGCCCAGATTGGAGACAAAATCCAGCGTCTCCTTACCGGAAAAACTCTTGCGCACCACCAGATAAGCCACAACCATCCCCACCAGACCAGCGATGGGAGTCGCAATCGCGGAGAGGAATGTCGTAGAGAGAATGGCGTTCATCCCCCGCGTCAAGGCGGTGGCGTAATGGCTCAGGTCGGGCGTGTAGTTGATGCCCCACAGCGTCGTGAAGGAGCCGATCAGAATCGAGACGTAGAGCGCCAGCACCAGCAACAGCGTCAAAAATGTAATGGTGATGAAAGTCCAGCGGATGTATGGCTCTTTGACCGTCAACTGGCCGCCACTGGGCTTGCCGGTGACGGCCACGTAGGAGCGGCGGCTGACAATATAGCGTTGCAACAGAAAGACGGTGAGGGTGGGAATGAGCAGCACCAGCGAGAGCGCCGCGCCCTTCTGCTGGTCGTATTGACCGTTGACCGCCAGGTAAATCTCGGTGGAAAGGACGGTCGTGTTGCCGCCCAGCAGCAGCGGATTGCCCAGATCGGCCAGGGATTCCACGAAGAGAAGGAGGAACGAACCGGCCAGCCCCGGAATCAGCAGCGGCAGCGTGACTGTGCGGAAGATGTGGAATTTGCTGGCGCCCAGGCTGAGGGCCGCCTCCTCCATCGCCGGGTCCAGCCGTTCCAGCATCGCCCGGATGATCAGATAGGCCACGGAAAAGAAGGTGATGATCTGCACAAAGACCAGCCCGTCCACGCCGTAGATATCGTTGACGCCCTGGGCAAAATCAATGCCCAGCAGCCGTTTTGTCACCAGCCCGGCGCGGCCAAAGAGCAGAATGGAGGCGATGGCGATGGCAAAGGGGGGCGAGATCGTCGGCAGCAGTGTCAGTACGTGGACGAAACGGGGGAAGGGGATGTTGCAGCGCACGACTGTATAGGCGAAGACAAAGCCCAGCGCGGTGCCGCCCAGCGCGGTGAAAAAGCCCATCGCCAATGTATTGCGCAAAACGAAGAGGTTGTGGCGCTGGTAGTAGGGGTCAAAATATTGGTTGAAGTAGCGGGTATCGAAGCTGCCGGTTACGGGATCGAAGAAGCCCTGCCAGATCACGCGCAGCAGCGGCCAAGCGATAAAGAGAAAGACGAAGACGCCCACCAGCAGCAGCCCCAGTCCCAACACCGGGTCCTGGCCGATCAGACGCATCTCCTGCCAGCGCCGCCACAGGCCAGAGCGGGGGGAAGATGAGGACGAAGTTGTGCTAATCAATCTCTGACTCCTTGCCTTGCCACATCTGACCCGTTTCGATTGCTTGGGCGCGCACACGCCGCGCCGGTTTGGGCAGCGTTCGTTGATAACGCGACCCTCCCGGTGTGAACCAACCGGCAATTTTGCGAACCACCGGGTGTGGGTCGTGTTGGCGGGCCTGTTCGAGCGCGGCCAACACATCCGGGCGGCGGTGGACGCTGGGTCCCAACAGACCAGCAGCCGTCTGGCGCACGCGCCGGCTTTCGTCGTTCAGCAACATCTGCACCGCGCGCGGGATCACATCCTCTTCGCCGGGACGACAGACGCCCTCTTTGCACTTGTCACAGGCCAGTGTGTGCAAGGCCCAGACCCGTACCTCCTCGTTGGGGTGGGCCAGATTCTCGATCAGTTCGGGCAGCGCGCTTTCGTCCAGAAAATGATCCAGCACTTTGCAGCAGCCGACGCGCACCGCGGGATTGGGGTGCTGTAACCCTTGCCGTACAACCGGCGTGGCCTGCATCCCAGCAGCCATCAAACGGCGCAGCGCATCGGCGGCGCGGTGTTCGACGCCAAGATATTCCACGTAGCGTGCGTAGTCGGCCAGCGTACTCTCCGACACAGTTGCGGGTGGTTGTTCTGCGCGAGGGTCTGGTTCAGCCATAGCGGATTGGTGACGGGGATCGAGCGAGGATCGCTCTTTACATTTGGGCAAAAAGTGAGTTGCAGCAGGGTTTATAAGCTATGCAGGAACCGGCTGCTCCAACTTCGGGGGAAACGGAAGCCGCGCATCGGGTTTCATCTGTGTCTGCTTCAGCGATTTTACAGCTTGCGCGATCAGCTTTTTGGCATCCTTTGCCCGTTTTGTCTTAAAGTATGCACCCAATGCCAGCACATCATCATTAAACCGGGACGCTACCTCCTGGCGTAGGCTGCGCGTTTCGGCAACAATTGGATCATCCCACATCATTCCCTCCTAACTCTGTTGGTGTGCAAATGACAGGCGGTTCATATCCCGCTTCACGGCATACACGATTGATCGCTTCACGCATCGTTGCATTCGCGATGTGTTTGTAGTTCCACGTTAACAGATATTGCACCTGACTGACAGAGGCCACGGCGATGTGAAGCGCATCTTGTGCGGCTTTCAGCGGGATCGCCTTTTTGTCGACCAATTGTGCTGCCAGACGAATCGCCGAATCATCGACTTCCAAAATTTCGACATCGGCAAGAAGACTCAGTCTTTTTGTGGCGGCCTCTGCGTTGCCACTGGCTGCTTCTTCCACCACGACGGTCGAAACATATAAGGCATACTCTGCTCTTGAATTTTCCCACCACTCCGTTGTGACCTGCTGCTGCGCCAAGATAAGTACATCTCGGCTTGGGCGGGCCGCAAGATAACTGAGTACACTCGTCTCGATATACACCGTTGCTTTTGCCATGCCAGCATTATACCACAACGCAAGAGGGAGAAACAGAGCCGAAGGGTCTATTTCCGTTTTAGCCAGAGTAGAATTGTCGCCCACGCCGCCGCGGGTGTTTTGCCGTCCGTCTGCACAGTCGCCTGCTTCAACATTCTAAACTGTTGTCATTTTCCTTGCGTTCTTGGCGGGCGATTTCCATGAGTACCACATCTTTCACTTCGACGAACTCAAGCCGACATCCATTGTCAAAGAGCAATGAACCACTGACGTAGCCCTGTTTGGCACACAGGACGATCTTTTGGATGAGTTGCTGATAGGTTAAGTCTGTCGAAACTCTGTCGAAACCAGTGCCACTGTTTTGGGATCCAAGCAGTTCCTTTGCCACATTTTGTTATCGGGCACATTATTACGCTGCTGCTAACCAGTGCCGTTCTCAAGCCAGGCCACCTCGGCCGGAGAGAGCAATTGGTTTATCCGACGGTTGTAGTCTTGGATATCTTCAGGGGTTAATACATCCTCCCACTGCTTGTTCTTACCGCTACTAAAGAACGACTCCTCGTTTTTGAATACTGGCACGCCGGATCCCGGCAAGAAAGAGCTAGCGTTCTTTTTCATTTCGGCGAAGCTGGCTGCCTGGCATAATTCTTCCAGGCGTTTTGTCGAAATTGGAATCTGAAGAATATCCGCTATTCGTTGAATAGCGGCGCTGAGATCCTTCTTCATATCCGAGTAGTGGAAGAAGTGGAAATTCGGAAGATGCCGAAATTGCCAAAAGCTTTGAAAGTGGTAGACGAATGCCTCCAATGAGCCTTGTTCACCAGTGCCTGGTTCAAATGGTGCCTGCAGCCAAGCGCGAAAGCCGTCTCGAGGATTCGCTGCCAATTGCGGGCTATCGAAATTAGGTGGATCAAACATATTGAACCGGTGATTACGAAGAGAAAAATATGCGTCTCGCGGGTCGCGATACACCATTAGATAGACGCTGTTTTCAAAGTAGGGGATCCCGTCCAAAGGGGTATGCGTCTTGATGAAGCGACGATGGGTCTGCGCTTCCAGGATTCCCAAACGTACGTCTATCGGCATACGTTTGTTATCAATCCAGGGTGAAATCTCGCCCAGGTTACCTTCCAATCGGTTCGTGTCGAGTATGAGAAACGCGCAAATGGCCTGCGTCCAAGTAGTCCCGCATTTCGGTGGGGTGCAAACAAAAATATCGTTTTCGCGGGCTTGAAACAAATCCCATCGGTTTGTATCGGTACGGGGGCCGAGGTAAGTCACTGTACGTTGCGGAAGCATTGCGTCGCTGTCTCCCATTCTTCCGCTTTCAATGTGTGTCACGTTGGTCATATTCATCTCCTTTGTGTGGTTTTGAAATCCATTGACTCATTTTTGAGTCGTTGACCACCGAATTGGCGGGCAAATGGCTGATTCCACAACAAGCGCTATCCAACCCAAAGTTGTCGTAATAACTGATGCCCATCTTACAGGAAGATTTGCGCCGTGTCAACAGCTTTACCGAAAGCGTAATGTCAATCCGTCGTTGTGGCAAAAAGGGCTTTCTGCGCTTGGAGTGCCGATGGGGGAGTTGAGACGGATGGCGCGGGAAGACGCGCGCTTACCCTGGCTAATTCGAGTAAGCCGCGCAGAGCATCGTTGACGGCTTTGGTGTTGGGGAAAGCCTCAGCGATCTCAGGGTCAAGTACGACGATATTCGAGGACTCGCTCAGACGTGCCGCATATTTGCCGCGCACCATAACCCCGAAATCTTCACGACGATACTCAGGGCGTAAATCATCATTTACCATTTC
>CAMDEX010000313.1 GCA_945897075.1 Litorilinea aerophila
GCGCCCGGTCATACGGGCGCAGCAAGCAGCGCCCCTACGACTTTCGACACAGAATGGGCGCAGCAAGCAGCGCCCCTACGGATCAATTGAGGATTATTGTGACGATTCGCTGTGCGGTCCTCGTTGTTACTACCGACGCCGAACCTGTCCCGGATGGGCTGGTGGATGGCGTACGCGCTCTGCTGGGGCAGAACGTCGCGGCCCTTTTCTTTGTGGAAGAGCGCCGGGTTGCCAGTGACCGCCATCTGATCGAGGAGATTTTGCGCGGCTGGTGTGACGAGGAGGAGATGGATTTTGTCCTGACCATCGGCGGCACCTTTCCTGCGCCCGGCCACAGCCGCGAGCAGATCACCCCCGAAGCAACGGCGGCTGTGTTGGAGCGGGCCATGCCTTCCCTGCCCGAAGCTATGCGCGCCTACGCCGTGGCGGAAGAGGCCGAGGCGCTGCTTGATCGGGGGGTGGCCGGGATTCGCACACGAACGCTGATTGTCAATTTGCCCGGCTCCGCGCGGCTGGCCCTCCTCTTTGCGGAAGCGATTGGCGATCTAATCGGGCCAATCGTCGCCCGTTTGCAGCCTGCCCCGCAAGTCACCCGCACCACATTCCCCAGTGTGCAGCCCGCTTTGCTAAAACGAACGGGTCTGGACGCTGACGAGTTTTCCGCCTTTCTTGCCTCTCGGCGTGGGAAAGAATAAAAAGAGGAGGTGTCATTTTTGACAGCTCTGGTCAGATGGGGTACTATGTTTTTTGTAGTGGAAATCACATCCAACTTGGGCTTTTTGCGCTTGAATGGTGTGTGTGATAGAGCCAACCCTTTAAGGATATTTTAACGATTGTAGGAGGAAATTCGATGGGTGCCAATACTGTTGTTGTGACCAATGCGAACTTTGAGGATGTGGTCGTCAATGCAAAGACCCCGATTCTGGTTGATTTCTGGGCTGAGTGGTGTGGTCCTTGCAAGATGATTGCGCCGATTTTGGATGAGATCGCCGGCGAGATGGCGGGCAAGCTGACCATCGGCAAGCTGGACGTGGACTCGAACCAGAGTACGGCCATGGCCTTTGGCGTGATGAGCATCCCCACAATGATGCTTTTCAAGGGCGGCCAGCCGGTTGCCACGATTGTCGGCTTCCAGCCCAAAGCCCAGTTGTTGGGCAAGCTGATGCCCCATATTTCTCAGGCAACGGTAGAGAAAAAAGTAGCTGTATAGCAAGTTCTCCAAAAGACCCGCCAAGTTTCAGAAACTTGGCGGGTCTTTTTGTTTGTCTACCCCCCGTGTGAATGCTACAATTGAGCAGGAAGTTCCCCGTTCTTCACTGCTTTCCACACCCCACACCATTCAGGAGCATTCTCATGGGCAAACGCAAGAAGATTCTGCTCGCCGAGTCGGATATGCCGACCCACTGGTACAACATCAACGCAGACCTGCCCGCGGCCGGCATTCAACTGCCGCCGCCCCTGCACCCCGGCACGGGCCAACCCCTGGGGCCGAGCGATCTGGCCCCGCTCTTCCCGATGGCGCTCATTTTGCAGGAGGTGAGCCAGGAACGCTACATCGAAATTCCCGACGAAGTGCAGGATGTCTATCGCATCTGGCGGCCCACCCCGCTGATCCGGGCCTATGAGTGGGAGAAGGCGCTGGGCACACCGGCCAAAATCTACTACAAATACGAGGGCGGTTCGCCGTCCGGCAGCCACAAGCCCAACACCGCAGTGCCCCAGGCTTATTACAATAAGCGAGAGGGCGTCAAGCGTCTCGCCACCGAGACCGGCGCGGGGCAATGGGGCAGCGCGCTGGCGTTTGCCTGCCAGATGTTCGGGCTGGAGTGCAAAGTCTATATGGTGCGCGTGAGCTACGAACAGAAGCCCTACCGCAAAGTGATGATGCAGACGTGGGGCGCGCAGGTGGTGCCCAGCCCCAGCCCGGACACCAACGCCGGGCGGATGATTCTGGCCCAGAACCCGGACAGCACAGGCAGTCTGGGCATTGCCATCTCCGAAGCGGTGGAGGACGCGGCCACGCGCGAGGATACCAAATACGCGCTGGGCAGCGTACTCAACCACGTCCTGCTGCACCAGACTGTCATCGGCCAGGAAATCATCAAACAGTTGGAGATCGCCGGTGCGGATTGGCCGGATGTGGTGATCGCGTGTACGGGCGGCGGCAGCAACTTTGGCGGCGCGGCCTTCCCCTTTGTGCGCGAGAATATCACTGGCGGCAGAAAGACCCGCATTGTAGCCGTAGAACCCGCGGCCGCGCCCAGCCTGACGCGGGGCATCTATGCCTATGACTACGGCGACACGGCCAAGCTGGCCCCGATGGTGAAGATGCACACGCTGGGGCACGACTTTGTGCCCGCGCCCATCCACGCTGGCGGTCTGCGCTATCACGGGATGAGCGCGCAGGTGAGTGCGTTGAAGCAGGCCGGGCTGATCGAGGCGGTGAATGTGCAGCAGCGTTCGATCTTTGAAGCCGCGCTCAGTTTTAGCAAAGCCGAGGGGATTCTGCCCGCGCCAGAACCGAGCCACGCCATTTGGGGCGCAATGCAGGAAGCCTTCAAATGCAAGGAGAGCGGCGAGGCCAAGACGATTGTCTTCAATATGTGCGGTCACGGCCATTTCGATCTGGGCGCGTACGAAGCCTATATGAACCACTCTCTGCCCGACTTTGACTACCCGGAAGAGGCGATCCAGCGCAGTTTGCTGAATCTACCCGCGGTGGGATAGGGAGGAAGGGAGGAAGGGAGGACGTCTCCTCTTGTCCTCCCTTCCTCTTGTCCTCTTGTCCTCTTGTCCTCTTGGGGCGGCGGTTGTGTCGAGAGACACGGCCGCCGCCCCTTCTTTTGGGGGTGAAAAAGTACCGACAAATGCCGGTGGCACGCTGTATGGGAATGGAGGATACTTGTGGGCAGTTTTTTAGTTTTCAGTCCGCTTCAGCGGACTTCAGCTTTCAGACGGCAATTCATTGCCGGGCCAACCACAAAGGAATTCCCCCTATGCGCACCAACAATTGTCACACGCCTGCTGCGCCGATCAACCGGCGCGCATTTCTCGGTCTGGGTGCGGTGATGGCCGCGGCGGCTCTGGGCGCACCCAGGCCGACACAGGCTGCGCCTCAGCACGCACTCTCCGCGCCAACGGCCAACCCTTTGCCCGCCAAGCCCAACTTTCTCTTTATCATCACCGATCAGGAACGTTCGCCCCAACACTGGCCAGCACAGTGGGCCAACTACAGCACAATGCCGGGGCGCAAGGCGCTGAGCGACAACGGCATTCAATTCACCCGCGCTTTCTGCAATACGTCCATGTGTACCCCCAGCCGGGCCACGCTTTTCACCGGTCTCTACCCCGCCCGCCACGGGGTGATTGATACCCTTTCGGAGGGTGGCACGCTTTCCGACAGCGAAAAGGTGCTGCCTGTGGATTTGCAAAACCTGGCGAAGATGCTGGGGTCTGTGGGCTACCGGGTGGAGTACCGGGGCAAATGGCATTTGAACAAACCCATCGGCGACGAGTGGAGTCAGGCCGACGCCGACGCCATCGCTGCCAATTACGGCTTTGCGGGCTGGGTACACCCGGACGCCGGTCAGGACACAGAGCCGGAACATTTCGGCGGCGGCAGCAACAATGCGGACGCCAGATACTTCGACCAGGCCCAATCTTTCATCCAGAATGTGGCCCTGGACCAGCCCTTTGCGCTGGTCATGTCTCTGGTCAACCCCCACGACGTGCTGGCCTATCCCCAGGCTTCCAAATGGCAGACCGGCGGCTACACAATGAGCGATCTCAATGCGGTGAAGGATATCGCGCTGCCGCCTACGATTGATGAAGACCTGGCCAACAATTACAAACCGTCGGCGCACGCCCAATTGCTGACGCGGCTCAACAGCCCAGTGGGGTTGGGCAACCTGAACACGCAGAATGAAAAGGAAACCTACGTCAATTTCTATGCCTATTTGCAGCAGAAAACGGACGCCTATTTTGCCCAAATCATCGAGGCGCTGAAGGCCCGCGCCCTGAACGACGGTTCCGGTGAGTCGCTCTGGCACAATACGGTGATCGTCTTTGTCTCGGATCACGGGGAGATGGGGCTGTCGCACGGCGGGCTGCGCCAGAAGATCTTCAACGTCTACGAAGAGACCATCCGGGTGCCGCTGATCATCAGCAACCCGAAGCTCTTCCCCGCGGGCAAGACGACTGACAGCCTGGCCGCGCTGATTGATCTGATGCCGACGGTGGCCTCCCTGGCCGGGGTGGACAAGCAGCAGTGGGCCTTTCAAGGCACGGACCTCTGGCCGCTGATCGACGCCGTGCGCCAGGGCAATGACAGCACACCTCTGGCGCAGACGGCCATCCATTTTACTTTCGACGACCAGCGCACCGGCAACGGCAATGTCGAGCAGACGGTGGACGACCCCAACCACATCCGCTGCATTCGTACCAAAGAGTGGAAGTACGCCTTTTACTACGACCCGGCGGGCGCGATTCCCCACGAGTACGAGATGTACGATCTGGTCAACGACCCGACGGAGATGCAGAATCTGGCCCATCCCAGCCACCCCCGCTACGCCGAATTTGAGAGCCAGCGCAACGCACTGCACGCCCAGTTGGTGGAACTGATGAGCGCCAAAGGGACAATGCCCTACAATCTGCGCCTGCCTGTTGTGATGGCGTGAGAGAGGAAGGGAGGAAGGGAGGAAGGGAGGACAGGAGGACAGGAGGACAGGAGGACAGGAGGACAAGAGGACAGGAGGACAAGAGGACAGGAGGACAGGAGGACAGAAGGACAGGAGGAGAAGAGGACAAGAGGACAAGAGGAAGGGAGGACAGGACACATCCTCCCTTCCTCCCTTCCTCCCTTCCTCCCTCCCTTCCTCCCTTCTTGTCCCCACTTTGTGTCTTTGTGGTTTAGCGTCTTTGCAGGGTGGCGATGATGGCTTGCAGTATAGTTAGTATAGCCAGAATCACCCCGTCAATGACCAGCGTAAAGAGCAGCGCGCCGACGAGCAGGCGGGTCGGGTCTGTCAGCCAGAGCGCAGCCTGGAGAAAAAGCTGGCCTGAATTGTCCAGCAGCACATAGACAATACCGACGAGGAGCAGATAGAGCAGGAGCATTTTCAGCGGTTGCCGGTCGCTGGCGCTGGGCATCATTGCGTTAGCAATGGCGAAGATGGCCCAGGCCCAGAGCAGCCCATCCTGTTGGCCGGCCAGAGCCGCGAAGATCGACGCCACCACATCCAGCGCATTGCCCTGCGCCCAGACCCCCGCCAATCTATCCGCGCCGAAGACCTGCCCCGCAATCAACGCCACCAGCGCCGTCCCCGCCAGCAGGGGGGCCATCCCCACCAGACTGTCCCGCACTGTCCCACCCCGCGCGACGGTGACGCTGCCCATACCGATAAATTTGCCCTTCTTCTGCGGCCAGACCCGAAATTTGCCCGTCGTCAGCCCCAGCAGCTTCGCCATCAGCCAATGGCTGCCCTCGTGCAGGAAAATCCCCGGCAGATAGACCAGAAAGAGGATGACCATCGCCATATCCCCGGAGCCGGTGAGCCGGTAGACGATGCCCTGGATGAGCAGACCGATCGTCCGGCTGGCCCAGGCCAGGGCCAGAAGCAGGAGGGCAAAGGCGATGAAGACGGCGAGGGTGGCGGTGGGCATGGGGGAGGCAGGTGGAAGGTGGAAGGTGGCAGGTGGCAGGTGGCGGGTGGCAGGTGGCAGGTGGCAGGTGGCAGGTGGGGACGGACTTCGCACGTAATTGCTGGCTTCTATAGATTAGCGCTGGTTGAGTAGACTGGCGCTTTTTCCAGTCGTATCGAAACCGAGCGGGTCTACCCCCTGATTGACTGACAAAAGTGGAAAAGACGGGTCTTTCCAAAGTAGACAAAAGAGTCTATAATTTTCTTTTCGAGAGCAAACAAAAAGGAGAAGGGAAATGGAAAACACATCTCGCTTGTATGATACGTTGATGACGACAATGGTGAAA
>CAMDEX010000314.1 GCA_945897075.1 Litorilinea aerophila
GCTCCTGCTGCGGCTGCCCCTGCTCCCGCTGCGGCTGCCCCTGCTCCTGCTGCGGCTGCCCCTGCTCCCGCTGCGGCTGCCCCTGCTCCTGCTGCGGCTGCCCCTGCTCCCGCTGCGGCTGCCCCTGCTCCTGCTGCTGCTGCCCCTGCTCCCGTTCCCGCCGCGGCTGCTCCGGCCCCTGCCGGAAGTGGATCGGCGGCGATGTCGGCTGGTGAAGCGGCGGCAATGACTGGGATGACCAGCGCCGAACTGGCCACGGTCAACACCCGTTCCCTGCGTGTACGCAGCGCCCCCGCGGCGGACGCCGAAGTTGTGGGCGGTGCGCTGAATGGCGACATCTTCCCTGTGGCCGAGAAGAGTGCGGACGGCAAATGGGTGCGCCTCTACTTCCCCGGCATCGAGGGTGAAACCTGGGTGGGCAGTGAGTTTGTGAGTGTGAGCGCAGCGGATTTGAATGTCAAATACGGCAACGTCACCGTCAACACCGGCGGGGCGCGGCTGCGGGTGCGCACTCTACCTTCCCTGGAAGGCACGATTGTCGGCCACGTCTACAACGGCGAGACCCGCATGGCGGTCGGCGTCAGCACAGACGGTCAATGGGTGCTGCTCTTCCTGCCCGGTGTGGCCGGCCCCGCGTGGGCCTCGGCGGAGTTTGTGACGTACCAGTAATCAGTTAGCAGTGAACAGCAATCGGTTGTCGGGCGGGCAGGCGTAACGCTCTATCCATAACCTGGCAAAGCCAGAACCAAAGAGGGTTGTATACACGGATAGAAAGGAACAGAGATCAGAAAAATCCGTGTTCCTTTCTATCCGTGTATACAAAAATTTCTTTTTTCTTGCACAAAAAACAAGAATTTCACTGGTTGGGCACTAATTCATGCGTGCAGGTTTTGGGGTAAATGAAGGCGGGTATCGCTATGATGAGAACAATGGAACTGCAAATCAGTGAAACATTGTTCCAGCGGATCGAGCAGGCCGCACGGCTAGCAGGGGTTTCTACGGTTGATTTCATGCTGCAATTGGTGCGCCGCTCACTCCGAGAATGGACAACGGCAGAATTGGAGCAGCAAGAAATCGAAGCATACAAACGCCAGCCTGTACAACCTGGTGAGTTTGATGGGTGGGAAAGCGAACAAGCTTGGGGTAAGCCGTGAAGCGGGGAGAAGTGCGCTGGTACGAATTTCAGCCACCAGACAAACGTCGCCCAGTTCTGGTCCTGACCCGCGATTCGGTCTTGCCCCATCTCCATGAGGTCACTATTGCTCCGATCACGACGACAATTCGTGGGATTGCGTCCGAGGTACGTTTGAGCGTGGGCGATGGGATGCCAGAAGAGTGTGCGGCGAATTTTCATCACCTGCAAACTGTACCAAAGCGCAAACTCGGGCGGCTGATCACGATCTTGTCTGCCGAGAAGATGCGAGAAGTTGGAGCCGCACTCTGCTTTGCGTTGGGTGTGGAGGTAAGCACGTTGATTTGAAGTCAAAAACGTCCCACGGCCACGCGTTGAGACTAGCTGTTGGGCCACTGATCGCCGCGTACTGATGATTGCGAGCGAGAAAATTATATGAACCAACCCGTGCCGGGCACATTTCTGTGCCCGGCACGTTTGCAGATAGCGTCTAATGGCAACCAGACCTGCGCCGGTGCAATGGAATCGAGAACGCCGGACACTCCTTCTTTTCTATGGGCTGTTGCTGCTGCTGGTTGGGCTGCATCTCTACGTGCGGACGCTGCCCGCCACGCTGGGCGCTCTGCCCGCGATGGGGGAGGCGGAAAGCTACTGGTGGGGTTTCTGGCCCGTGCGTTATGCATCCGGCTGGGCAGTTGGGCTGGGCGCTGGCGCGCTGATAGCGTCAATGCTCTGGGGGTGGTGGCGTGTCGCCACACCTGTCAGGTCCGCCGGGAAAGATGACTCGTTGACTCCCTTCTCTCTGTCGGCGGACCTGACAGGTCTGGCTGTCGCGGTTGCCCTGGCCTGTGCCTTCTTCGCCTTTCCGATTGTCCACACCCGTTGGGGCGACGCTTACATTCTCGCCAATGCGGTCGGCTGGCCCGATCCGGCCCTGCGCCTGACCCATTCCTGGCAGGCCCCGCTCGACGTCTTTCTGCACAGCCAGTTGTGGCTGGCTTTCCATGAACGCTTGCAGTGGCGTGACGCCACGCCGGTCTATCGGCTGCTTAGCCCAGTGGCAGGGATTCTCTATCTTGCAGTTGCCCTTCAATTGAGCCGTCTAAAAAATCTCGCCCCCGGCTGGTTGACTTTTGGCCTGCTGGCCTCGTTGGGTGTGATGCAGTTGTTTTTCGGCTATGTGGAGAACTACAGCTTTGCCGCCGCGGGCGTTTTGGTCTATCTTTGGATTGGGCTGGGCGTGTTGGAAGGCAAGCGCCCGCTGTGGCTGGCAGCGTCGGTGTTGGCCCTGCTCAACGCCACTCATCCCAGTACGATTGTGCTTGCGCCGTCGCTGCTTTACCTGGCGTGGATATGTTGGCGGGGTGGTGGCTTCTCTGGCTGGCGGACTCTGGTCGCAGTGGCGCTGCCGATACTTCTGGCCGCGGGCGCTACGCTGCTGCTGATGGAGGCGGGCGGGCACGGGCTGGTCGCGCTGCTGGAGGCTGACCGTCCCGGCGGGGGGGACGGGCGCTGGCTGGTGCCGCTTTTTGTCACGACTACCCGCTGGGAGCATTACACTCTTTTCAGTTGGCCGCATTTGCGCGATTTTCTTAATGAACAGATTCTGGTAGCGCCAGTTGTGCTACCTGCTCTGCTTCTGCTCTGGTTGGGAACATTTCCCGCGCGGTTGCGTTCTATGGAGAGTAGGCTCCAACTCCCCGGCACTTCAGAAAGTGCCGGGGAGTTGGGGACGCGCTTTTTGTTGATTGCTGCGGCCTGCTACTGGCTTTTTGTCTGGTTCTGGAATCCCGATTACGGGGGGCAGCGGGACTGGGATCTCTTCAGCCTCTCCGCCATCCCCAGCGCGCTGCTGCTGGCCTGGCTGCTGCCCCGCCGCCTGCGCTCTCCCTGGCTGCTGCGTGCCGGTGCGCTGCCGCTGCTTCTTTTCCAGGCGCTCCACAGCGCGGCCTTCGTTTACCAGAACCGTCTGCCCTGGCAATGGCCGTGAAGGAATGGGGAATGCGGAGTGCGGAATGGAAGAGGCAGTGATGTAGTGGGGCGCATCGAACTGAACGCGGCGGGATGATTGTCACGCTGCGCATGACTACGAAATACCCAATATCTTCTTTTTTATGCAACAATACCGTCTCGAACCCAACGCCCAACCTGCGCCAGTCAAACCTTCCCGCTCCTTTGGGCGCGGGCTGTTGATGGGCGCAGTCACTTTTCTTGTTGTCGCTTTTCTTGGCCTGGCCGGGGTGATCGTGGCCTACGCCCAGATCGCGGCTGACCTGCCGCTGCCCGGTGATCTGGCCAAACGGGCCAGCTCTTTTCAGAGTACGCGCATTTTTGACCGCAACGGCGTACTGCTCAACGAGACCTTCGACCCCAACGAGGGCCGCCGCGTCGCCGTCTCGCTGGAGCGTATGTCGCCCTGGCTGCGTCAGGCGACGATTGCCACAGAGGATGCCAACTTCTACCGCCATCCAGGGGTCGATCCGGTGGCGTTGGCCCGCGCTGTCTACTATGCCGTGCGCGAGCGGGAGTTCGTCTCCGGCGCGTCCACCATTCCCCAACAACTGGTGAAACTGGTCTTTCTCTCCTCGGAACGCTCGGCAGAACGCAAGATCAAAGAGGCGATTCTGGCCGCCGAGGTGAGCCGCCGCTATTCCAAAGAGCAGATTCTGGAAATCTACCTCAACGAAGTCTACTATGGCAACCTGGCCTACGGCGTTGATGCGGCGGCGGAAACCTATTTTGGCAAAGATGTGGGCGATCTGACGCTGGCCGAGGCTGCGCTGCTGGCCGGGCTACCCCAGGCCCCGGCCTACTACGACCCCTACACCTTCCCCGAGCGGGTGAAGGAGCGCCAGGCGGTGGTACTGCGGCTGATGGTGGAGTCCGGCTCCATTACACCGGCAGAGGCGGACGCGGCCTGGCTGGAGCCTCTGGCCTACGTCCCCGTGCGCTACGACTTCCTTGCGCCCCACTTCACCCTCTACGTGCGCCAGCAGTTGGAAACGCTGTTGGGGCCAGAGGCGCTCTACCGGGTGGGGTTGAATGTGACTACGTCGTTGGATTTGGAGTTGCAGAATACGGCCCAGGCGATTGTGGCTGAGCAGGTGCAGGCGCTGGCCGCGCGCAACGTCTCCAACGGCGCGCTGGTGGCGCTCAACCCCCAGAGCGGGGAGATTCTGGCGCTGGTGGGCAGCGCGGATTTCGACAATGTGGAGATTGACGGCCAGGTGAATATGGCGCTGGCCCCCCGCCAACCGGGCAGCTCGATCAAACCGCTGGTCTATCTGGCCGCGTTTGAAAACCCCCAGCGCCCGCTCAACGAACGTTGGACGCCCGACACACTGATCGCCGACATCGAAGAGGAGTTCCCAGACGGAGCAAATCCCCCTTATCACCCCACCAATTACGACGAGCAAGAGCACGGCATTTTGACCGCACGCGCCACGCTGGCCAACAGCTACAACATCCCGGCGGTGCGGGCGATGCAAGTGGTGGGGCTGGAGAATTTCATCCCTTTGGCCGAACGGCTGGGCATTTCCACCCTCACCCGGTCGGACTACGGGCTGAGCCTGGCTTTGGGCAGCGGCGAGATTCCCCTCCTGGAGATGACCGGCGCTTTTGCCGTGCTGGCCAACGGCGGAGTGCGCCGACCGCCCCAGGCAATTCTGAAGATTGAGGACGGGGAAGGCAATCTCATCTGTGCCAGCGATACGCTCACTCCCTGCCGCCTGGACGGTCTGGCCCAAGGGCAGCAGGTGATCAGCCCGGTGGATGCCTTTCTGATCAGCGATATGCTCAGCGACAACCAGGCCCGCGCCCCCATCTTTGGCCTCAATTCTGTGCTGAATCTGGGCCGACCCGCGGCTGTCAAGACCGGCACGACCAACGACTTTCGGGATGGGTTGACGATTGGCTATACGCCGGAACTGGTCACAGGGGTCTGGGTGGGCAATGCCAGCAACGCACCGATGCAAAATATCTCTGGTGCGGGCGGTGCGGGCCAGATTTGGAATCATTTTATGCAGAGCACGCTGGCCGCCACACCGCCCAGCAATTTCCCTGTTCCCGCGGGTGTACAGCAGGTGGAGGTCTGCGCGGATACAGGCACGCTGCCCAGCCCCGCCTGCCCGCAAAAGGCGACCCACTGGTTTGCCCAGGATCGCCCGCCGCTGCCACCAGAAGCAGACCTGTGGCAGGTTGTGAAGATTGACAAAGTGACCGGCCAGCGCGCGGGCGAGTTCACCCCGGCGGAGCTGGTGGAGGAAAAGGTCTTCAAAGTCTACCCAGCCGAGTACCGGGCCTGGGCCGAGTCGCACGGCATTCCCCAGCCACCGCTGGATGAGAACACAATTTTTAACTTTGCGCCTGAAGTTAACATTACCCAGCCCGCCGACGGTGAGAGCGTGCAAGGGGTGATCTCTGTGGTGGGTGTCGCCAATGTGCCTGCTTTTACCAGCTACGAACTTCAATACGGCATCAGCCACGACCCCGGCGCATTCAGCGCAGCCGTTTGGGGACCGGTTGATCAGCCCTCCACGGGCGGGATTCTGGGCCAGTGGGATACACAAAGTCTGGCAAATGGCCCCCACACCCTGCGGCTGTTCGTGCGCGACAGCTTTGGCAACAGCTACGAAAGCCGGGTGCGGCTGGTTGTGGAGAATGCGCAGCCGACAGTGACCACAACGCCGACTGCGACGCCGACCGAAACCCCCGTGTGGACACCGACCTGGACGCCCGTGTGGACGCCGACTCCGGAAGCCGAAGCAGCTACGGCCACGCCCATCCCTGCGCCCACCGAGACGCCCATCCCGTCGTCGCCGTTGCCCACGCCAGCCAATCCGTAGGGGCG
>CAMDEX010000315.1 GCA_945897075.1 Litorilinea aerophila
CGGCCATGGGCACCTGGGCACGCACAATCGTGCGATTGCCGCGCTGATCCATCCCCTGTACCCGCCCGCGCCGTGTGTTCAGGTCACCCATCACATCGCCCATATATTCGTCGGGCACAGTGACCTGAATGTTGTAGATCGGCTCCAAAAGGGCCGGTTTTGCCTCGCGCATGGCCTGCTTGAACCCCTCGCGCCCCGCAGTCTGAAAGGCAATGTCTTTGGAGTCCACGGGGTGGTACTTGCCGTCAAAAACAACCGCCTTTACGTCCACAATCGGAAAACCGGCCAGCACACCCTGGTCCAACACCTGGCGAATGCCCTTTTCGATGGAGGGGATAAAGACAGTAGGAATCGTGCCGCCGACAACTTCGCTGGCATATTCAAAGCCAGCGCCCCGCTCGCGCGGTTCCACGCGCAGCTCCACATCAGCAAATTGACCTGCACCGCCTGTCTGCTTCTTGTGGCGGTAATGGGCGCTGGCCTGGATAGTAATTGTCTCCTGATAGGAGACTTTGGGCAGTGAAGCCTCCACTTTGACGCCGAATTTTGTCTCCAGGCTACGGATGGCGGCGTCAATGTGGGATTCACCCATCCCATGCAGTACATTCTGTTTGGTGGCCTGCACATATTCCACCGAGAGGGTGGGGTCTTCCTCGGTCAAGGCGTGTAGACTTTGGCCCATCTTGGCGCTGTCGGCTTTGGTGGCAGGGGAAACCGCTACGGTGTAAAGCGGTGTGGGATAGACCGGCGGCGCAACGACAACGGGTGTATTCTTATCGGAGAGCGTATCGGTGGTCAGAACGTCATCCAATTTGGTAATGACACCGATGTCCCCGGCTGTCAACTCTGCGCTCGCTTCCAGTTCTTTGCCCTTCACCGCAAAGACATTCTGCATGCGCTCCTCTTTGCCCGTGCGGACGTTGCGCAGATAGCTATCCTTCTTGAGTGTCCCGGAAAAGATACGAATATAATTCATGCGTCCCACATAGCGGTCCACAATTGTCTTGAAAACCAGCGCCGCGGCCGGGGCGTCGGCGTCACTGGCCAGCGGGTGTGCTTCCCCTGCGCTTGTGGCGGGGGCGGTGATTTCGTTGGGTGCAGGCACATAGCGGGTCATGGCCCGGATCAGGTTGTAGAGGCCGATATTGCCTGTGGCTGTGCCGCAAAAGACAGGCACGATCTGCCCCCCGCGCACGCCGTCGTGCAGACCGTGGCGCACTTCGTCTTCGGTCAACTCTTCGCCTTCCAGATATTTCATAATCAGTTCGTCATCGGTCTCGGCCGCGGTGTCCACCAACACTTGACGAGCCTTCGTCACCTGCTCCAGCATATCCGTCGGAATCGGCGCGGGTGTGCCTTCCCGCCCCATATATGCCTTCATATCAACCAGATTGACGACACCTTCAAACGTTTCGGCAGAACCAATCGGGAGTTGGAAGGGCACAATCCTGCTGTCAGCAAAGGTTTCCTGCAGATCGGCCAACACCCGCTGGTGGTTGGCATTCTCCCGGTCCATTTTGTTGATAAAGACCAGGCGGGGTTTGTTGACTGTGTTCAGCCGCTCCCAGGCCAATTCGGTCCCTACCTCTACCCCAGCCACCGAATCCACCAGCACCAGCCCGGCCTCGCACACAGAGAGCGCGCTGATTACCTCACCCATAAAGTCGAGGTAGCCTGGTGTGTCCACCAGATTCAATTTGATCTCCTTGAAGACGACGGGCACGACAGACAGGTTGATGGAGATTCCCCGGCGCTGCTCTTCTGGGTCCCAGTCCGAGACGGTCGTGCCATCTTCGACCCGTCCCATGCGGGTAAGCGCCCCCGAGTTGAAGAGTAGCGCTTCAACCAGAGAGGTTTTGCCGGAACTACCGTGTCCTACTATCGCCACATTGCGCAGTTGCGACGTGGTGAATTTAGCCATAAATCCTCCTCATGTCAGCGGGAATACGTTGAAGGTAACAGCTATCCGCCAGAACTGGGATGGCAAGTGCCGCTTGTGGTCCGGTAGAAGTTGTGTGGATCACTCCAGGTCCTGGTGAAGATTTCAGCTACCTCGAATACAGGGGTGAATCCGGAGCAGTGAACCAACGAAACGAAGTATGCGGTAGAGGCCAATGGGTGCGTAGCCAACCGCATGGATTGTACAGAAGATTGGGCTGAATGTCAACGGCAGCGCAGCGTGGGTCAATTTGCAGGCCGCGCGCACAAGAAAATCGCCGGTAAGCCTGTGAAGGTGACAAGATGAGTGGGTGAAAGGGTGAAAATGCCACTCTGTGACCGTAGTCGTTCCAGTTGCAAATGTCGCCCGCTTTGCAGCGCGCCCGCCGTCTGGTATGATCTGCGAATGCGGCTTTTTCCATTCAGCCATTGAAGCGAGTGTCACATCCGTATGCAGCAGAACGTTCCCGCCCAGACAGCCACACCCACCAGGGAATCCAGCGCACATTTGGCGTGGTATCTGCGCCCACCCACAGCGCCAGCGCGACCGACGCGCCTCTTGTTGGTTTGCCATGCGGAAAATATGCAGAGCCGCCTTCCACACCTGACACGCGACGAGACTGGCCTCTCGGCCAGAGGCTGGGAGCAGACAACCGCGCTGGCCCACTGGCTGCACATCCATGAAGAGATCGACGTCCTCCTCACCGACTTGCCCCTGCATACGCGGCTGACAGCCCAACGGATCGGCCAGCAATTGGATCTGCGTTTCCAACCCTTGTCCGATTGGCCGAGAGGAGGAGAAACGGCCTGGGCGCTCGAACCACCCATCGCCACGCCCAACAACCCGTCGCTGGAGGCAGTGGCCCGCTACAGCGTGTACAGCGCAGAATTGGTGGACGCCCTTGCCCGTCTGCTGGCCGACCGCTGGGGCAAGACCATCCTTCTGGTTGCCGACGCGGTGACGATTGCCACTCTTCTGCGCTCGTTTGCCGCGGGGGCAGAGCTGGGTATGGGAATTGCGCATACATCCACCAGTGAAGTTGTCTACCACGAAGGGCGCTGGTCCCTGGCCTATAGCAACCGCACCGAGCATATCGTCCGGCGCTCCCCGCCCCGGCGCACGACCCCCGCAGCAGACAACCAGCAGGAGACGATTGAGCGGGAATTGAACGCTGAGATCGAAAAGATCACCCAATTCTACAACCAGTTGGCCTTGCGCTTGAACCCTGAGAACAGCGAGCCGCCAGAAAACAGACAGCCGCCGGCCCAAGATATGAGCAGTGAGCAGATTCGTCGTTTTGCCGAGTTGGGAGAGGAGAGCCATCTGCTTCTGGCCGGGGCCGGCTCCGGGTGGCTGGCGTTGGATCTGGCCCGGTCTGGCATTGGGGAAGTGGTGGGTGTGGATGTCAGCCCGGCGATGCTGGAGAAGGCCGAATTCCTGCGTCTGAGCAGCAAAAATGTGCCGCTACAACGGGTCAACTTTCGTCTGGCCCCCGCCCACGACCTGCCCTTTCAAAATGGCCGCTTCGATGCAGCTCTTTGCGTCCATCTCTTCCACCACCTGGCCAATCCTCGCCCCACCCTGCGCGAACTGCACCGGCTCTTGCCTGTCCAGGGCAAGTTGCTCCTGATTGACATTGACGGCGCAGAGGATGCGGTGAAACGGGCCACCCAGAATGCCATCGAAAACAGACGCAACCCCACCCACGCCACCATCCGCACAGGCAGGCAGTTGGCGGCATTGTTGGAAGAATGTGGCTTTGTGGTGGAGAAAGAGCAGCGTTGGAAGGTGGAGCGCAGCGCGATCGTCTGGCTGAGCAGCATTGCCGTAGACGAAGCAACCCATACGGCTGTGCTGGAAATGTTGGAGGCCAGCATTGAAACCGACGCTGCCGGTCTGCATGTACGGCGACAGGGCAACGAGCTGCGCTTTGATGCCCAGATCGTTGCTTTCCTTGCCCGCAAAGCTGGCGGCTAAAGACTACAGCCCCGCACGGCCTGCTCTTCTGCACGACGAAGCAACGCATCGTTCTTGATTCCGGTCCACCCCATATACTGGACGGTGTACGCTCTGTGTTCCTGCACCAGTTGCAGTGTAAAGCGGGGCAGGCTTTCGTCAATCAAAATCTTCATGCCGCTACTTTGCCATTGGCTGCGCGTTGGGCAGCGTAGGCCAACACCTTCAAGGCTGCTTCGTAGGAGACGGTAGGGAAGTTATCCAGGAATTCAGACAACGAACAGCCGTCCATCAGGTAATCAAAGAGTGTTTGAATCGGCACCCGAGTTCCCGTAAAGACAGGCGCGCCGCTCATAATTTCTGGATCGATTGTGACGGATTGATTCTGTGTGTTATGGTTCTGGCACATAATCAACTCCGTAGCTTTCCTATCATTCGCATACCAAACGGGGAAGAATCACAGGGTGATCTTAACGCGCGGTTTGATGATTGTCAAACCGGGATACAGGCGGCTAACCAGTAGCGACGTAATAAAAAAGCCGGATGGCTGCTATCCGGCTTCTGTGGGTAGATTGATTGGCGGGCAGGAGAGAAGTGCTCAGTCCGCGTAGGCTGCATCCCGCGCCACTGCGCTGCTGTTGGCTGCGCTCGGAGATTGTGGCGTGGAGCATCCCAATAAAACACTTTCACACCGTCAAACTGTCCGATTCTTTGGACAACCACTGCTCAATCTCATCCAAAACGTAGCGAACATCTTGCACAGGAGTGCCGGTGAGCGGGGATGGGCCGACTTCTTCTCTTTCGTTGTGAAAGTGATGGGGCGCTGTTGCAATGTCTGGATAGTGAGGTGAGTTGTCCCAGCGCAAGAGCGGCCTGTTGGTGAACAATTGATAGGCGTAGTCCTGAAACGCTGGCTCGTGATGCAGCCAAACTTGAAGCTGATACCGACCGGCGAGACGGCAGCGGATTTTTAGTTCCACTTTGCCAGCCGGTGTTTCGTCGTAATTGACGACCCGCACAGTCTTGACCAGCCGATGCTGTTGTAAGAGTCTCACCAGTGCGTCAGCGAGAGCGTTCATCGCTCAGTTCCCGGTAGGTCTGCTGCCAATCGGCCAACATCCGTCGGGCAGAACGCCAAGCAAACCAATCGTCCTCTTCGGCGGGGGTAGCGCGGCCCTGCAAGCGCTCCGAAAAGGTGTCGAAATCTGTGGCATATTTCCGTTCCAACCGGCGGATGCGCTGTCGATAGTAGAGGGTCTTGCCACGCACAGCCGAAATCGCCAGATCGCGCAGGGCTGCATCTATCGTTGCATAGCGTTGGGTGGCGACCAGTGATCCGGCAACCGTATGCAGAATCTCTGTGGGTGATGGGTTTGACGGCACGCTGCGCCTCCTTTTCAACTCAAACAGCCGTTTTGGGCAAATTCTTCTTGCCCACAGTATACCAAAAAAGCCGGATGGCTGCTATCCGGCTTCTGCGCGTAAATGTCAGGCGGACGGGAGACAAACGCTCAGTCCGCGTCTGCTGGCTGGGACAATTTTCGTCGTTGCAGCCAGCGCTGGAGGGAGGCGAGACTTTTGATATATTCCGCCGAAGCGCATCCTCGCCCTACCCAACAGCTACAGTTTTCCAGAGGGCAGGTGTAAAAATTTCGCGCAGACGACTGGCAGGCAGCGCAGGCACAGGCAATTCGACCAACTGCAAAAAAGTGTTCAGCGGCGCTCGGTGCAAGAGTTTTAGGATTGTTGCCTGCAAAGCAGCAGGTAGTCGTTCCAACCCGTCAAGGGATAGGGGCGTCTGTGAATGAGCCTCGACCAGTGCCTGATAGCTGGACAGGATCAGTTCCAGGGGCTGTTCTGTGGCGGAGTCGAGATACAATACCCTCGCCAAAAGTTAGGGTAAAGGGATTAATGGTAAATAGGGCTGTATAGGGTAGAGTAGAAGTCTTACGGACAAAAACTCAGCCAGTGGAGAAAGCCCATGATAAAGATAAGAGCACTTTTAGAAAATATTGCACCTTT
>CAMDEX010000316.1 GCA_945897075.1 Litorilinea aerophila
TCCGAGAAGTCGAACTTCTGAGATGATAGCACGGGTATTCTAAAATTCAAATGTCCGTTATTGGTTGGGTTCTTGCCGTACACGCCCCAGGACATTCCATCCTTTCTGGCGGCAAGAACCCAACCTACGGCCAACCGCACAGAGACCCGGCCACAACTGGCCGGGTCTCTGCGTTTCCAATGCCTGCTCTATGGCGCAGCAGGTCTCTGTTCGGTTCAACCCAAGCGGCAGATAGGTTTAGCTGCCAGGGATCCCACAAGCGCCGAGGCTGTCGCCGTGCGCCACATGACCAGCGACAGCAGGCTGGGCGACGCTGATCGTTCTACCCCTGTGGCAAAGCATGACTTTGCTGGGCTTGGCCGACGCAGGCAGCGCCAACGCTGTCAGCAATATAGACAAAATCACCAACACATACAGCAACCTTTTCATTCTTCTCCTCAAGAGATGACTCCAGTGCAAAAGGCCAAAAACCGAGTTTTTGAGACCGGCTCACTCCTGGAATCACGGCGATTTCTGCAAAAAACTCGGTTTTTGCACTGGAGTCAAGAGATACAACAAAAGCACGCTGGAATTTCAGTCTACTCTGTAATTCGTCTGGCGTCAATTGCAAAAATCAAAAATTTAGGTCATATCCCCTCTTGAAGTGTGCGTAAAGTAGTGATAGAATAAGCCCAGCAAATTGGCTATCCGAAATCATCCAGATTTCGCTTCTTTTTCATCACCCAATCCGCACTTACAAGGAGTATCCTATGAATTTGTCTATCCTGCGCAACTGGACGCAACCCCGACGCCAACTGCGCTGGGGCATCCTGGCTGCCGCGCTTCTGATTGGGCTGGCCCTCTTCGCCGTGAGCAGCGCAGCCCGCACCAGCGCCAGCAATGTCAACGTTCTCGCCAACGGCAATTTTGAAGACGGCTTCGTCGCCCAACCCGGCTGCGGGATGGTGGGCGTCGGCTGGGGCTGCTTCACCAACGGGGGCGGGGCCAACTACGGCTTCTACCAGGAGCAGTGGGGGGCGGTGGTCGCCAACGGGGCCAGCAGCCAGCTCATCGAAATCAACACCGCAGGCAGTTTCGTCGCCGACGCGGACCGCTATGCAGGCATCTACCAGACTGTACGCGTGGTGGATTGGGCCGAGTATACGCTGGATTTGAAGGGGCTGATCCGCAGCACCGAACTGGACGGCGATCCCTGGCGCTACCGGGTACAGGTGGGCTGGAGCCAGGGCAAGAGCGCCGACTGGTCAAAAGTGAGCAACTGGCAGGACGTGGGCTGGGACACCTACTATCCCCGCTCGTCGCCCGGCGCGTTCAGCAGCTACAGCCGCAAGCTGATGGCCGAGGACGACTACCTGACCGTCTACGTCCGCGTCTGGAAGAAGTGGGGCGTGGCTGGGATGGAATTGGACGTCAACTTCGACGCCATCAGCCTGACCGGGCCAGCCGCGGGCAGCCACCCCCCAGCCACCGCCACCGCCACCGCCACCGCCCAGCCTGGGCAGACCCCAGCGCCGACCGCGACGGCCACAACGGTTGTGGTGGCCTCCTGTGGCGGGCAGAATCTTGTCGCCAACGGCAGCTTTGAGGGCGGCTTCAACACCAGCGCCAGCGGTCAGGTGGGCAAGAGTTGGGGCTGGTTTAGCAACGGTGGTGCGGCCAACTACGGCTTCTACGATGAACAGTGGCCGCCAGTGGTCAGCGACGGCAGCCACGGACAACTGATCGAAATCAATTCCAAGGGAATCTATCCGGCGGACGCAGATCGCTATGCGGGTATCTACCAGAAGATCAGCGGCCTGCAGCAGGGCGCAACCTATCAGTTGACGGTCAAGGGCCAGTTGCGGGGGGTGAATAGCGGCCCCGACGCCAACGCCTTTGCCGCCCAGTGGGGCTACACCAGCGGCAGCGAGACCGATTGGGCCAAAGTGAGCAATTGGCAGATTCTCAACCTCGGCTCCATCTACCCACGCACAGCGCCGGGAACGATGGCGACCGCCACAGTGAAGTTCACCGCACCAGCCAGCGATGTCGTTGTCTTTATCCGGGGCTGGAAAAAGTGGGGAACTTCTGAAACGGAGATGGACCTGAATCTGGACAGCATCAGTCTGTCCGGTTGCACGACGACCACCTCCACACCGCCCAGCACGAGCTGCCAGTATGTGGTCAAGCCCGGCGATAATTTGGCCTGGATCGCCCAAAAGTACGGCGTCTCCGTGCAAGCGCTGGCTGCGGCCAACAGCATCTACAATGTGAATATCATCTACGTCGGCCAGGTGTTGACGATCCCTGGCTGCTCAACTGGCCCAGCGCCGACAGCTACACCCGCACCTGCAATCACAGCCACACCGACCCCAACGGCCACGCCGGGGATGACGCCGATGACCTACACCGTCAAACCCGGCGACAGTCTGAGCGCCATCGCTGCCCATTTCGGGGTGGATGTCTACTATCTGGCCCAGGCCAACGGCATCTGGAACATCAACATTATTTACGTCGGCCAGGTGTTGGTAATTCCGAGGGATTAGGGATTGGGGGCTGGGGATTGGGGATTGGGGATTGGGGATTTGAGCTGGACGGTTACCCAGTCCCCGCTCTCCAGTCGCCAGTCGCCAGTCGCCAGTCGCCGCTCCCCAGTCCCCGCTCCCCGCTCACTCCAACGGACTCAACCAGCGCTTGCCGTCAGAGCCGTCGGCGGCCCAGCCTTCGGTTGCGCCGTCATCCGAGCGGATTTGAAACCAGAAGTAGCCATCAGCGGACTGGGGGCCGGCCAGGACGGTAAATTCCGCGCCGATGTTGACCTTCGTAACAGTGGCAGCGCTGGTGCCCGGCACTGTGCGGATGGTCAGCAGTTGGCCTGCTTCCATCGTCACCCGCACCCGGTCGCCCACTTTGGGCGACCGATTCACCGGCTGGGCCTCGCCGACTTGGGGGGAGATCCACTCGTCCGTGCCGTCGCCCTGCGCGCCCCACCCCACATTGCCCTGGCCGTCATCCACCTTCCACCAGATGTAGCCATCGGCGCTGGTTGGCCCTTCCAAGACACTCAAACGTACCCCAAAGCCCAGACGGGTCACCAGCACGCCGGCTGTGCTGGGGGCCTGGCGGACATTCAGCCCGCCGCCCGCGGCCACCCGCGCCGGTTGGCCTATTGTTAGCGTTCCCCCTACAACGGGGGCAGGTGTAGCCGTGGGTGGAATTGGCTCTGGGGTAAAGGTGGCTGTCGGTTCAACGATCAGGACGGGGGTGTTGGTGGGCAAGGCCAGGGCGCGCTCGGCCTCGGCGTTGGCCGTGGCCGCGGCGGGGGGCAATGTGGGTACGGGTGTGGGCCGGGGCTGGAAGCTGCCGCAGGCCAGGATCGGCCCGATCCAGAGCAGGCAGAGTACAAAGAGCGACAGCAGACCGGCGCGACGGCGGACAGCAATGCGAGAGGTAGAATCGGATTGGTTCATAGACAGACAGCCTTCATCCAGCGAATGTTGGACAGTTGGGAGAGTTCCCCAATCACCGAAGCGGGCACTGGCTCGTCTGTGCCCAAAACCATAATTGCTTCGCCCCGGGGCGCGCGACGGCCGACGTGCATAAAGCTGATATTGATGTCGGCCTGGCCCAGCAGCGTGCCCACGCGCCCGATCATCCCCGGCCGGTCGTTGTGGGAAGCCAGCAGCAGATAGCCCTCGGCCCGAAAATCCACCCAGAGGTCGTCAATGGCAACGATCAGCGGCTCTTCGTGAACAAATGCGCCGCGCACCGTGCGCGTCTGCTGACCGCTGGTCATGCGCAGGGTGAGCATAGATTCGTAGCGTTCGTGGTGGTGTACCAGCTTGCGCTCCATCACTTCCATGCCCTGCTGCTGGGCCAGCAGCTCGGCGTTGACCAGATTGACCCGATCCGTCACCACGCCGGTCAGCACGCCTTTGATGGCAGCGGCCTTGACGTAGGCCAAATCGTGTTCGGCGATGGGGCCGTGCGCGGTCACTTCCAGCCGGTCAATGCCCTGCCCATCCATTTGACGCAAAAAGCGCCCCATTCGTTCCGCCAGGTCAATATAGGGGATCAGGGCGTTGAGCGATTTGGGCGGCAAAATCGGCGCGTTGACAGCGTAGCGGGCCGGGCGTCCGTTGAGAACGTCCAACACCTGCACGGCCACATCCTCGGCCACCTTCTCCTGTGCCTCCACAGTGCTGCCGCCCAGATGGGGCGTGAGGATAATTTGGGGGTTGCCGCGCAGTGGACTGTCCGCGGGCAGCGGCTCTACCTCGAAAACGTCAATGGCGGCCCCGGCGATGTGACCGCTGACGATAGCTTCGGCCAGCGCTGCCTCTTCGATGATACCGCCGCGGGCCACATTGAGCAGCCGCGCCCCCTGCTTCATGCGCGCCAATTGCGCCCGATCAATCATGTGATAGGTCGTCTCGGTCATCGGTACGTGGACGGTGAGGAAGTCGGACTGGGCCACCAGATCATCCAGGCTGACCAGTTCCACACCGCGCTGGGCGGCAAAATCAGCGGTGACGTAGGGATCGTAGGCGATGACTTTCATGCCCAGCCCTGCGCCGCGCTCGGCCACCTCGCGGGCAATGCGGCCAAAGCCGATGACGCCGAGGATCTTGCCGCGCACCTCCACACCCACAAAACTGGCGCGTTTCCATTTGCCTTCCTGCACGTGCTGGTTGGCCAGGGGGATGCTGCGCGCCAGGGCCATCAGCATCGCAATCGTATGCTCGGCCGCGGCCACCACATTGCCCGTCGGCGCGTTGACCACAATCACGCCGGCCTGGGTGGCTGCGTCCAGGTCAATGTTGTCCACACCGATGCCGGCGCGGGCCACCACTTGCAGCCGCGTTCCGGCGCGCAGAAGCGCGGCGCTCACCTGTGTACTGCTGCGTACCAGCAGCGCGTCGTAGTCGGGGATGATTTCGATCAGTTGGTCGGGCGTCAGCTCGGTGCGCACGTCTACGGCGACATTGGGCGCTGCATTGAGAGGAAGCAGACCGCTTTCGGCGAGTTTGTCGCTCACCAGAATGCGAAAACGTGCGGGCATGGGTAGGTTACTTTCTGGGTGGTTGTCCACAGACACGGCCTGTTTAGTTCACCGCGAAGTCGCTGTATTGCCGCTTGTAGGGAGCGAGAAATGCCAAAACGATATCCTGCTTGGGGACACCGATCTCGACTAACTCGTTGGCGATGCCTGTTTCTGTGCCGTCGTGCTGAATCCAGATACGGTTATCTTTGATGTCAACGTGGAGTACACAGCCGCGAATGCGTTGGTTCTTGTTCCAGCCAACGTTGATGAGTTGATAGTGGTGGTGCTCGCGATCAATAATGGTCTGCACCTCTATGTCTCCGTAGGCTGGCTTGTACTGGCCGTAACGTTCGATGATTTCTTCAACATATCTGGGATAGTCTTCTACTCGAGCCATTTGACGATCCTTATGAGCGTCCTCGGTGGGACAAGTCAACGACCAAAACCGGTCTCCCCGACAGGCTGCTAGAACCGAACATCATTTGAGTTCAAGCAGACGAATATCTTCCAAATCCTTTTCGCGACCGGCTGCGCGCTTGGAGGCAACCAGATCATCACGCGATACCACGTAGAATGTTTGCTTTCGGTACTTCATCACTTCTTTCTTCTGCCAGGCCGCCTCGAATTCGATTCCTGGTGTCGCTGTCTGCACATCAATCCGTACCCGATCGCGGAAGATAGTGATTTCGTGCCTCAATACTTCTTCAGCCGTTGTCATCTCGGCCGTGGCTAACCCAGCATCCAATAGGGCATCGAGTAGATGTTGCGCATTTTCCAGCGTTGCTTCAATCAGAATGTCAAGGTCGAACGTCGTGCGCGGTACGCCGTGCAAGATCGCGGCCACCCCGCCGATGGTTACGTAACGAACGTTGTACTTTTGTAAG
>CAMDEX010000317.1 GCA_945897075.1 Litorilinea aerophila
TCGATCATTGGACGCTCCTATTCTCTACATTCATCACGCATCACTCGTCTAATATTCGCCGATTCCTTCTCTTTTGTTAAATTGCTTGCCTGCCTCGTTCATATCTTCTTTTTGTCTCGTCTATGACGCAGCGCGACTCCAAACTCAAGCGGTTAACGGGATGGTGAAATTGATTGGGTGACCGCTCCACTTTGCCGCCGCGCGGCTGGGACTGTCTGTACGTCCACCCAGCGCGAGTAGACAGCCCAAAAGGAGCAGCATCCCCATGCCAACGCCCGATAGTCTCCTAATGCCACGAAACCGATCAATCATCTTCTTTCCTCACCCTGAACAGACCAAAACCACCAAGACACGTAGAAAGACAAAATGACTTCTGCTTTTCCTTTGTGTCTTTGTGCCTTTGTGGTTGCAGTGCTATCGCCGCTCCATTGTGATCGTCACCTCGTAGGGATTGGTGGCGTCAATGGGAATCTCAAAATCGTCGGCGGAGACGGTCTTGTAGCCCTCTTTGTAGGCGACCACAGCGTAGAGCGTACCCGGCGTCAACTTTTTGTCCAGTTGATAATCGCCCTTTTCGTCGGAGACACCCTGCGCAAAGACCAGCCCCTGTTTGGGAGCGTCCAGAAAGCTCTCTGTCGTCACGCCCGGGTTGAGAAAGAAGACGGTTGCCCCGGCGACAGCCCGCCGCCGTTTGTCCGCCACCTGCACAGTGCCTACAACCGTCACATCGGGGATGGTCGGCGCGCGGGCCGCCGCCTCCACAATATCCATCTCGCCCGTCTGCACCACTTTGTCCTCAATCAGCAATTCCAGCCGGTAGCGGCCCACTGGTAGCGTGCCCTCGTCGGATGAGAGGCTGAGCCAGGTGGAGTCAATCGCACCCTCGTTCCAGACGTCATCGGTGGAGGCGACAACTTCGTCGTCAATGCTCCAGCGCCGACTCCACTTGTCCCCATTTTCCACACCGTTGACCGGGAAGAAGGCGTAGATTTCCGCAATATCAGCGAAATTTGTGCCCGGATCGATGGGCTTGTCGTCGTCGGTCACCCCCGCGGCAAAGGTGATCGCGCCAAAGGAGGCGCGGTTGGCTGGCCGCGCCGCGCCCACCACAACGCCGTTGCGGTAGATTTGGCTGCCGTTGTATGCGAGCTCCAACTCGTAGTAGCCATCTTCCAGCCCGGAGTCGTCGTTGAGGTTGACCCACGTAGAGCCTTCTTTGTCCGCGTCCCAGACAACGCTGTCGCTGAAGATCTGAAAACCATCCCGATACCAGGCGAAGGCGAAAGTCGCGCCATTGGCAAAATTTAGATAGTCGAAAGTGGCGTAGAGGCTCTCGATGCCGCTGTCGAAGCGCACAGCGGGCTTGCGGGCCACGCCTTTGCTGGTGATGGCTTTGGCGTACTGCACATTCAGCACCGCCGGCGCGGTCGCGTCGGTTTGGGACGCGCTCGGTTCCTCTAGCAATACCCGGCGCACCCAATCCAGGGCCAGATTGCCATCGCGCACAAGACCGATCATCCCGATGTCCTGACGGCCCTGGGTGGGTACACCGACAAATTCGCCGGCGCTGTTGGTGGCCAGCCCGCCAGAGTTGCCGTGGTTGATGTTCAGGTCCACCTTCAGCCATTCGGCATAGCCATCGTCCTCCTCATCCTCGAAGCCGGAGAGGATACCCTTCGTAAAGGTGACGGTATCACCGCCGATGGAGGGGAAGCCAAACGCGCTGATCTCGTCGCCGATCTGTAACGCCTGGCTGTCGCCGATGGCAATGGCTGTCAGCCCCAGATTTTCGGGCAGGGCCAGGCTTTCATCCTCCAGCAGGCCGGTGATGCGCAGCAAGGCCAGGTCCAGCGCCGGGTTGCCCGCCACCAGATGGGCGGCATATTTGAGGATTGGCCGCCCCTTGAGATTGGTCGGGTTGACCGCAATCGCGGCAAAGCCGTTGCCGTTGTAGAGCGTCTCCTGCTCAATCTCGCCCATCACGTGATAGTTGGTCAGAATCAGACCGCTCTCGGCCAGGATTGTGCCGCTGCCCGTGCTGTATGTGTCCTGTTCCGTGGCGATAGGTACGATCACCTGCACGGTTGCCAGCAGCGCGGTGTTGAGCGGCCCCCGTTCGATGGCCTGGGCGCGCTGCGCGACCAGCAGTGATGCGACACCGACAAGCAGTGCCGCCAGCAGCCAAAGAGACTGACGCGAGGGCCGTCGGGCAAAGATGGAAAGCATCCGGTTGGTCATGGCTTATTCTCCCTCCTGGACACCCAGACTGGCGAAAATTTTTGTAAAGGCGTCGGTGTGACTCTCCCATTCGGTGGCGTCGGCAGTCACCGTCGTCACCACCAACCGCTCGCCAATGCCGTCGTTGGCGATAAAGAGCAGGTCCTGCCCTTTCACCACCACCGGCAGACCCAGACTGCCGCTCTCGCGTGTGGGGTCGGCAATGTAGGCGTAGGTGAAGACGAGCGCGGGCTGATCGCCTGTGCGCTGGGCCACCTCCACAGCCAGATTGCGGAAGCGTTCCAACTCCTGGGTGCGGCGCAGCGGCCAACTGGCGCTGAGTGTGTCCAGCGTTTCGCCCTCTTTGAGATCGCGCACAAAGAGTTCCACGCGGGCGTCGAACGCGCTGGGGCTGGCCGGGTCAATGGCCCGGAAGAGTACCCCGTCGCTCTGGGCTTCCAGCCAGGCCGCGGGATAGGCCAGCGTCGGCAGCTGGTCGCCCAGGGCAAATTGGCGCACGGCATTGCCAGAATTGTAGCGAATACCCCAACCCAAGAAGATGGCAAAGAGGATGACAACAATCACCAGCAGATCGTTGCGCCGCTGCTCGCTGGGGCTGGGCGGCTGGTTGGTGATGCTGGGTCTGCGTAGAGCTGCAAGCAAAGCGGCCATCAGCCTTCTCCTTTTTCATTATCCGCGCTGTCGGTGCCGCTTTCTGGCACAGGGAGGTGGCGGATTGGGATATTGGGGGTTGGGGGATTGGTGAGTGCAAGCGCGTCGTCCGTGCGCCGTTGGAGCGCGGCTACGCGCAGCGTCTCTTCGTTGGAGCGATTGACCAGCCAGAAGACCGCAGACAGACAGATCGCTGTCACCACCAGCGCCAGCAATAGCCCGTTCCAGGGGTTAACCGACAGCCCGGCAGATGTCATCCGGTCTTCGAGCAAGAAGAAGATGCCATTGAGCAGCGCGGCCAGGGCCAGCCCCGCGGGCAGGTAGAGCGGCGGCGTCTTCTCGAAGCGGGTCTGGCCGATGAAGTAGCCGAGGATGGCCGCAAAGCTGGCGTGGGCCAAAGCTGTCACCACCACACGCACGGAGCCGATGCCCAGGTCTACACCGCCGTGATCCAGCACATACTTAAAGTTGAGAACCGTTGCCAGCCCCAGCCCCGCAGCAATCGCGTAGATCACCCCATCCACCCGTTCATCGAATTCGGGGTCGGCGTAGATGCCGTAGCGCACGACCAGATAGACGACAGCCTCCTCCACAAAGCCCACCAGCAGAATGCCGCCGATCAATTGGGAGGCAAAGCTGTCGTAGAGCCAGGTGTCAATGGCGAAGAAGCCTTCCAGCAGCGGCACAGCCACGGCGCCCGTCACCAGCGCGCCCAGAATAAAGACGCCGATCAGCTTCTGCTTTGGCTCCGGTTCCAGTCGATCCATGCGGTAGAAGAAGCCCAGCCAGAGGACCGCGGGCACGAGGCTCATCAACAGCCCCAAAAAGATGAGCAGCCAGCCGTCCAGCCCGTCGCCGATGCGGTCAAGAAGCAGATTGAAAAGGCCCACAAAGACGAGCAGGCCGACCAGTTCGATCAGGGCAGCGATCCAAAACCCCCGCCGGTTGTGGGCGATGTGTTCGGTGTCGGGGTGATAGAATGCGCTGTCCGCAGTGGGTGTGGAACGCACGGACTGCCTCCTTTGGTTGAGCCTGTTGCGCGCAATTGGCTGGCGGACAGGCGAATAGATGGGCCGGACGCAACAATTATACCAGAAGTGGGCAAAATAGAAACCGCTGATAACGATCCCAAATTGACACACTTTTCAGCCCGCGTTATGATGGGTGGCGTTGTCTGGGGAGAGTTACCGGTAAACAGTTATCAGTTATCAGTCGGACAGTTATATGTGACTTTTGGGGAAGCGCAAAATTTGTGTACGATAGATTCGCGATGTGTAAGAAAAAGGGAGAATAGTAATGAGCGTTCAAGCGCCTTCTTCGCGTTTTCAAGAGGCTATCGAAACTGTTGAGGAACTGCAACTAGACGATCAACTATTGCTGGTCGAGATCATCCGCCAGCGATTGATTCAGTATCGGCGTTCTGAGTTGGTATCGGAAGTCGCAGCGGCGCGTGACGCGTACCAGCAGAATGATGTGCGGCGTGGCAGCGTCGAGGATTTGCTAATATCCCATTATCCCATCGCCCCAATAGATTGACAGAATGACCCACTCCACCCGCCCGATACCTTCCAACATTCCCGCACCCCAGCTTGTCCGCTCTGCTGGGGAGTTTGCCGAAATGATCGCCAGCCTGCGCGATCAGCCGCTGATTGCCGTGGACACGGAGAGCGATAGCCTCTACCGCTATCACCCCCGCGTCTGCCTGATTCAGATTTCGGTCTGTGTCAACGCCGCCGATGCCCATCCCACGCCGGCCGACCCAATGCCCACAGTGGACTATCTGCTCGACCCGCTCAGTTTCCACCGCCTGCAACCGCTGGGCCAGATTCTGGCCGACCCGGCCGTGGAGATTGTCTTCCACGCCGCAGAGAACGATGTGCGCCTGCTGGAACGGGATTTCCACTTCCGTTGCGCCAATGTTTACGACACCCAACTGGCTGCACGCATTCTGGGCCGCGACGGGGTGGGGCTGGCCGCCATCCTGCAGGACGAATTCGGCGTCATCAGCGACAAGAGTATGCAGCGCACGGATTGGGGTCGCCGCCCGCTCACACCCCAGCAGATGACCTACGCCCAGATGGATACCCACTATCTGCCTGTGCTGCGCCAGCGCCAGATCGCCGCGCTGCAAGAGGCGGATCGTTGGGAAGAGGCGCAGGAGGGCTTTGCGGCCCTGGCCGAACTGCGTTACGAGCAACCGACCCAGGAACGCACCTTCTGGCGTATGAAGCAGACGCGGGAGGTGGGGAAGGCGGATTTGGGGCTGTTGGAAGAGCTGTGGAGCTGGCGCGAGATCACCGCCGAACGGCTGGATCGTCCTCCCTTCAAAGTTCTCGGTGATACCGTCTTGGGCGAATTGACCCAGCGCAAACCCACCTCCCTGGCCGAGCTGGCCGCGATTCCGGGCTTTGGCGATCAGCAAGCAAGCCGCTTTGGCCGCGAAGTGCTGGAAGCCGTGCGTCTGGGCCGAGAGCGGCCCGCACCCCCCTTCCCGGAAGCCTCCGTGCGCCCGGAACAGGTGCTTTCCGCCAGCGAGCGCGCCCGTTACGACGCCCTGCGTCAATGGCGCACAGAGACGGCCACCGCGCGGGGCGTGGACCCGGACATCATCTTCAACAACGACACACTCTTGCAGATCGCGACCCAGCGCCCAGCTTCCAGCGAAGAGTTGCAGAAGATCGCAGCCATCGGCCCCTGGAAGGCGCGCACATACGGCGCGGCGGTGTTGGCGCTTGTGAACAGACAGTAAGCAATGAACAGTAAGCAGTGAACAGTCAATGTCATTAAGTTAAGAGATAAAGAAGTTTTCAAAGGAAGGGAATGTGGACGAAAGGGAAGCTTTTGTGGAAAATTGAACAGGATGGATGAAGGTTGCTTCAGGTCATAAACCGAAGGAGAAAAAGCATGTCAGAGAAAGAA
>CAMDEX010000318.1 GCA_945897075.1 Litorilinea aerophila
CCTCCTCCAGGCCTTTTTGCGCCTTTGCTGGCGGGGTGGCGTCGTTTTCGACTCGGCAACGCCCGCTTGACCTCTGCCTTCCTGTCGTCTCTCTTTCCCCCTACCGTCCCTTTCCCTGCCCGTTTCGTACCTTCTTTCAGGGGACTCACAAATGCATGAGCGCCTCTTTGAGCGCCTTTTCAAAATCTTCGTAGGTGTTCATGTAATTAGCTCGACAATGTTAGATTAGGTTTGACCGCGCTGACTAGGTCGAGCATGGAGACGAGAGCGAGTAGAACGGGAGCGTCTGAGCAGATGCTTGACGACCAAACGAGCTGCTTGTTCGGGCGACAACTGAGGCAAAGGCATCACGGCTTGCAACAACTCGCGCACGTTGGCAACGGAGAGGGCGGGCAGAACGTCCAGTCCGATTTGTTGAGTCAGTTGTGGGTCACGGTCGTGAGTATGCGACCAATCATACTTAGTTTGAGCAATAAACCAGGTGGCCAAGATAGTCATGGTCAGGTGATGTTGCCAAGCACGGTACTTTTGGGCTTGGAATTCGTCCCAACCGATTTCCGATTTGGCGTCCTGGTTGGTGCGTTCGATAAAATGACGGACGCACTTGAGCCAGGCCAGACGTTGGTGAGGGGTGTCGGCGGGGGCGTTGCTCAAGGCGTAGGTATAGCGTTTGCCATACTCATGGCGAATGACTAACCATTCTTCAGCCAGCGTACCATCCCGGATCGTCCAGACCCGACGCATGGCAAAGCGGTCATTCAAGACGCCTCGTTCCGTGGAGCGCACCCGAAAACGCCGAAAGTGTGTGTCGGAGAGCGAGACGATGTGTCGGACTTCGACCGTTTTCTCGTCACTCAAGACTTGCGGGCGAGTGAATGGGCGTCCAAGCTTCTCTGGAGCAGACGGGGGTACCCCGAAATCGGGTTTGCTCAGGTAAACCTGGGTATCTTCCGGTATTTCAGCCATGTAGAGAATGCCCGCCTGCTCCATCTGGCTGCGCAGCCAACCGCTGCGCCCGTACAAGTCGTCGCACGCCACCGCTTCAAAAGGCACTTGTGCCCGTTGGATCATCCGCCAGCCCAACTCGATCTTGGTGGCAAACTCCCGTTCTACAGGCACGCCCACCCGCCGACGTTCATCCGCCATCTCCTCTGTGAACCAGTGTTGTGGCAAATACAACTCTCCATCCACCCAGGTCCACACAGGCGCTTTGTAGTAAGCCACAAAGACCCCCACCTGGCTCATCTCGACTTTTCCCAAGCGCCCGTTGTGCTGCCGTCCTGCTCCCACACTCTTCTCACCCGCTTTTTCTTCCGCACTTTCGTCCAGCAGCAACACCCCACCCTTCTCCAATCCCGGCGTCCTGGCTATCTCTTGCTGCACTTGCTCAATCGGCGGCTGCGCCGCCCACGGCGAATCGGACATGAACTGCTGCAGGTTCTGCCCATCCCTTTCTGGGTCAACCACACGCCTGTCTATATTCGCATAATTGCGCTTACCATTCATCAGCAACAGTCCTTGCAAGTACGTCCACGCATACTCAGCACCATCCCGCGTCTTGGTCTTGAAGCAGACACGATACCTTTCCCAGAAACTGTGCAAGCGCTTCCCCAAATCGCCAATCGCTTCCGCTGGCAGTCCCCAACGGCTTGGATCACTTATGTCTTTCGTCGTTTCTTCATTCATCGCTCTCTTCCCTTCATCAGGCTCTGGACACTGCTTCCTCTCTCAAATCAATAAGATTGTGATAAATCAATCATACCAATTCTCAATCCTCACATCAATTGTGCTAATCTAACATTGTCGAGGTAGAATCGTTGACCACGCCGCCGGGGGTGAAATCCCCGGTTACACAACAGCGCCCCCGGCAGTGGGGCTGTGTTGGTGGGCAAGCCGGAGTTCATCCGGCGCTGTTGGTCGCTCCGGAACTTCATCCCGGAGCGGTCACCCTTGTGCCTATATGTGAAATACACCCTGTTTCTTGAAATCTTAGCAGCATTAGTTGCAAACCGCACGGCTACAGGTGAAAGTGCGGTTACAAACCGCACCTAAAAAAGAGAGGGACTTCCTTTGGCACAGTTGTTGGACGAGTTGACAGAAATTTACGGCAGCGGCGCGGGTGCGCAAATGGCCCGCTATCGCGCCGCGTTGGATGCGTTTCGGGCAGCCTACGGCCCCGGCCCGGTGCATCTCTTGCGCGCGCCGGGACGGGTCAATCTGATCGGCGAGCATACCGACTACAATCACGGCTACGTGCTGCCTGTGGCCCTGGACAGGGACGTGCTGCTCCTGGCGCGGCCCCGGTCAGATGGGCAGGTGCGGTTGGCGAATGTGGAAGGCGACTTCTCCCCGCGCAGCTTTGCGGTGAGCGATGCCATTTCCAGCGCGGCAGCGGGGGATTGGAGCAACTACGCCCGCGGCCCCGCCCAGGAGCTGACCCGGCTGCTGGGAGCGCCCGTACCCGCTTTTGACGGGCTGGTGAGCGCAGCGCCACCCTTCGGCGTGCCGCGCGGCGCGGGCGTCAGCTCTTCCTCGGCGCTGACAGTGGCGCTGGCCGTGGCCTTTGCCCACTTTGCCGGTTGGCGTTGGCAGGGCGCAGAGATGGCCCGTCTCTGTTCCGACGCCGAGTGGTATGTGGGGACGCGGGGCGGGATTATGGACCAATTCATCGCGCTCCTGGCCCAGCGCGGACACGCCCTCTTTCTCGACTGTCGCCCGGACGCCGACGGCGACTTCCGCACACGGCCTATCCCCCTGCCCGCGGGTTACCGACTGCTGGTGATGGACAGTGGCGTGCGCCACGCCAACACCCGCAACGAATTCAACCAGCGCGTGGCGGCCTGCCGGGCCGGGGTGGCGCTGCTGCGTCCGGAATATCCCGCCATCACCCATCTGCGCGATGTGGAGAATGCGGATTGGCCCACACTGGAAGCCCAGCTTCCCGAAGAAGTGAGTGTTGCCACTCTGCGCGCCGAGGGTCTGGCGTTGGGCGATCTGCCCAATGTGCCGGACGACGCGCCGCTGCGCGTGCGCGCCTGCTGCCGCCACGTCTGGACGGAGAACCGCCGCGTGCTGGAAACTGTGGACGCGCTGGATCGGGGCGACATCCGACGGGTGGGGGAACTGTTGGACGCGGCCCACGCCAGCGCCCGCAATGATTACCGCATCAGCACGCCCGAACTGGACGCGCTGACTGCCGCGGCGCGGCAGATCGACGGCGTGGCCGGGGCGCGGCTGACCGGCGCGGGCTGGGGCGGCTGTGTGATTGCGCTGGTGCCGGACGGCCAGGTGGACGAATTTACGGCGCAGGTGGGGCGGCTCTATACGCGGGAGACCGGCCGTGAAGCGACAATTTTTCCCTGTCAGGCCGGGCCGGGCGCGGGGCTGGTTGCCGTGGCGGAAGTGTAGTATACTTGGCTGACCGCAGACTACAGACCGCCGATACTCTCCCCGGCAGTGCGCATGCAGGAGAAGCAGCGATGCTAGACTTCGATGAAGCGATCCCTATCCTACGTGCATCGCCTGCCCTGCAGGCGCGTATCGAAGATTTGTTGAACAAACAGCGCCACTCCCCGCTTTCCGACAGCGAAGAGGCGGAAATGGAAGTCTACGCAGAGTTGGACGACTGCGTGAGTTTTCTCAATCGTATTATTCGCAATCTCCAAGAGTCAACCCGCGACGAGAACTGAACGTGCCGCTGATGTGCTTGTTGGGCACTGTGCCCTCTATACAAGGAGAAAGAAACTATGAAGCTGGCAATCTCAATTGAAGCGACGGGTGGTCTGACTTGGCCGCGTTGGAAGCGGTTGGTCAGTGAAATAGAGCGGATGGGCTTCGCAGGGCTATTCCGTTCAGATCACTTTGCTGCGCCTCGCCCACCAGACCTGGATTCGTTAGAGCTAATTGTTTCGCTCACATATCTGGCCAGCCAAAGCCAGCATCTCCACTTCGGTTCATTGGTTGCGCCACTTTCGTTCCGTGACCCAATTTTCCTTGCTCGCCAAGCAATGGCAATAGATGATCTCAGCGGTGGTCGGATGATCTTAGGCGTCGGTGCCGGCTGGGTAGAACGCGAACACACGATGTTTGGTTACAATCTCGCTGATGTGTCAACACGGATGGATCGTCTTGAGGAAGGACTTGAGGTCATCACTCGGCTGATTCGCAGCGATGAACCAGTGACTTTTGAGGGGCGTTTTTATCAGTTGCGGGAGGCCCACCTGCTACCGCGCCCCCAACGTGCCACACCTGTTTTGATAGGCGGCAACGGCCCGAAACGCACGTTGCCATTGGTGGCACGCTATGCTGACATTTGGAATTGTCAGAGAGGGTCTGCTGAAGTGTTCAAGGAGCGCTCGGCGCTACTCGATGAACTGCTCCACGCCGAAGGCCGTCAGCCGCACGATGTCAAACGTACAGCGATGCTTCCCTTGATATGCTGGCGCGATCAAGACGACCTCGAACGCCGAATGAACCGGTTGCGTGGCAACGTTCCGCATTTTGCGGGTATGTCTACAGAGCAATTACTCCAGTTTCTGGGCACATCTCTTGCCTGGATTTTGGGTACACCCGAGAGCGTCAATCAACAGTTGAGTGCATACGCCAGCGCTGGAGTCGAAGAGATGATACTCCATTGGTTTAGTTTGGATGACATCGAAGGGCTGGAGACAATCGCAGAGTATGTATTACCCCACTTCACCTGACGTCTAATCCCAGAATAGACGAATAAACCTCAACTCACCCAAAGGAGACACCGCCCGTGGATGGACAACCCTCCCCCAGCCACATCGAAAAATCCTACGCCCTGGCCCGCGAACGCTACGCCAGTCTCGGCGTAGTTGTGCCCGCTTTTTGGAGAGCGAGATCGTGAGCGACAATACAAATGCAACAAATGCAGGCGCATTTTGGAGGGACGAAGAGTGCGAGTATTGCGGCGGCCCTATCATTGAAAAGCAGGTAACGGTTCACCGTCAAGTTGGCGGGAATTACTTCCTTTTTGAGGGTGTGCCAGCGGGTGTCTGCAAGGAGTGTGGCACTCGCTACTTTGCCGCCAATGTCTTGAAACGTATGGAGGAAAGCGTGCGCGGGGAGCAAAGGGCAATCCGGGAGGTTCTCGTACCCGTTTTTGCAGTATGAAGTTCCAAAGTGAGAATATCCCCGGCACAAAGCAGCGCAGGGGACCTTCTCTTTCCACATTCACTTGACCTCACAAACCTCTATCACCCATATCCAAGCAAAAGCTCCCAGCGAGTAGATATTTGCTTATTACAGATCGAAGGAGACCCCGATGGACGGACAACCCTCTCCCAGCCACATCGAAAAATCCTACGCGCTGGCCCGCGAACGCTACGCGGATCTGGGCGTAGACAGCGACCGCAGCCTGGCGCTGCTGGCCCAGATTCCCATCAGCCTGCACTGCTGGCAGGGCGACGACGTGCTGGGTTTTGAAGACCCCGACCGGGGGTTGAGCGGCGGCATTATGGCCACAGGCAACTATCCGGGCAAGGCGCGCACAGTCGAACAACTGCGTCGGGACCTGGACAAAGCCTACAGCCTCATCCCCGGCAACCACCGGCTCAACCTCCACGCCAGCTATCTGGAATCGAATGTGAAGGTGGCGCGCAACGAAATCGGGCCGCAGCATTTCCGCGGCTGGGCGGATTGGGCCAAAGCCAACAACCACGGCATTGACTTCAACCCGACGCTCTTTTCGCATCCCCTGGCCGACGACGGTTTCACCCTGGCCCACGCCGACGCGGGTATTCGCCAGTTTTGGATCGAGCATTGCATCCGCAGCCGGGAGATCGG
>CAMDEX010000319.1 GCA_945897075.1 Litorilinea aerophila
CTTGGCGATGTTGCGCGGGTCTTTGCCCAGCAGCATCTGTTGGAGCATCTTTTCCAGTTCCGGGATGTCGAACTGGTACATTGGGACGTGGGAAAGGTCGCTCATCTCGCCCCAGCCCACTGCGCCGTCGGCGGTCTCCAGGCGGACGATGACGTGCTGGTTGGCGATCCCTGTCTGGCGCTGTGTCGTCACGGGGAAGAGTTCAATGCGCTCAATTTTCATCAGCATCTCCAAAAATGTAGGGCGGAATGGTATTCCGCCCTGCGGGTGTTTGTCGTTTGCTCTTTATAGCACGCGTCGGTATGATAGGCAAGGTGTGGCAGGTGGCAAGTGTCAGGTGGCAGGATGTTCCGCACCGGGAGCGTCAGCGACCGGCCCGGCTTTGGAGGGGACGCATTATCCGCACCGGGAACGTCAGCGACCGGCCCAGCTTTGGGGGGGACGCATTATCCGCACCGGGAACGTCAGCGACCGGTCCGGCTTTGGAGGGGACGCATTATGGCGCAAGAGAATCGGGACGCGTTTGGTCAACTGTTGCTGGCGCATTACGCGGGCGCAACGGTCTATGAAGTCTACGAGCGGGACGACGGTTTTGTCGATGTGCTGGGCGAACCGTCCGACTATTTCACTGGCTTTGCCCAGTGGGACGGGAGGCAGCAGCAGGCGCTGGAGCGCGTGCTGGGGCGGGTGTTGGATGTGGGCGTGGGGGCCGGGCGCTTTGCGCTCCATTTGCAGGAAAAAGGCCACCCGGTCGTCGGCATAGATGTTTCGCCTGGAGCGCTGGAAGTGAGCCGGCGCAGGGGTGTGCGTGACCTGCGCTTGCTTCCCTTCCACCAGATCGATAGCACACTCGGCTCCTTCGACACGATTTTGATGATGGGCAACAATTTCGGTCTCTTTGCCACACCCCGCCGCGCCCGCTGGTTGCTGCGCCGCTTGAAGGGCTTGACCGGGCCAGACGCCCGTATTGTGGCCGAGACCAACGACGTCTACCGCACCGACAAGCCGGAGCATCTGGCCTATCACCGGCGCAACCAGGCCAGGGGCAAACTGGCCGGGGAACTGCGCCTGCGCTGCCGCTATCGCCAGTACACCGGCGACTGGATCGACTATCTGATGGTCTCTCAGACGGAATTGACGGAGATTGTAGATGGGACGGGTTGGCGCATTGCCGAGATTCTTGCGTCCGCCAGCAGCCAATACATCGCCGTACTGACAAAAGCTGAATAGCTACCCCAATCGTCACTTCCCAATACCCAATATCCAATATCCACCACCCGGAAACCAAACCAATGAAACGCAAACTTCTTCTCACCGGCGCGGCCGGACGCATCGGCAGCTTTTTCCTGAAGACGTACAAAGATGACTACGATTTTGTTCTGACAGACAAACGGGAGGCTGCCGAAACCCACGGCTTCCCCTTCCATCTGGCCGAACTGAGCGACTTTGCCGCGGTACGCGTGCTCTGCGCGGGGGTGGATACGGTCATCCATTTGGGCGCGGACCCCAGTATGGAGGCCACCTGGGAGAGTCTGCTCCCCAGCAATGTGATTGCGACTTACAATGTTTTTGAGGCCGCGCATCTGGCCGGTTGTCGCCGGGTCATCTTTGCCAGCAGCATTAACGCCGTCTTTGGCTACCCCCCGGATGTGCAGGTACACACGGATATGCCCATCTTCCCCATCAATCTCTACGGCGTGACCAAATGTTGGGGCGAGGCGCTGGGCCGCTACTACGCCCATACCCACAAATTGTCGTCCATCTGTCTGCGCTTTGGCGCGGTGCAGCCCAGAGACTCCAGCCACATAGACCTGGAGCATCCCTACATTGACATCATTTTGACCTGGGACGACTGCGCCCGGCTGATTGCGGCGGCGGTCAACGCCGCAGACAGCCTGGATTTCGGCATCTACCACGGGGTGTCGGAGAACCGCTTCAAGCGGCTGGACATCAGCGACGCCCGCCGGGAGCTGGGCTACGCGCCCCAGGACGACGCCTATGCAATGGCGAAGGAGCGGAAGGGGTAGGCAGCCAATCTCTTAATCTCCCAATCTCCGACACAGAGCAGAGATTGGGAGATTAAGAGATTATGGATCTCCTATCCCAACGCCTGCAAATCCGCGTCAATCGCCTCCAACTTCTCCTTCGTCACCCCGGCAGCCGCAGCCTCCGGATAGTACATCACTTCGCGCAAGCTCATATAGAGTGCCTGGGGCAGGTCTGGGTGGCGCGACGCGCCGGGCAGGTACTTTTCCAGAACGGCTTTGGCCTGCGGGTTGGCGATCAGATCGCGAATGGTGGATTTGGTGCTGAGAGGCATGGCAAAGTTCCTGTGGTTTGCTGATTGAGCCATCCGGGAAACTGGGCAGCTTTCCCGGATGGGAGGAGACGAAATTAGTTGCCGCCCATGCCTGCGATGGCGGCGGCAGCGACAAAGCCGATACAAAGAGCGATCCCAAACACGATAATCAGCGGAATCAGGATGACGACAATGGCCCGGCCCGAAGTAAGCGAATAGGCGACTTTGATGGCAAAGTAGTTGAGGATCAGACTGTAGATGGAGAGAAGCGCCACAACACAACCGCCCACTACCGGAATGAAGCCCAGAAAGGCATTGACAATGCTGACGGGCGCGCCGATGGCCGCGGATAGATAAGCGTAGCGCCCGAAATCACCCTTACCGCCCAGCACAGTGGCGATCAGATGGACGATACCTACCACAACCAGAAAGATGATAGGTGAGATGATAATCCCCAGAAAGGCCCCGACCCCGCTCATCCCCGCAAAGAGACCGCCGGCCATCATCTGGTCGATCATCGCTGCGCTTTCGGGCGGCAGGTCCATCTGGGAGATCATTCCCATCACGCCCTGGGCCGAGGAGGCAAAGAGCATGCTTTGCATAAAGCCCAGTACAGACGTCACCACCGCGGCCAAGACTGTCCAAATCAGGGCCGTCTGAAGAGTTGCATTCGGGTTTGCCTGTTCCCGCGCAAAGGTCTCCTCACGCGGTCCACTCACTACACGAATCCACGTTTGAATCATGCCTGCAAAGTCCATCGGTCGTATCCTTTCTGCACTACAAGGCGGAAACGCTACAGTACAACAATTGAACCACAAAGACGCCAAGACACAAAGAAGGAAAGCTGTAATCCGTGAAAATCCATACTATCCGTGCGGATCCGTGTCCGTCTTTTCTGTTTTACGCACGCTTTCATACACCGCACGCAGACGCTCCAGTTCCTCGCCGCTGACCGCCTGTTCCCCGTAGTAGACCCGCATATAGGCTTCAGTGATGATCCCCAAACTTTCGTCGTGACCGGGGAAGGCCAGGGCCAGCCGGGGCAGGTAATCATCCGGTGGCTGGGCGGGCAGCCGGGGCTGGCCGCGTTGCCGGGCCAGACGGCAGAGGTTGGCGTACAAATTCTCCACAGAAATGGCGTCGAGCAGTTCCCGGCCCAACCCATAGCGGCGCAACAGAGCGGCCAAATTGCGCAGCCGTCGCCAGCCCCGGCGCACCGCTTCCCCGCCAAAGCTCAGAGACTCGGCCTCGGCGCTCTCCGCCTCGTCGGGCCGGGGGCGGGCGCGCTGGCGTTCCAGCAGCAAATAGACGATCCCCACCAGCACGGCGAGTACAAACAGCGCAAAGGCCGCGCGCAGCAACAGCAGAAGCGTCTCGTTGGGCGGACCGCTGGCAGAGACGGGCTTCTCCTGCGCCTCCTCAAACAGGCTGAACTGCCAGAAAATTTCTTCGAAAGTCTTGGCAAAGTCGCTGTTGGCCAGAAGGGGCTGCAACCAGGCAACGACCCAGCGCACGATCCGCTCCACCACAAAACCGATTGCCAGCAGAATCAGCAAAAAAAGCTCGCCTAGCAGATGCCAGAGCGGGTTGAAAAAGGCCAGAATCAGCCGCACCCGCTCCGGCGAGAAGAAGCCAGCCAGGGCCAGAGAGAGACCGACGGTAACGGCCACGACCAGCGCCAGTTGCAGCAGCCGGTCCCAGGGCAGGGCCGCGCCTGTACTGCCTGCCGCGCCCATCGCTTTCTCATCGCTGCGCGCCAGCGAGACGGCCAGCAACCCCAACCCAACAAAAAGTGCGGCAAGCAGTGTAGCCGCAGCAATCTGCCCCGGAAAACGCACGGCCAGAATGCCCCCGCCCAGGAGGATCAGCAGCACGCCCAGCCGGAAGCTGACGCCGACACTGAAAAAGGTGAGCAGCCGTCCCGAAGCAGCCGAGGCGCGCAGCCAGAGAAAGCCCGTGAAAAAGAGCAGAAAGACTGCGGGGCGCAGCCCCCGGTGGAAGTTGACAATGCCATCCGCAGTTTCAGCCAGCCAGCCCAAACTGACGAGACCCGCGCCCCCGTAGACCAGTAGCCGTACACCCAGCAGCCCCGTCAGCAGCACCAGCGCCACAATCGTCAACCGGTAGCGCTGGTCGGAAAGGCGGCTGCGGCCCAACAGGTCAATGACAGCAAGCATCCCCAGCAGCCCCAGCCAGACAAAAACGACCAACGGGACGGGGGGGATGGCAAGCAGCGCGTCCCCACCCCGCCAGAGCCACTCGACGCGGAAAAGCAGGAGCAGGAAGGGAGCCAACACCGCGGCCTCCATCCCTGCCAGGGCTATAAAAATCAGGCGGATACGCCGGTTGGTGAAGATCATCAGCCCTGACCTGAGAGAAATTCGTCGGGTTCGTTATCCGTTATCCACGTTTCCATCAGGAATTTCCCGTTGTTTTTGTTGCGTTGAGGGCCAGCACAGCGCCAATCACCAGCGCGCAGTAGAGGGCAGAGAGAGCAAATCCCCAGCCAATGCCCACGCCGTTGCTCACCACCCCAATCACCCAGGGACAAATCGCACCGCCCACACCGCCCGCGGCAAAGAGCAGACCCAGAATCGTGTTGGTCTTTTCTTTGTTCACATCCGACACGACCGCTGTGATCGTCGGAAAAATGATGGAAAAGAAGAGACCACAGAGCGGGATGAAAAAGGCTAGGGCAGGCGGGCCAAAAATACCGATGAGCAGGCAGAGCAGCCCAGCGCTGGCCGCGCTCAGCACCGAGCGCAGATAGCCGATGCGCTCCACCACCAGACTGCCCGCCACCCGGCCCAGCATAATCATCCCAAAAAAGAGGGAGAGAAAGCCCGTGGCCCCGGTCAGGCCGAAACCTTTGCTCTGCTGCAGAAACTCCACAACCCCGGCCGCGATGCCCAGTTCCGCGCCGACATAGAAGGCGATGGCCAGGTAGAACCAGATCATCCGCCGGGTGAAGCCCAGCTTGCCCACTGCCAGCCAGTCAAAACCGGCGGCGGCCGAGGGTTGCGCCGCGCGCTTGACCGGCACAGGCGTCAGCACAAAAGCGAGGGTAAGCAGAAGGGCCAGAGGCAGACTATACTGGAAGACCTGCCGCCAGGAGACGCCCGCATTCAGCAGCCACCCCGCATAAAGAGGCGCGATCAGCGCGCCGATGCCGTGAAAGGTCGCCAGCAGATTGAGATAGCGCCCCCGGTTGAGCGGATGCAGTTGGACGATCAGCCCGTTGCCGCTGACTTCGAGACAGCCCATGCCGAGGCAGATGATCAGCAGCGCGGCAAAGAGCAGCCAGAAGCCGTTGGCCGCGGCGAAAGCGAGGATACCCGCGCTGATCAGACCGCCCGCCAGGATCAGAATCATCCGGTTGCCCAGCGAATCGGCCAGGACACCGGCCACGAGTGTCGCGATAAAAAAGCCCAAATAGGCTGCAAAGAGGATCGATCCGCCCTGGGCGTAGC
>CAMDEX010000320.1 GCA_945897075.1 Litorilinea aerophila
GCGCCCGGCACACAGGCGACGGGCGCAGCAAGCAAGCGCCCCTACCAATGATTATCTGAAAGACTATAGCATTTTTCTGGGATGGTTCAAAATCAGGTTGACACTTTTTATTCGCCAGAGATTCCGTATCAGTCGAGTAACCTGCCAAATTGCCGCCGAAAAGTGTAAACCTAACCGTACAGGGAAAATGAACCATCCCTTTTTCTCGCTTCGAGTTTTTCCTGCTCCCAAGCAGTGTCCACGCCCGCCCACACGCAGGTAACGCAAACCGTTGGAAAGGGGGCAAGGCCGTGATCCTTCCCAAAGATCGCGACCCCAGATTCATCACGGTTCGCCGCGGCGGCACTCTGCAAGACTCGGATCACCGGCTTCTCGCAGAGTGGGCAGCCGACTGCGCGGAGCACGTGCTGCCTCTGTTCGAGGTGGCACAGCCTGCTGACGTGCGACCGCGCCAAGCAATCGAGCTAACACGAGCTTGGGTACGGGGCGAGATCACGATGTCTCAAGCGCGCACGGCAGCTGGTCATGCGCAAGCCGCGGCACGGGATCTGTCCGCTGCCGCGCGGCATGCGGCGTATGCTGCCGGGCAGGCCGCCGCGGTAGCTCATGTCGCCGCCCACGAACTGGGCGCAGCGGCCTACGCAATCAAGGCGGTACGCTCCGCTGCGCCAGACGGCGAGGGTGAACGCGCCGGTCGGCAGGAATGTCAGTGGCAGCGCGAGCAGCTGCCGGATGCGATCCGCGATCTTGTGCTGGACGACCAAAGGCTGCGAAACGGAATCTGCTGGTCGGTGTTCGACTGCGAATAGACTCTCTTGAACTACTGCATCTGCCTAACAAAGCGTGTACTGGACGTTGGGGATTCATCGCCATTGTCGAGCATTTTTCTGGCTTCTGGCTTTCCCTGCTCCCAAACAGAATCCACGCCCGCCCCAGCGCCAGTAACGCAAACCGTTGGGCAGACCACTTCCCAAAAGTGAGGACTTCGATGACTCAAGATCAAGCCACTCCCGGAACCCTAAAGTCCTTCGTCGCTTTGCTGCTGATCAGCGCCACCGTGGTTGCGCCATTCAGCGTCCTCCAATGGGTTAATCGCCGGACATTGCATGAAGACTTCCCGTTTGTACTCTTCATCTTCATGTCGCTCCACTCGCTGTTTATCGTGCTCTTGCTGACACCGGCTCTACAACGCCTCCGAGCGAAAAGAAGTCTCAAAGATTTGAAACCTGGTCACTGGGTCGGCCTCTTACTTGGTCTCTTCCTCCTATATGTGTATGCCAATGTGGTGATTGACCAACTCCCCTGCTTCCTCGGAGTGCCGAATTGCGACTAAAGCGATGCCGCCTGTCAATCCTCACGGCAAATACAACACCAACCGCTGCGTCGCCACAATCTCCTCCCCCAGCCGCCATTCGAGTACGCCCGCGCTGGCAGCGGGCGACCAGAGACCGGGCGGTGGCAATTGCAGGCGGCGGTAGAGGCGCAGCCGTTGACGCTCCCAGGCGGGCAGAAAGAGCGCGGGTATCTCTCCCTCGGCGCGCACAAACCAGCGCTTCTGGTCAACGTCATAGACCCGATCCAGCGCGGTCAGCCGCGCTGTGTAGCGCAGATCGGCCCAGGCGTGACTGCTTTGCGCCGCGGCCAGAAGCGTGCGGGCGTCGAAGTAGCGGTCAGCGCTGCCCAAAATCACCACAAAAAGCTGATGACCGCCCCTATCAATCCCCGCGATCAGCGACTGACCCGCGGCGGTCGTCGTGCCCGTTTTCACCCCGTTGACACCGGGATATGCGCCCAGCAGTTCGTTGGTCGAGAGCAGCGCATGGCCCGCCACTGTGGCCGATGCCGTGCCGACAATCTGTCGAAAGAGCGGGTAGCCCCAGAGCAGCCGGGTGAGGGTGAGCAAATCCTGTGCGCTGCTGGTCTGCCCGTTGGCGTCAAAGCCGTTGGGATTGACAAAGTTGGTCTGGGCCAGACCCAACTCCTGGGCGCGCTGGTTCATACGCTGGACAAAAAGTTCGACCTGCCCGGAGTGGTGGCGGGCCAGAGCGAGCGCCGCGTCGTTGCCGCTGGGGATGAGCATCCCCCAGAGTAGCTCCTGCGCGGTCAATACTTCACCGGCCTGTAGACCCATCGTGGCTTCCCCCACCAGGTCGCCCCCTTCGACAACCACCCGCTGCTCCAGCCCGCCTCTTTCCAAAATCAGCAGAGCGGTCATCAGCTTGGCCAGGCTGGCCGGGGCGCGGGCCACAGCGACGTTTTGTTGAATGAGGATGCGATCCGCGTCCACGTCATAGACCAGCACGGCCTGTGCGCTGACCGTTTCTGGCGGGCGACCGGCCTGCGCCATCTGACGCAACTGGCCGATTGTCAGGCTTTGAGGCGCGGGGCCGTCGCTGTCCAGGAGGGTGGGCGGGCCAAAGCCACACAAAAAAAGAGCAAGGAAGCCCAATAGCAGGCACAATCGCTTCGCTTGGGACTGGGCAGCGGGCAGCAACCGGGGCACTTTGCAGCGTTTGGCGCGGCGAAAACGTTCTCTGGGTACATAGGTGGCTTTGATTTGTTGGGTGATCATCTATGCCTGGCAGAGGGGGAAGGGGTAGCTGAGATTGCCCCGTCGTCTTTCTGACTTGTGTATTTAGTGGGTATATTGATAATTGTCGTAACCACTGGGTTTGTATTTCGGTTCGTCTGGAAATTCGTCGTGCAAGTGGTTCAAAACTTGTTATTTGGTTGTCAACAAAATCATTTTAAGCTGAAAATCAATACGCTACAAACGAGCAACCACAGGGTTCTATCATTCCTCAAGGAGAATTTATGCGCATCATTGACATTAGCGGCCCAATTGAAGATGGTATGTGGTCTTATGGTGATCCCTACCCAGCCCCGCGCATTCAACAGATTCCACCGCCGGATTGGTTGGATTATCCGGTCTATTCACAGACCGTTTCGCTGGCTGTGCAAAGCGGTACTTATTTGGAAACCGCTGCCCATCTGGATCGCAGCCGTTTGCCCATTGACCAATTACCGCTGGCCCGCTGCTATATGATCGATGCGGTTGCCCTCTGGATTCCCAAAGCGGCCAATGGCTCGATTAGCCTGGATGATCTGCTCCAAGCCCAGGAGCGCCAACAGGTTACCGTGCAGCCGGGCGATGCCTTGTTGGTTGGCACGGGTTGGGATAAACAATGGCACGCAGCCAATTATGTGACGGATCCACCCTCCTTTCGCGCGGATGCAATCAACTGGGTGTTGGCACAGGGGATTGCCCTGCTCGGAGGCGACACGCCCCGCTACGACAGTCCGCACAATCCACAAAATTTTCTTCCCAAGTTCTTTCAACATGACATTTTGCTGCTGGCCCCGCTGATCAATCTGGATCAGATTGCCCAGCCGCGCGGCAAATTGATCGCCCTGCCGCTTAAAATTAAGGACGCCTGTGCTTCGCCTGTACGTGCTCTCTGGATTGAGGAAGGGTGAAATACGGGTGCAGCCAGACAACTTGCCACCCTATTGCAAGCAGCGGACTGGGGAATTGCTCTAGTCGGCTTTAGCCGACTTGCGCTATCAGACCGGATTTCAATCCGGGGCGATTATGGCTCGATCAGTACTTTGAGCACGCCCTTTTTTCCCGCGTGGGCAAGGGCGGCAACCCCTTCAGCCAATGGGTAACGGGCGTGGATCAGCGGCCGGACTGTCACCGCGCCCTCGGCCAGCAGGCGAATGGCCGGCGGGAAAGGCCCGCAGCGGCTGCCGAGAAGGGTGATCTCGTCCACCACCAGACTGCTGATGTCGAAGTTGGCTAAACCACCGGCAAAAGTGCTTTTCAGCGCCAGGACGCCGCCGGGACGCACCAGACGCCGCGCCAGCCCAAAGCCATCGGGTGAGCCAGTTACTTCCACCACCAGATCCGCGGGGCGGGCGAGCAGAGTTGTCAGTGTCGCCGGATCGTCTGTGGCCGCGGTGGAGATGCCCCGTTCGGCCAGAATCGCCAATTTGGCGGGGGTGCGTCCCAGCGCAGTCAAAGCGCAGCCCGTCCGGGCCAAAACCTGGGCCACCAACAGCCCCAACCGTCCGTCGCCCAGCACATAGACCCGCTGATCCGGGCGAACGTGGCACTGTTCCAGCAGTTGCAGGGCCGCGGCCAGGGGTTCTACAAAGACGGCATCTTCGTCAGCAAGCTGATCGGGCAGGGGATGCAGATTGGCGATGGGCAGGGTGAGATAGTCAGCGAAAGCGCCATCGCGGCCGACAATGCCCAGCGAACCCCGCTGACGGCAATGTTTGCCCAGCCCCCGCTGGCAGAGGTCGCAGTTGCCGCAGCCGATGTTCAACTCCCCGGCCACCCGCCGCCCGACCCATTCCGTATGGCCGGGCGCATCCACCACCGCGCCGACAAATTCGTGGCCGAGCACGCCCCGGTAGCCCTCTTTGTAGCCGGCCAGCAGTTGCAGATCGGTGGCACAGACGCCAGCCAGCCGCACCCGAATCAACGCCTCGCCGGGGATGGGTTGCGGTGTGGGGTAGTCTGTATCCAGGCGTGGCCCGTCGTCGGTGAGCAGGAGGGCGCGCATGGGGATTGGCCTCCAATCAAAAGGGTCGTTCAAGGCAAGTTACAAAGTCCCCGGCACTTTCCGAAGTGCCGGGGACTTTGTGTACAGACGCAATCAAAAACAGCGCAGCTATACGGCTGCGCTGTTGGCTTTGTTCTATGAGGTGACGATGAGCGCGCCTGTCTTTGGCTTGGCTTCGCTTCTGCCAAAAAGGGAACGTTCCTCCCAGGCCACAACAACGGGGGCAGCGTTGAAGATCGAGGAATAAGTCCCGGAAATCAGCCCGACCAGCAGGGTTGCCATAAAGACGCGTAGGGTTGCGCCACCAAAGATCAGCAAAGCCACGAGGATAAGCATAGCCGTAATCTGGGTTGCGATGGAACGGTGAGCCGTTTCGAGCAGGCTGCGGTTGGCGACTGTGGCGTAGGATTCGCCGCGATGACGGCGTAGGTTTTCTCGTATGCGGTCAAGAACGACAATTGTGTCGTTCACGGAAAAGCCGATGACCGTCAGGGCCGCGGTGAGAAAGAGCGCGTCGATCTCCCAGCCGGCCAGCAGATTCATCACTGATACGAAGGAAATCGTCACCAACACATCGTGAACCAGGGCGACAATGGCGGCTGCGCCAAAGCGAAATGGGTGGGAGACCTCTCGGAAGGCAACGGCAATGTAGACAAGAATCAAGACACAGGCCGCGATGACAGCCAACAGGGCCGCCCGGCTCACTTCGGCCCCGATGCTGGGGCCGATGCTGCGATAAGAGCGCTCGTCAAAAACGCCGAAACGGGCGGTGACGGCTGCGATGAGGGTGTCTTTTTGGTCCGGGTCAATCGTCTTCAGCTTTAGCTGCACAGTACGCCCATCTTCTTCCACCAAAAAGGCAGTTGTGTCAGGGTAGCCAGCGTCCACAAATACCTGTCGCACTTCGGTGGGGGCGACGGGCTGTTCAAAGCGCATTTCCCATTGGGTTCCACCTGTATAGTCAATGGCCAGGGGCAGGAGTGTGCCGACAGTCGCCATATTCCATATCATAAAGAGAATGCCCGGCAGAATGGCAATCAGCGAAATGCCAAACCAGAGTTTGCGTCGTTCGACAAGATTCATATCCAAAAATCCCCGTTATTATAGTTTTCAGGTACAGATTTTCTCTGTAGGGGCGCTTGCTTGCTGCGCCCGTCTGGTGTGTGCCGGGCGCAGCACGCAGCGCCC
>CAMDEX010000321.1 GCA_945897075.1 Litorilinea aerophila
CCGGTACGCATCGGGCGCAGCAAGCAGCGCCCCTACAACTATCAGCAGCCTGTTGGGTTCTCCCGGCACAGGCTGGTCGCATAGATGGCGCTCTCTTGCCGGGAGAACCCAACCTACGACTGTCGGGCGCAGCAAGCAGCGCCCCTACAACTATTGATAGCTGATGATGTCCGTCGGGCGCACAACCTGAATCCAGCTCTGTCCTGGCTTCAGTGGGACGATCTGTTCGCCTGCGCCCAGCCAGCGCGGGGGGCTCTCGTCGTTGGCCCGCCACGTCCCCTCATAGACCCGGCCATCGCGAAAGATGCGCAGGTCGCCAAAGCCATAGAGTTCGACATTCACACCCTTTGTGCCCAGGCTGTCTTCCACAATATCGGTCAGTTCGTGCTTGGCAAAGAGCACAATCACATTGTCGGTGACGATCTGGCCGCCGGTTTCGTTGTCTATGTGGACCTGGCCGCCCTGGAAGCGCACATACTGGTTGCGCTGGGCATCGTAGCGCCATTCGACACTGTTGCCGCCGGGATAGGGTATCTGAATCACACTGGCCTGCCCTGCGTCAAAGGTAGCTGGCGTCTGGTTGTAGGCGAAACCAGGACGGCTCCACACTTTATCCTGGCCCACTGTTTGCAGCCAGCGGCGCACCCCGTCTGAGCTGATCTGCACCCGTGTCCGATAGTCCGACCCTATACTGGAGAAATAGACCGAATTACTCGGATCGTCTATGTCCATATCCAAATAGGGAAAGCCGACCTCATTTTTGAGCAGGTAGCGAATCTCGTCGCTGCCGCCCGAACAGGCCAATACGCCGTCGTACATCTGCGTCATCCAGATGTTGGGCATCCGTGCGCTGCGTACAGGCCCCACCCGCTCTACAGTCTGGCTTTGGTAAATCGCGCTGAGCCGGGTCACCGTAAAGCCATCCACAATGTATTCGTAAACCAGGTCCGCCTTGCCCAATCCGTAGTGGGCAGAACGTCCAACCCCATCGTTGTTTATACAGACAAAGATTGGGCGCTGCTGCAAAGGTGCTGGGTCTGCCACCGCTTTTCCAGAGAAAGGCGCAATATTGGCGGGCAACGCGGTGGGCGTCGGCGGCTGCGGGGGGGCGGTGGGCGGCACAGGTGTATCTGTCACCTGGGCCACTGCGACTACTGGCGCAACTATTGTCGCAACTACTGGCTCGCCAGCGGGCAGGGGTGTCTTCGTCGGTGTCGCCGTTGCTGTCGGATCGGCAGCACCACAACCGGTCACAAGCAGTGCGATCCAGAGCAGGAGAAGGGGGAAAAGAAACGAATGAACTGCTGAACGCAGGGAAACCCGCCCGTTGTCGGAAACATACGAAAAATCGTTCATAGATAGGCAGCCATACGCGCTTGAATGAAAATCGTCAACTGGGCCGCAACCGGACAGAAGGCGACAAACCCAGACAAAAGTATACCACAGCCTGTGAAGAATCAATACTCAATAGACCGCAGACAGCAGACGACTGACCGGGCTGATCGTTGTCGGTTGGTTTCTCCCGCCAAGAGAGTGCCATCTACGCGACCAGTCCGTGCCAGGAAAACTCAACACGCTGCGATCTACGAATGCTGAATTGCCCTCCCTGTGGTACAATCTTGGTATGACCGCACCCATTGCACCCGAAGTTGACGAAATTTTGTCGCGGCTTGCGCCTTCTCTGCGTTTTCTGGTGCGCAGCCAGATGCTTCTGCCTGTTTTGCTCTTCTTGTCCGCCCACCGACCACTCGCCTTTGTCGTCGGTCAGGGTCTCTGGCTGTGCAGCCCGCTGGAGTTGCTCCTGCCGGGGACGGGTCTGGGCGATTGGGCCGCGCTCTTGAGCCATCCCCAAAGCGCACTGGCGCTGGAGCGACACTTGGAGAAATCACTGTTGGTTGGGCTATCTGCGCCGGGTGGAGGGCTGGAATGAATCTCTACTCCAATCCCGTCTCTCTGGCGGCTCTCTGGCGCAAACAGATGGAAATGGCGTTGGAGGCGGGCGAGATCCCTGTTTTGTCCCTGGGATGGGATACGCTGCAGCCGGAGAGCGTATTGCCTTTGCACGCTCTGCAGCGGTTGGCGCGCGGCCGTCCAGGCGCTGTACAGCCGTGGATTGTGGCGGGCGGGGAGGGCGATCTGTGGCTGCTGGGCGCAACCCAATGGCCGCAGGAGCGCCGGTCAGGCCCGTTGTACGCTGGCAACGACAGCGCTACCTTTGCCGCTACTCTCAACCTGGCCGAACCTGTGCGCACAGGAGCGGCTCTGCCCGGCGGGATGGGCTGGATGTTGACCCCTACAGCCGCACCCGGCTCTGCGCGATCCCAAGGGGAGTATCTGCCTTTTGCCCTGGCCGCGGACGATTTTTCTCCCCTGCCTGCGCCCGATCTTCCGTCTGATTGGGTCGGACGGCTGGAAGGCTGGGCTGTGGCGTTGCTGGCTGTGGCGCTGCTTGTGCTAGGATTGATTTTCTGAGCGGGTCTAAAAACCGAGTTTCTCAGAAGAAACTCGGTTTTTTTCAAGGAGATTGAGCATTGAGTACACAATACTACGGCGGGCAGGCGGTCATCGAAGGGGTGATGATGCGGGGGCGCAAATCTATGGCCGTGGCCGTGCGCAACCCCCAAAACGAGATTGTCCTCCACGAGGATGCATTGACCGCCAAAATCTACACAAGCGCCTGGGGGCAGTGGCCTTTTGTGCGCGGGCTGGCGCTGCTCTGGGATGCGCTGGGGCTGGGGATGCGCGCGCTGATGTGGAGCGCGGATGTGGCGATGCAGGAGGAGGGGCAGGCGCAGCCGGTGGAGTTTTCCGGCCCGGTGGCCTGGACGACGATTGCCACCAGTCTGGCCTTTGCCATCGGCCTCTTCTTTTTGCTCCCCACTATTGCCAGCAAATGGCTGGCGGGCTATTTTGGTGATCACGCGGCGGTGGACGCGCTCTTCGAGGGCGGTATCCGGCTGCTGCTCTTTGTCCTCTATCTGTGGGCCATCGGGTTGATGCCCGATATTCGCCGGGTCTTTGGCTATCACGGCGCGGAACACAAGACGATCAACGCCTACGAAGCGGGCGAGGAGTTGACGGTTGCCAACGTGCAACGCTACAGCGTGCAGCACACCCGCTGCGGCACCAGTTTTCTGCTCTATGTGCTGGTGATCAGCATCTTCCTCTTTGCGCCGCTCACCTTTGCTGGGATCGAGCCGGGCTGGCTGGCTCTGCTGTTGCGCTTTGCCTCGCGGCTGCTGCTGATTCCGATTGTGGCGGGCATCGCCTACGAGATCATTCGCTTCAGCGCACGCCACGACAAGAACCCGGCCATGCGCGCCTTGATTGCGCCCGGTCTGCTCCTGCAAAAGCTGACCACCCGCGAGCCGGAAGACGGGATGGTAGAATGTGCCATCGCCGCGCTGCGGCCCGTTCTGGCCGCGGACGGGTGGGCGAAAAAGCAGTAAGCAGTAAGCAGTAATCAGTGAGCAGTAATCAGTGAGCAGTAATCAGTTCTTCATGCGATGGGTTGCGCCAGTGGGGATGAAAATTTTGTATACACCGATCGGAGGGAGCACAGATTATTACTGATCCGTGTTCCTTTTTATCCGTGTATATAGCCTATTTTCAGGGCAGTTTTGCTCGTGACGTCAAAAACTGATAACTGTTCACTGTTCACTCTCTTAGCCCCTCCACCACAAACACCTCCCCTTCGATCACTACCCGATCCCCCGCGTGGAGTTGGCGGCCGCGGCGAGTCTCCACCTCGTCATTGACCGAAACGGATCCCTCCTGGATCAGCAGCTTGGCCTCGCCGCCCGACATCACCGCGCCTACCCGCTTCAAAAATTGGTCCAATTTGATGGTTGATTGCATTAGGTTTCCTTTCCTATTGGCTTGACTGCCAGAACGGACTATTCTGGGCAGAGAAATGTTTGCTATATTTGACGATTTGGTGTGTGCATCGTTACAGGATGATTGTAGCCCATAGGACAGAGTTTGGGCGATTGTTGATCGTAGAATGAGAGCAAGTGGTTGTATGCCGAACCAATCAACCAGCAGAAAGCGAAACAGGTATGTTGACCGTCTCATTGCAGGAATTTTTGGCGCTTGTCGAACAGCATTCTCCGTCCGCTGCACCGCGTCGCAGCAGCCGACAACCCCAGCGGGAAAAGATCCTGCGCTCGGATCAGACCTGGCGGGCCGCTTCTGTCAGCAACGAACGCCGCTTGGCAACCTGTCCCCAGTGTGACGCAGTGGTTGATTCCGAGATCATCCACCCGCGCAGCGGTCTTTGTCCCATTTGTCACAGCGAGGCACAGTACCAACGCTAGTTCATCCGTCTCACACCGGACAGGTGCGCAGGCAGAGACCACTGGCACGACAAGATTTCCCACTCTGCGCACCTGTCTGGTGTTGGTAACTTATCCGTCGCACACCGGACAGGTGCGCAGGCAGAGACCGTTGGCACGACAAGATTTCCCACTCTGCGCACCTGTCTGGTGTAAGCAACCGATCTCTGTCGTGTGAGGGCGTCCAGTTTTGGACGCCCTTTTTGTTAACAAAAAATCCTACAGATGGCGTATCTGTACTACCCATAAGTCATAGTGTCATTGTCCAAGATTTCCTGTATCTTTGTGTTATGCAAACGAATCATACCTTCTCTGTGCGCCAACAATTGTCTCAATCAGAAACAGGCCAAAGCCTCGTCGAGTTCGCACTGATCGCGGGGACGTTGATGCTGCTTATTTTTGCCATCATAGACTTGGGGCGGGCCATGAATACCTATTCATACCTGGCCGGGGCTGCGCAGGCCGGCGCGCGCGCCGGCGCGGTCTCTTCCGATCTGGCTGTGATCGAAGCAGCGGCTGAAGCACACATGACTGGTTTCAATATAGATGCGATGACGATCGCTGTGAACCAAACGACCGACTATACAGAAGTGTCACTCACCTACCTCTTCGAGCCGAGTACGCCTCTGGTAGTTTCTGCTTTGAATACAGATATCCTTACCCTCTCGAATACGGCACGCATTCGTAAATTGGGCAACAATGGCGTGCAGGTTACGCCCGGTACACCCGCGGCCACGCATACACCCGCGCCCGCCACCAATACGCCATCAGGCCCGACAAACACGCCTGTGCCACCGACGAATACGCCATCAGGCCCGACAAACACGCCTGTGCCACCGACGAATACCCCATCAGGCCCGACAAACACACCTGTGCTACCGACGAATACGCCTGTGCCACCGACGAGTACACCTGTGCCTGCTACCAGTACGCCCGTTCCCACCGCAACTGCCTGCTGGCCTCCGGGTCACTGCAAAGGTAAGTAGGTCAGATGCTGTTTTTCGTAGGGGCGCTGCTTGCTGCGCCCGGTGCGCCAGAGACGGGCTTTGTAGGGGCGCTGCTTGCAGCGCCCCTACAGGACAAATCGTTACCAGAAAAATGCTATCGTTGTTCAGACGTAACTACGTAGGACTAGCGCAGGTTGAGTAGGCGTCGCATAAGAATGCGGGTGCTGTTTCCAGCCGTATCGCTTGTACTGAGCCTGTCGCTTGTACTGAGCTTGTCGAAGTGAAGTGAAACCAAGCGGGTTAACGAGAGATCTTCTTGTAGACCCGTTCGCTTGATTTCGATACGCCTCGCAGACTCGGCTACTCAATCTGCGCTCACTGGGCTGGTAGCCTGAGCAGTTAGTTCAGACAATCATTTGTAGGGGCGCTGCTTGCTGCGCCCGGTACGCAAGAAATGGACGCAGCAAG
>CAMDEX010000322.1 GCA_945897075.1 Litorilinea aerophila
GATGGCGAGACTGCAAGTCTGGACTTCACGCGACGCATGTACATCAACGGAACTGGTCGCGTACTCGCGGCCAGCCAGGGGAAAATCACGGCGAAGGAGGCTGCCAGCAGGAAAAGGGCGGTGATGGAGAGGAGGAGGAGGCCGCGTGGGGTTAGTTGCATGGCTCAAAATTATAGTCGTCGTCTATCAGTGGAATCTCAATTCCTTCTGCTTTCAACGCTGTCGCCCGCTTGGAATGGATTAGAGGGGTGGCCATAATCACGCGAGAAGGCGCGACGCCAACAAATTCTGTATAGTTCTTCCGCTTGCGCAAAATCCGTTCGCTCGTCTTTGACCCGGCGTTAACTGCAATTTCACACAGGACGTGACCTTCCGGGCGGATGATGACATCGCAGATTTCTCCGGCGATTTCGATCTGCTGGACCGGCGCGCCAAAGTGTTCTTCAAGGATTGAGAGCATTGTGGCGCGCCAGATGTCAGGATCGAAAACGCCGTGAATGGCCCCCAGCTTAAAGAGAACCCGCAGCCCATCGGCAAACACCGGTTCTTCCCATGCAGATGATTCTGCTCCCGGAGTGGAGCTTCGGCGCGGAACGACCAGACGGTCCAGCAGATTTTCGACGACAATCGGTTCGTGGAATGATTTGGTGGACATAAGACGACTCTTTCGATCTAAAGAAACCAAAACGTTATCGCTTGGATTTGACACCGGACCCGTTCGCTTGATTTCGATACGCCTCGCAGACTCGGCTACCCTTCGATAAACTCAGGACACCGCTCAATCAGCGCTCACTGATCTTCTACGCCTGTGTGCTTGTGTTGTCTCAACTTCCAATTACGCGAGACATATCCCCCGACTTCAACGCAACCCGCCCCGCCGCCGTCAACCCGACAACCGTGCCGCCGTGGGACAACTCCTCCTCCACCAGTAGCCCCGCGGCCAGGAGCGTCTCCCCCAGTTTGCGGATGGCCGCGTCGCTGCGGAAGGAGAGTGCGCCAAAGCCCGCACTCTTGCCCGCCCGCTCCCGCATAGACTCTTCCCCGCGCAGCAGGCTGATCAGACTGCGCCAGCCCCAGCCGTGACCTTCCAGCGCGGCCAGAATCGTGCGCAATTGGCTGGCGTCGTCGGGCAGATCCGCGCGGCTGGTCTGCACCAGATCGGCCACGCAGTTGTCACAGACCGGGCATTTCTGGCGCGGCGTGCCGCCCAGATAGGAGGCCAGATGGCCGTGGCGGCACTGGCGGGTGCGGGCATAGCGCACTATTTCGGTGATGCGCTGCGATTGGATCGCCTCGTCGCGGCGCAGAAGCGCGTCGATGCGTGTGGCGGAATCCGCCGGGGCCGGAGGCAGTTCCAGCAGCAGGTCGCGCCCGCTGGGGGAGAAGCTGAGATGGCCGCCGCTCTGCCAGACCAGCAGCCGATCCTCCAGTTCGGTGGGCGAAATTTCCGCGGTCTGGCAGAGATCGGCGTAGGCGCGGGTGACGCTCTGGCCTGTGCGCAGATGCACGCCGTCGGCAAAGGCATCAAAAATGGCATCCTGCGCCCGGCTCAGCCGCTGCAGAACGACGGCGCGCGGCGGGTCGTAGTGGCGGACGAGCAGACCGGCCTGCTCCAGATTGCTCAGCCCGACGCGCACCTGTGTATCGTCCAGTTGGGTGGCGCGCACCAGTTCGTCGGTGGGCAGCAGGGCAAAGCGTGTACCCGCGGCCCGCCGTTTGACCAGCCCGTAGAGTGTACGCAGAAACTCGATGGAGGTGCGGCTCTGGTTGGCGTGGCGGGTGAGGGTGGACATATCCGACGAACTGTGCAGGAGGATGCAGTGGGCGGGTTGGCCGTCGCGCCCGGCCCGGCCTGCCTCTTGATAATAGGCTTCCACCGAATCGGCCAGGCCGTAATGGACGATAAAACGGATGTCGGATTTGTCCACGCCCATCCCAAAGGCAATCGTCGCCACAATCACCCGAATCTCGCCCTGCATAAAACGATCCTGAACCTGGCTGCGGTTGAGGATGCCGGCGTGGTAGTGATCGGCCTCCACCCCGTGCTGGCGCAGAAGCGCGGCCACCTCTTCGCAGCGGGCACGCGTGCGGGCGTAGACAATCCCGCTGCCCTCCAGCCCAGCGCAGAGTTCGAGAAGATGGCCCAACTTTTCGTCCTCGCTGCGGCAGGGATAGGCCAGAAAACGCAGGTTGGGGCGGAAGGTGTCGGTAGCGATCACCCGTAGCTGCTCGCTGCCTTCGCCCAGACCGAACAACTGGCGTTCGATGTCCTCGCGCACACGCACGGGCGCGGTGGCGGTCAGGGCCAGCACAGTCGGGTTGCCCAAATCCCGCCGAGCCTGGGCGATATGCAGATAGTCTGGGCGGAAGTCGTGCCCCCAGACCGAGACGCAGTGGGCCTCGTCAATCACCAGCCGGGCCAGCCCGGCCTGGCGCATAGCGTGCAGAAAGGGGCGCTGGCGCAGACGTTCCGGCGCGGCGTAGACCAGCCGGTAGCGTCCGCCAGCCACATCGCGGATGGCCGCGGCCAGCTCCGCGCCGTCCAGACTGCTGTTGATGGCGACGGTCTGGGCCTGCAACGCGGCGGGCAGACCGTCCACCTGATCCTTCATCAGCGCGATGAGGGGGGAGATGACGAGGGTCACGCCGCCGTCCAGAAAGGCGGGCAACTGGTAGCAGAGCGATTTGCCCGCGCCGGTGGGCAGGATCGCCAGCACATTTTCGCCGCGGCGGGCGCAGGCCATAATTTCCGTCTGGGCGTGGAGCAGGGAGGTGAAGCCAAAGAGCCGCTGCACCCCGGCTTCCAACTCGGCCCGTTCCTTTTCGCTGACGGGCACCGCGGCCAGATCGGGCAGGGGCGGCGGGGTGGGCTGGCTGGCTGGGATATCTTCCGTTATCCGGCGCGCGGGCGCGCTGCCGTCCAACTCCAGGGCCAGGGCCTGTGTCTCTTCCCGCAAGCGGCGGGCCAGCTCTGTGTCGGCTTCGGTGCGGCGGCTCTCGTCGCAGCTGACGGCAAAGAAGTTGCGCAATTGGCGCAGAAACTGGACAGAATGGGCGCGCTCCCCCTCCTGCACAGTATAGGCCTGGACAGCGAAAGCTGCCGACGTGACGCCTTCGCCGCGCTGCTGGTAGAGGCGGGCCAGACCGAGCAGGGCGATGCTGCTGGAGGGAGCGAGGCTGCGGTGGCGCAGATAGGCGGCTTCGGCCGCGGCCAGATCACCCGCTGCCAGCAGCACATCCCCCAATAGACTCCACAGATAGGGCGTGGATTCGCTGCTCTTGACCAGCGCTTCGGCCTCGGCCCGCGCCCGCTCTGTCTCGCCGGCGTGGAGCAGACAGCGGATTAGCTGCTGGCGGGCTGCCACCGCCACCCGCTGTTCCAGCCGGTTTTCCATCACCGCCACAGCTTCGGCAGAGCGGCCCAACCCGTCCAGCGCATCGGCCTGCATATCCTGAAAGGAGACCAGCGCTTCCACGGGCAGACGTTCCAGGCAGGCCAGGGCGTCGGCGTAGGCTTCCCAACGCAGCAGGAAATAAAGCAGTTTGTTGCGCACGGCCGCGGGCAGGCCGGTGATGGCGGACGGGCTGAGTTTGAGATCGGTGAGGAGGGGCATAAGGGTATTGGGGTATTGGGTATTTGTAGGTCGGACTGCCAGTCCGACCTACAGGTTTTGGTAATCAATCTCCACGCTGTAATCCGGCACGGGATGCACGCCGACGACCAGCGCGGGGTAGCCGCCGCTGTACAACCGGGAAAGGCCGATGCTCAGGTAGAGCGTCTCTGCGCCCAGGCGTTCCAGGATTTCGGCTCTGTTCAGGCGCAACGTCTGTATCGGTCGGGCCGGCTGGGGCAGATCGGCTGTCAACCACTCCCGGCCCAGGGCGCGCCAAGCCAGATCGGTCACGCTCAGACCGGTCGGCGCGTCGGCTGCCTGTCCAAAGCGGGCGTCCAAATGGTAGCCGATGCGCGCCCGGTATTTGTCCGAGTAGTGATCCCAGAAGAAGTCGCACCAGAAATCCATCGGCTGGACGAGGCAGAGGGAGCGGCTGTGTTCCACCAACACCCGCGCCGGGTTGCGGTCAATATGCTGGGCAAGGAAATCAGCCCGCTTCTGCCCATCCAGGCGGCGCAGGATGCGCGGCGGCTGCTTGACGAAATCGGTCACCCAATCCTCGGCGTGTACCGGGTCGACGCGGGGGTGCAGAAGATTCAAACTGACCACATCGTTGACGCGCACCACCTGGCCGCCCGCCGTCGTCATATCGCCCAGCAGCAGTGTGCTGAACTCCTTGACCGGGCGCACCCAGGCGTGGACACTCTCCGGGTGCGTCTGTGCGCTGATCCCGGCGGTGCAGATGCCGCTCTTCATACGGGTCATGGCAAGGATAAGAAGTTCGCGCATAGGATGGGGATTGGGGATTGGGGATTGGGAGATTGGGGACTGGGCGCTCACTCTCTAATCTCCCAATCTCCTAATCTCCGCTTTACAGGTGTACAACCTCCAGCCCCGGCGTCTGCTTCTGCCAATACTCGGCTACCAGGCGGCGGTGACACTGCTCCGGCGTGGCTTCGCTGCAGAGCAGGCAGGGGTTGCGGTAACGGCCCAGCACGTCGGCGGCGACGGTTTCGATGGCCCGCTCGGCGATGAGGGGGCGGAAGTGTAGCACGTAACGCGCCCAGTCTTTGTCCTGGCGATAGGTATCCAGAATTTCGTCCGTTGGGGCCAGCTCCGGGTGATGCTCGTAGGCGATGCCCACCAGTTCCAGGACAAAGGCCAGATCGTCCTTTTTGGCATAGCCCGCCAGTTGGCCGCTGTTGCGCAGACGGCTGTCTATAATCGCGTCCACGCCCGCACTCTGGAGCAGTTCGATAAACTGGCGTAAGGATTTTTTGGTGAAGCCGATTGTGTAAATAGCCAAGAACGCCTCCAACAAATCCGCAAATTATGGGAACGCAAATTTTACAGAGGACGCAGATTGCGCAGATTTTATCCGCGCTGATCCGCCCTTTCCGCGTCGTCCGCGTTCTATTTCCAGATTAAAAGCCAAACCCCAACTGCTCCACCGCTTCTTCCGCCGGTCGCAAGTTGCCGTCGGGGAGGATGTGCTGCACGTCGTAGTTGGCGTCGAGCAGGCTGGGCACGATGAGCAGCGTGCGGTGACACTCGTCCGGGTCGCCTTCGCTGCACATCATCGCCGTAGGCTGGGCGTGGGCCAACGCTTCCAGCGCGGACAGCCCCTGGCGGTAGAGGGGTGTCTCCCGCTGGCGGCTGTAGTTGGGGCGTTCGCTGCCCGGATCGTAGAGATCGGCCTGATCGGGTCGCCCGCCCAGCGTGTCGCCCAGGAATTGATAGACGATGCCGGCCAGGGCCAGGGCGCGCGCCAATTGTTCCCGGTTGAAGTGGGGATTCCAACGGCTGTAGGGCTGGCTGCGCACATCGGCCAGACAGGTGACGCCGTGTTTTTGGAGCAGGGCCACAAATTCTTCGATGGGGTGGGTGCTGTGGCCGACGGTGTAGAGGGTTGGCTGGGCCATCAAACGAGCCTCCTGCCCTGTGGAATTAGAACACGGATTGCGGAATTTACGGATTGCCGCTGCTTAGTGGATTGTAATGCAAAAAATGTCTATCTGCAAACAGGAAATCGTTACATCGCGTAGGGGCAGGGG
>CAMDEX010000323.1 GCA_945897075.1 Litorilinea aerophila
GCCCGTCTCCTGTATGCTGGGCGCAGCAAGCAAGCGCCCCTACAAATGATTATCTGAAAGACTATAGCTTGCGGCAGCCCGCACGGTCAGTGCGGGTTACAAAGGACGGCGTCCGCTTTTCGTCGTTACCGGTGTCCGCCGGGCATGTCGCCTATTCTGAAGAAATCGAGAAGCCGTATGACCAGACGGAGCAAGCAGACGGAGGCAGTTGTGAAAAGTGAAGCATTGGAGTTGCCGCGCGTACGGGTGGCAAGCGGTGGCCCGCCCAGTCCACTGCGTCATCGTACCCGTTGGGGAGAAACCGCGATTCAGGGCTTTCTGTTTGTGTGCGGCGCGGTCTCAATTCTGACGACGATTGGGATTGTCTTTGTGTTGGGGCGAGAATCCCTGCTCTTCTTTGCCACCCCAGAAGTAAACCTTTCCGAGTTCTTCGGGGGCACCACCTGGCAGCCGGCCATTGGGCGCTTTGGCATCTGGCCGCTGGTGACGGCTACCCTCATCACCAGTTCGATTGCTATGCTGGTTGCCCTGCCTTTGGGTCTGGCCGTGGCTATCTATCTGAGCGAATATGCCTCGGACAAAGCCCGTTCGGTGCTGAAACCACTGATGGAGATTCTGGTCGGTGTGCCCACAGTCGTTTACGGCTACTTTGCCCTTACCTTTATGACGCCTCTATTGCGTTCGATTTTTGGCCCCGATGTGGTCCAAATCTACAACACAGCCTCGGCAGGGATTGTCATCGGCATTCTGATCATCCCACTCGTCAGTTCTATGGCCGAGGACGCGCTGCGGGCTGTGCCCGATTCCCTGCGCCAGGCGGCCTATGGGCTGGGCGCGACAAAGCTGGAGACTGCGCTGCGCGTGGTGTTGCCCGCTGCGCTCTCCGGCGTCACTGCCGCTTTTATCGTCGCCATCTCCCGTGCCGTGGGCGAAACAATGGTGGTGGCGATTGCGGCGGGCGCTGGTCCCAACTTTACCTTCAACCCCTTTAATGCCGCCGAAACGATGACCGGTCACATTGTCCGTATCAGCGGCGGCGATTTGAGCTACGATTCCATTGACTACAACAGCATCTTCGCCATCGGTCTGCTGCTTTTTGTGATGACGCTGCTTCTGAATGTCGTCAGCGAATGGCTTGTGCGCCGCTTCCGGGAGGAATACGAATGAGCAGCAATACGCCAAATCAGCAGCCTATGCCCACCGGAATGCCCAAAGATGAAGAGTACGCGCGTCTGGTCAACCGCCGCCAACGCCAGGGGCGCATCTGGGCTATCATTTTTCAACTTTCGACACTTGTCGGTATTTTGGCTCTTACAGCCCTGCTCTACAACGTCATCACGGAATCCTTTGGGCTGGTGGCGATGGAAAACGAAGTAAACCCGGCGGAGCTGGCAATTGCCGGCGTTCCGCTGGAGGATCTGTCCAAAGAGCAGTTGCAGGGGATTTTGGAGGCGCATGTCTCGGCGGGGCTGCTGCGCCGTCTGGAAGACGACCAGCCTTTTGCCGAGCGGACGCAGGAAAGTGTCTACGAACTGGTGCTGGAACGGGTAGTCAAGCCGAGCATTGTAGCGACCTGGCCGCTGCAAACTTCGCTCTTTCAGCGCGACCTGATCGAGCAGGAGATGGCGGAGAAGCATCCCAACGCTGTGCTGCAATTCCGCAGTTGGGTAAATCCAAATTTTGTGACAAATTCCCAATCCAGCGTGCCCATCCAGGCCGGCGTACGCACTGCCCTCTTCGGCTCCCTGTGGGTGATTCTCATCACGATTCTCTTTGCCTTCCCCATCGGTGTGGGTGGGGCCATCTATCTGGAAGAGTACGCCGAGGCCAATCGGATCAACCGGCTGATTCAGACGAATATCAACAATCTGGCCGGGGTGCCCTCTATCATCTACGGGATGTTGGGGCTGGCGATTTTTGTGCGTGTGATGGAGCCGATGACCAGCGGCGCGTTCTTAGGGGTCACAGACCCGGCCACCGCCAATGGGCGGACGATTCTTTCGGCAGCTTGGGCACTGGCGTTGCTGATTCTGCCCCTGATTATCATCAACGCGCAGGAGGCCATCCGTTCTGTACCCAGCACTTTGCGTCAGGCTGGCTACGGTTTGGGCGCGACCCAGTGGCAGGTCATCTGGCATCACGTGCTGCCCAGCGCCATGCCCGGCATTATGACCGGCACGATTCTTTCTATCTCGCGGGCGATTGGCGAGACTGCGCCGCTGGTTGTGATCGGTGCTTCCACCTTCATTGCCGTGGACCCGAGCGGACCGTTTTCCAAATTCACTGTCCTGCCCATCCAGATTTACCAGTGGACATCCCGCCCCCAGGACGAGTTTCGCAATCTGGCGGCAGCCGCTATTCTGGTGCTGCTCGCCCTCTTATTGACACTGAATGCCTCTGCTGTGCTGCTGCGCAACCGCTTCAGCATAGCCCGCGCAGGTATGTGATGGTGATGTATACACGGATTTAGGAAAACACAGATTTACGCAGAAAAAATCCGTGTTCTCTCCAATCCGTGTATACAGATTTTTTTGTTTTTGCATAAGGTTTTTCCCGGTTTGATGTTCAGAAGGAGATCGATTTCATGACAATTACACTTGAACGGCCCACAGCCCGCAGAAAAGAATCCGCTACGCCCCAAGCCAACGGCGGGCAGTATGCGATTGAGACTCGGGGGCTGGATGTCTATTACAACTCTTTTCTGGCCGTGCGCGGGGTAGACCTGAAAGTCGCCCGCCGCAAAATTACAGCGATGATCGGTCCTTCTGGCTGCGGCAAAAGCACAGTCCTGCGCTGTTTCAACCGGATGAACGATCTGATCCCCAGCGCCCGCATCGAGGGGGAGGTACTCTTTCAGGGCGAGAATATCTATGCACCCTATGTGGACTCGGTAGAGGTGCGGCGGCGGATTGGGATGGTCTTCCAAAAAGCCAATCCCTTCCCCAAATCAATCTACGACAATGTGGCCTGGGGCGCACGCATCAACGGCTTCAAAGGGCAGATGGATGAATTGGTCGAACGTTCTTTGCGCAGCGCGGCCCTGTGGGACGAAGTAAAGGACAAATTGCACCAGAGCGCGCTGGGATTGTCCGGCGGCCAGCAGCAGCGGCTGTGCATTGCGCGGGCCATCGCCATCCAGCCCGAAATTATTCTAATGGACGAGCCAGCCTCGGCTTTGGACCCCATCGCCACCCTGCGCATCGAAGACCTGATGCAGGAATTGGCGAAGGAGTATACAATTATTGTGGTGACACACAATATGCAGCAGGCGGCGCGCGTCTCCGATTTCACGGCCTTTTTCAGTGTGGACGAGAAGCGCACAGGCCATATGGTGGAATTTGGGGCAACGGATCAGATTTTCACCAACCCCAGCGACCAGCGCACGGAAGATTACATCACCGGGCGCTTTGGATAGGAAATTTCACCACGAAGACACAAAGGCACGAAGAAAGACCGACTGACTTTTGCTTTTTCTTTGTGGCTTTGTGTCTTCGTGGTTACTGTCACTTCCAGGTTATGTGGACACAGAAAATGGGCAAATTACGTGTTTTGATTCTTTGTACAGGCAATTCCTGCCGTAGCCAGATGGCCGAAGGGCTGATCAACCACCACCTTTCCCCCGCGTGGGAAGCCTTTTCTGCCGGTTCCGTGCCGTCGGGCCGTGTACACCCCCTGGCGATTGGGGCCATGGCGGAGATCGGCATTGACATCAGCCGCCACCGCTCGGAATCGGTGGAGGTCTACCGCAACCTCAGCCCAGACCTGGTGATTACTGTCTGTGACAACGCGGCGCGCGCCTGCCCGGTCTGGCTGGGCGAGGGCGAAAAGGCCCACATCCCCTTTGCCGACCCGGCTGAAGCCCTGGGCAGTGAAGACGAACGGATGGCCGTCTTCCGCGCCGTGCGCGATCAGGTTGCCCAGGCCATCCTACCTTTCTTACGCAATTGGCAGCCATCCGCGCTGGCTCTTGCCCACATCGCTTGAGCCATTGAACCACCTATCAGGGGAGAATTCTATGCCTCGCGTTCTGTTTACTCGTGAACTCGAATTGCTGCAAGATCAAATTCTGGCTTTGGGCAGTATGGTAAGCCAGGCCCTGCGCGAATCGGTGATTGCCCTGCGCGATCGGGACGCCGTCGCAGCCCAAGCGCTGATCCACGGCGACACAGAGATCAATCGCAAACGCTACGCGATCGAAGGGGATTGCCTGCGTGTGATGGCAACCCAGCAGCCCATGGCCCGTGATCTGCGTCTGCTGGCCTCTATCTTGGAGATCACCACCGAATTGGAGCGCATGGGCGATTATGCCAAAGGCATCGGCAAAATCATTCTGCTCCTCGGCCCGGAGCCGTTGATGAAACCGCTGGTGGACATTCCGCTGATGTGCGAGCAGGTGTTGGGGATGTTGGAACGCGCCCTGGACGCCTTTATCCGCCAGGACGCGGACGCGGCGCGCGCCATCGCCGCCGAAGACGACAAAGTGGACGATCTCTATAACAAAGTCTACCGGGAGATCATCGGCTTTTTGATGGAGAAGCCGCTGCTTTTTGACCGCGCCAACTACCTGCTCTGGGCCGCGCACAATCTGGAGCGGGCCGGGGATCGCACGGTCAACATCTGTGAACGGGTGTTGTTCAATGTGACCGGCGAATTGATCGAATTGGATATGACATAGCCTGGATTTTCGACGCGATCATAGCCATACAAATACTTGAAACCCAATAAAAAAATAGCTGGCTTAGAGAACAGAACCTTTCTCCAAGCCAGCTATTTTGTTTGTTATGCCTTGTGGGCGGCGATATAATCATCCACTTGCTTCTGCAACTTCGCCTTATACTCCTGACGGCCAGCACCATCCAACATCTGCTTCATCTTCGCGATCGCATCCGCGGTCGCTTCCTGACCAGAGTTGAAGCCATGTGTGGCTTCATCATAGACACCGTTCAGTTTGGCTGCATCAAGTTCAAGTACTTTGGTGTCAGCCTCAAAACTTTCGTATGGGTTGAAATCCCAATTCGACTCGGTGGTGAAGAATGCCAGCGCATCCTCTGCATCCTTGGGCAGATCTACCGGTTGGCGCTGATAGCGACCGGAGACGCCGGAAACATACCACTGACGGCGGTAGTTGCGCGCGGCGTCCGTGCCGGCGATCTCAGAGAACTTCAGATTGTCTTCTTTTTTGTAGTTGACACCATCAATGCCCATCAGCCACAAATCCATATTGTCCTGGCTGCCGGTCAACCAATTGTAGTACTCGATGCCCGCCTGCTGCTGGGCAGCCGGCGCATTCACGTTGAAAACGATAAAGTTCCACTGCTTGAGTGAGCCGCGCCCCTTGAAATTGCCTGCACGCATACCAGTCAGGTCCACACCGGCCAATACAGCGTCTGGATTGGTGGATTTCATCTGCTTGGTCTGGTCGATCTGTTTGTATTCCGGCTCGTTTTCCACGCAAGCCGTGGCCCTGCCGGGGTAGACATAATCGACCTGCGAATTCTGGCTCTGGCCGGAGAAGGGTACGTCGGTCTTGTTGATATAGCCTTGTTCCCACCAACTGCGCAACAATTCGGCACCTTCGACCATCGGTGCGTACTCTTCTTCGTCGATCAGTTGCCAATCGACCATCGGGTCGGGAATGATGACACCAGTCTTGTTGACACCCGGATT
>CAMDEX010000324.1 GCA_945897075.1 Litorilinea aerophila
TTTCACGTTTCACGGGTCTGGCCGAACAACTAACGCTTATGACGTCGATCTTTTTGTGGTACGGAGTAAGTAGTGACGATTGGTCCGCTTAATTTTGTTGATCGGTACGTTGTGAAACGTGAAACGTGAGATCACACGACTTGATCTCACGTTTCACGCCTCACGTTTCTTCATCCCAAAGCCCCTCCAATGCCCCCCACCTACGCAATACGCAATACGCAATACGCAATTTTGTTCGTCTATCTCCTCCTCGCCGCCCTCTTCGCCACCACCACCCCGCCCTGGCAGAACCCGGATGAACCGGCCCACTACAACTACATCGCTTTTGTGGCAACGCAAGGCCGCCTGCCTGTGTTGCAGATGGGCGATTACGACGAAGCCTATTTGCAGCGGCTAAAGGACGAAAAATTTCCACCCGAACTGTCGATAGCGCCCGTCCGCTACGAATTTCACCAGCCACCCCTCTACTATATTCTGGCCGCCCCGCTCTACTGGCTGGGTGGCGGTAGTCTGCTGGCGCTGCGCCTCTTCAGCGCGCTGCTGGGCGCTGGGACGATCTGGCTGCTTTCTCTCTGCTTCCAGATCGTCTTCCCGGAGAAGCCAACGCTCGTCCTGGCCGCCACCGCCTTCGTCGCTTTCCTGCCCATGCGCATCGCCATCCTGGCCTCCGTTAACAACGACGCCCTGACCGAGTTGCTCATCGCCGGCGCGCTCCTGCTCCTCCTGCGTTGGACAGCGGACGACCGACGGCGGACGGCGGACGGCAGACGGCGGACGGCATTCCCCATTCCCCATTCCCCATTCCCCATTCCCCATTTGCTCTTTCTCGGCCTTCTCATCGGCCTCGCCTTCCTCACCAAAGCCACCGCCTACATCCTTCTTCCCGTCGCCCTCATCACAATTGCCCTTGTCATCGCGACCCGTTCATTCACAATTCACCATTCACAATTCACCATTCACAATTTCCTCTCCTCCCTTCTTCCCGTCCTCTTGTCCTCCCTTCTCCTCGCCCTTCCCCTCTGGCTGCGCAACATTTCCACCTACGGCGGGCTGGACTTTCTCGGTCTAGCCTGGCACGACCGGGTGGTGACCGGCCAACCGACGACCGCCGCCTGGATCGCAGCCAACGGCTGGGCGGCCTATTGGGAACGGGCCTGGAACTTTACCTTCAAGAGCTTCTGGGGCGTCTACGGCTGGCTGGGCGTCTTTATGGATGAACGGGTCTATACACTGCTGCTGATTTTCAGCGGAGTTGTGGCAGTGGGATTGGTGGCTGGTCTGCTGCGGCTTGTGCGGGGAAAGAGCCAACTGGCTGAATCTCGGCGCTGGGGGTTGTTCGTGGCTCTGCTCCTGCTGGCCGGGGTGGCCGCCTCCTACGTCTGGTACAACCTGGGCTTTGTCCAGCACCAGGGCCGCTATCTCTTCCCCGCCCTCTTTGCCTTCGGTCTGCTCGTCGCCCTGGGCTGGCGCGAAGCACTGCGCCCGCGGGTCAGCTTCGCCAGCGCCGGGCTACTCCTCCTCTGGGCTGTGATCCTGGCGGGAACCGGTCTGGCCGCGGGGGCGTTGGACAAATGGACAGTGCTCTTTCTGGCCGGGGCGACGGGTCTGCTGCTGGTCAACGGTCTGTTGGAGCACATACCTGGCGCGGTGCGACTGCGGCCGTTTCTCTATGCCCTGCCTTTTGTGTTGTTGATCTTACTGGACGCAGCCATCCCCTTCTTGTATACTGTTCCTCAGTTGGCGCGATAAAGAAGCCAACAATTGAACCTCAACGGGCCGGACGATGCCTCGAATACCGCAAACCGACTCTATCGCAGAATTGGCCGCGTTTTGGGACAGCCACGACGTCACCGATTTTGAAGATGAACTCGTGGAAGTTCCCGAACAGGTTTTTGTTCGTTCCCAGCAACCGACAAGAGCTTACGCTTCAGTACACACAATGCAAAAATCCGCTTCGACGAAAGATGTGTGCCACGTATGCGGTTCAAACCGCTCGGAAAATGTGTATGTGGAAGAGGTGTTCAAAATCGCCCGAAGGTACGCGCTTGTCGAGAATATCCCAGCGAAACGCTGCCTGCAATGCGGTGAATTGCTCTTTGACGCCGACACGACAGAACGTGTGCTTTCACTGCTCCACAACCCGCCATCACCAGTCCGTTCTGTGACTTTGGATGTCTTTGAGTTGGCGACTGCCTGATACTCCTATGCAAACCACCCTGCCCACCTACCGCCCACGCGCCACTTTCCAGCGCTCCGCCGCGGACTTCATCGCCATCTGGTTTGTGGTGGCCGTGCTCTCTTTGCTGGCAGCTTTTGCGGGCTGGCAATTCTGGCACACGGATCGCATCTTCACCGGTGTGCAGGTGGCGGGCGTGCCTGTCGGGGGGATGACCCGCGCTGCCGCGCTCCTGCACCTGAGCCGCGCACTGCGCGCCTATCCAGTTGCCCCCTTGCAGATTGCATTTGAAGATCGCGCCTGGACACTGAGCAGCAGCCAACTGCACGCGCAGCCGGAACTGCTGGCCGCGGTCAACACCGCTTATCTGATCGGGCGGCAGGGCACGCTGGGCGCGCAGTTGAGCGCGCAATGGAGCGCGCTGCTGGGCCAGCAGACGGTAGAACCCGCGCTGACATTTGACGAGGGATCGCTCCGCTATGCGCTCAGCCAGATCGCCGCGGATGTGCGGCGTCCGGGCCGGGCTGAGGTGACGATTGGCGATCTGACTTTGCCCTCGACACCCGGCGTGGATGTGGATGTGGACGCCAGTACACGTCTGCTCCTGGCCCGCTTACAGACCGGGGACAGACGCAGCCTACCCCTGCAAACCTTCACCGTCGCCCCGCCCGATACGCAGAACAACTTGGCTGAAAACGGGACTGTCAGCGCCCCGGCCCTCCCTTTCGTTGTGCGTGATGAAGCCTCCGGTCTGGTCTTTGCCCTGGACCCGTCCACCCAGCAGCGTCTCTTGCCCAATGGCACGGGCGGACGGGTCAACGAAGCCGCGCTGCGCGAGTTGGCGGAGCGCTGGGCCGCGCAGATTTACATCCCAGCCCAGGACGCGCGCCTGCGGTTTGATGACAACACGGGCCGACCAGTGGTGATCCAGCCCAGCATTGCCGGTCGGCAGTTAAACGTGGAGGCGACAATCACCGCGCTCCAGAACGCGCTGACCAGCGGCCAGAGCCAGGCCCAACTCGCCATGGAACTGGTTGCGCCCACAGTGGATTCCAACCGCATGGATGAGATGGGCATCCGGGAACTGGTCGCCAACGGCACCACCTATTTTGCTGGAAGCAGCCGGGATCGTATCCGCAATATCGAAGTGGCGGCGGAAAAGTTTGAAGGGATTGTCATTCCACCCAACGCCATTTTCAGCTTCAACTCGATTGTGCAGGATGTGAGCGCGGCCAACGGTTTTGAGGATTCGCTGATCATCTGGGGCGACCGCACGGCTGTGGGTGTGGGTGGTGGCGTCTGTCAGGTGAGTACGACTGCCTTCCGTGCGGCTTTTCTGGGCGGCTTCCCGATTGTGGAACGCTACAACCACGGCTATGTGGTTAGCTGGTATGGCGAGCCGGGGATGGACGCCACCATCTACACGCCCTCTGTTGATCTCAAATTCCGCAACGACACCAGCGCCTTTCTGCTTGTCCAGCCAGTGGTGGACAGCATTAACGGGACGATCAGCTTTCTCTATTACGGCACAAAGCCCGACCGCCAGGTGACGGTCGGCGCACCGGTCATCAGCGATGTGGTGGAGGCGGGCGAGCCGGTCTACCAGGTGGACGAGAGTCTCACGCTCGGCCAGATCAAACAGGTGGAAACGGCCAAGAAGGGGTTGACTGTGACTGTCGAGCGCACGATTGTGGAAAACGGCGCAAGCCGGGTGGACAAGATCGTTTCGCTCTACCAGCCCTGGAGCGCCGTCTTTCTGGTGGGTCCGGGGACGCCGATACCGGGACAAGAGAAACCGGCGGCACCGTAAATAGAACACGGATTACAGAATTTACGGATTGTTTTTGCGAACATAGATAGAGTCAATAATCCGTAAATTCCGTAATCCGTGTTCTTCTCAAATGCAAACCAACCATTGACGTCATCCCCTGTGATCCGTGTCATCCCTCCCTGTGATCCCAATCACACCCGCGATTCAGCGGGTGGCCGACAATAGGGGATAGCCGACCGACACCAGTCAACCGCTTGACTACGCAAAAGAGGGCGACCGTTTAGCCGGTCGCCGACCGGCTAAACAGCCGCCCTCTCTTCTTCGTGTCTTTGTGGTGGATTATTGTTGCACGGTGGCGTTCCACTGCTGGGCAAGCATCTGGGCCTGGCGGGCCATGTCAATGGCGGTTGCCAGGACACGGGCAGCCTCTTGGGGGCTATGGAAGCCAGTGCTGTTCTCAGACGATACGAAGTCCCAGCGCAGGCTGGATTCCCGGTGCAGTTTCAGGGCTTCGGCCAATTGTTCGTCCGTCGCGCCAGCTTCCCGCGCGGCCACAATCGCGTCAATGGCATCCACCAGCGCCTCTTCTGACCGGCGCAGGAGTTCGGCGGTCTTGCTCTGGATGGTGAGTACCCGATCCCGCAACTCCTGTTCGGAGATGTTATGACAATTCTGGCAGGCTTGGGAGAGGTTGACCAGTGGGCTACGCAGCCAGTGATCCGAGACCTTCACACTGCCCTGGCGGGTGTAGGGCATATGACAGTCGGCGCAGGCCACACCGGATCGCCCGTGGATGCCCGTACTCCACATCTCAAATTCCGGGTGCTGGATTTTGATCATCGGCGCGCCCGTCTCTTTGTGCGCCCAATCCTTGAAACCGGCCTGCTCGTAGTAGCTGCTGATGTTGTCAATGGTCAGCCCCTCGCTCCACGGGAAGGTGAGAACTTTGTCTTCGCCTTTGAAATAGTACTCCACATGGCACTGGGCGCAGACATAGGAACGCATCTCCTGGCGGGTAGCCCCACTCAGATCGATGCCCCGCGCCGCCATTGCGTTGGCAAAGCCGGGGCGGGTGATGCGCAGGGCCATTGTGTCCGGGTCGTGGCAGTCAGCGCAGGAGGAGCCGAGGTGCAGCTGATCAGCCAGCTCGCTGTAGGGCGTCTTGTTGAAATTCTCCCAGCCCATCGCTTCGATGAGTTGGGGTGACTCGGCTGCATGACAGTTAGCGCACGCGGCGGGCTGCTTGACTATCTGCATCCGCTCGGTTTCGATCTGATCGGTCAGCGCGTAGGCATGGCCGCGTTCCTCGTTGTGATCGATACTGAAGGCATAGCCTGCCCAGATGCGTTTCATAGCCGGGTAGCGTTCCAGCTTGCTATAGACGGTCGAGCCGCCGTAGGGAGTCTCGCCGTAATCCTCTTTGGTCTTGACAAAAGAGTCGTACTGGTGGGGGAAGTTCTGGCCCCAGACCGCGGGGTCCAGCTCCTTCTCGCCGATTTCGACAACTTTCAGGGGGTATTCCTGTCTTTCGGCCTTGTGCTGAGAAATGTTCATCAGCAGCCCAGCCACGACGGCTGTTGCCACAGCAGTGACAACCAGAATGGCGAGATAAATCAGATTTTGGCGTGAAAAGAGTTGAGTCATCAGAAATCATCCTTACCTTAACGAATTTGTGAATACCGTAGGGGCG
>CAMDEX010000325.1 GCA_945897075.1 Litorilinea aerophila
TGCGCCCTCTGCGTGCCGGGCGCAGCAAGCAAGCGCCCCTACAAATGAGTATCTGTAAAACTATAGATGGAAAGCCATTGTACCACAGAAGACGAAGCCTCACCAACCGAGAAGGGGAGAGCCGCTGCGAACCACCTCCTGTGCTATAATCTCCCCGTACCCGAATGAGCCGAGAGACGCATCCAAATGACGACAGATCCGCACACCCAAAGCTGGGCAAGCCAAAACAAAACAAAAAACCACAAAGACACAAAGACACGAAGAAAAGCAAATTCATCTTCGTCTCTCTTCTTTGTGACTTTGTGTCTTTGTGGTGAGAATTCTTGTAGGCAAAATAAGAATTTTTACGGTAAGGTATCATCAATGATTTTGGCGTTGTTGATTCTGCTGCTGATCGCTGGCTGCCGCGACAATCGCGCGCCCGCCGCCACCCCAGAACAGACGCTACCCGCTGGAATTTCATCCAGCGGCCCGCCGCTTGCGGGCGATCAAAGCGCGCCCAAACAGCCACCCGACAGCCTGGACGGTCTCGTTTTGTGGGTTCCGCCCTTCTTCTCCATCAACAGCGCCAGCCGCGCAGACGCGGTGTTGGCCGCGGCCCTGGCAGAGTTTTCCCCGGCCGCCAGCGGCACAGCGGTCACGCTGGTTGCCAAGGCGGAACGCGGGCCGGCCGGGCTGCTCCCCTATCTGTTGACAACCAGCCAGGCCGCCTCCAAACTCCTGCCGGATATTGTCCTGCTCAACAGCTTTGATCTGCCCCGGGTGGTAGACGCCGGCTTGCTGCTTCCTCTTGCCCAGGAAGAGTCCGCGCCCTTCAGCGGGATCCCTGCCCAAATTCTGCAAACCGCCCAGGTAGACGGAAGTCTCTACGGTCTGCCCTACGTGGCGAATCTGGATCATCTGGTCTACCAGACCGACCGGCTGCCATCCCCGCCCGTCACGTGGGACGCTTTTCTTGCCCAAGACAAGCGGCTTCTGTTTGCAGGCAGCGCTGGCGATGACTATTCCGTCAACTTTGTGTGGACGCTCTATTTGATTGGAGGTGGGAAAGTGGATGACGAGGGAGGCGTGGCCGATCCAGGGATATTGAAGTCTGCTTTTGAGTTCCTGGGCCAGGGCCGGGAACTGGGGTTGATCCCGGACAGCGCCTTGACCCTCTCCAGCCCACAGGCGGTGTGGACATTTTTTGTCAATGGAAATGCGGAGATGGCGGTGGTTCCCTCTGCGCTCTACTACAACCAGCAGAACGAAGCGGGGGCGATCAGTTTTGCGCCGCTTCCAACGCTGGATGGGGCAGCCCGGTCGCTGGTGACTTCGTGGAGCTTTGTCATCGTGACCCAAGAACCCGAACGCCGACAAAGGGCGGTGCGTCTTTTGCAACAACTGTTTGCGCCCCACATCCAGGGCGAATGGAGCTGGTCGGCGCGACAACTGCCGACACAGCCGGCTGCCTTTGCCGATTGGGATACAGACGATCCCTATACGCTCTTTCTGCAAGAGCTGCTTCTACACAGCGTGGCCCTGCCCAGTCTGCAAACCTTTGACGCAATGGCCCACACAATGCAACAGGCCCAACGGGAGATCCTCGCCGGCGAAAAATCGCCGCAGCAGGCGCTAGAAAGTTTGCCCTTGCACCCGTAAACAAAACCGTACACAACAAAAGAGGGGGCAGGGCAAACCTGTTGGTTTGTCCCGCCCCCTCTTTTGTTTTCCGGCGACCCGAATTACTTGACCTCGGCGGTCGCGCCTTCGGCTTCCAGTTGTTTCTTCACATCAGCGGCGACCTCTTTGGTCACGGCGGTAACAACCGTGGCCGGGGCGCTCTCCACCAATTCCTTGGCCTCTTTCAGGCCCAGGCTGGTCACGGCACGCACAGCCTTAATGACGTTGATCTTCTTCTCGCCAATGGTCTTCAGAATCACGTCAAACTCGGTCTGCTCTTCGACCTCTTCCACAACGGCCGCGGTCGCCGCGGCACCGGCCACAGCTACGGGGGCAGCAGCACTCACACCCCAGGCCGCTTCCAACATCTTGACCAATTGCGCGGCTTCCAAAAGGGTCAGACCGTCCAGTTGTTCCTTAATCGCATTCAAATCTGCCATTGCTCAATTCCTCCAGAAAGGTATAGTCTGATTTCTCATCCAACACTGCTATCCACAGATAGCCGTTGTATCCACACGAAACATAGGCGTCAGCCAATTCCAGAACTGACAACAGAAATTAGGCAGCTTCCTTGTCGGCGCGGGCTTTGAGTACCCGTGCCAGACTTGCGCCAGGCTCGTTGATGGTGCGCACAAGCTGGCTTGCCGGCGCGATAATCGTTGCCAACAACTTGGCGAGCATCTGATCCCGGGTGGGCAGATCGGCCAAAGCCTCGGATTGGGCAGCGTTGAGAACGTCGGTTTCCAGCACAGCGCCAGTAATCCGTACTATATCGGCTTCGGCTTTGATCCAATCCTTCAGTGCTTTCACACTTGTACCGATGTCGCTACCCAAGAATACAACGGCGGTCGAGCCATCCATCACATTGCTCAGATCCAACGTGCGCCCAGTCTGTTGCAGCGCCAGGTTCAGCAGTGTCTTTTTGGTAACGACATAGGCGGAACCGTGGCTGCGCATCCGATCACGCAGACTGTTGATCTTGCCAACGGGCACTCCCCGGTAATCGGTGAAGACGAGGGCCGACGATTTTTCAATGTGCTCCTTGTACAGAGCAATTAGTTCTTCTTTCTTCTGACGATTGATTGCCAAGTGACTTTCCTCCTTTCCACAGGATTTTCAACAACGGGCAAAGCCCACTGCCCGAACCCAAAACCCGCAACGGTGGGACAAACAAAACGCCCCTGTGCAGAAGACACAGAGGCGCAATGGGCAACTAAGGCAGCCAGGTTGGCTATCCAGAGAGCACCGTGACGTTCTGGCCTCGGCAGGCGGCGCATTCATTCGCCATTATACACCCGGAAAAAGTGTACCTGCTGTCTGCAGCACTAACAGTACAGTGTAGTTTATTCGGTTGAATATACTTACTCGAATTTGAGCGCCGATGCGGCGTTCACATCCAACTTGATGCCAGGACCCATTGTGCTGGTCAGCGTCACTTTGCGCAAATAGGTAGCCTTGACAGCCGCGGGCTTGGCATTAATCACGGCTTCCATAAAGGCTGCAAAATTACCCATCAGCTTCTCTTCGCTAAAGCTGCCCTTGCCCAGCGGCGCGTGGATGTTGCTGGTCTTGTCCACACGGAACTCCACACGGCCCAGACGGGTCTCCCGAATCACCCGACCCAAATCTTCGGCCTGCACAATCGTGCCTGCCTTCGGGCTGGGCATCAACCCCCGGGGGCCAAGCACACGGCCCAAACGACCCACGATACGCATCATATCCGGTGTCGCCAATACAACGTCAAACTCCAGCCAACCGCCCTGAATTCTGTTGGCCAGATCGTCGCCGCCCACATAATCCGCGCCAGCTTCGGTGGCGTAGGCTTGACCATCCGGACCGGCAAAAACCAGAATACGCACCTCGCGGCCTGTGCCGTTGGGCAGTGTCACCACACCGCGCACCTGCTGATCGGCGTGGCGGGGATCTACTGTCGTGTTGAGATGGACTTCGATTGTCTCATCAAATTTCGCATTGGCACCCTTCTTGACCAGTGCAATGGCCTCGGCGGGGGAGTGCAGTTTGTTGCGATCCACCTCACCGCGCAGGGCTGTATACCGCTTGCTATGACGTCCCATAATGTTTGACTCCTTGTGGTGCAAACGGGGCGAGTACCCCTCCCACGATGAAATGAAATCCCCTAATCAACCACATTTACGCCCATACTGCGGGCGGTGCCTTCAACCATACGCATTGCGCTGTCCAGGGGCAGCGCACCCAAATCCTTCAATTTGATCTCTGCGATTTCGCGCACCTGCTGGCGGGTGATCTTGCCGACTTTGGTCTTGTTCGGTTCGGCGCTGCCCTTGCCAACCCCGGCAGCCTTCTTGATCAGATCGCCAGCGGGGGGGGTCTTTGTGACAAAATTGAACGACCCATCCTGGAAAATAGTGATGTCCACAGGAATCACCTGGCCGAGCTGGGCCAGGGTTCGTGCATTGTATTCCTTACAAAAACCCATGATATTGACGCCATGGGGGCCAAGCGCCGTACCCACAGGGGGGGCCGGGTTGGCCTTGCCTGCCGGAAGCTGTAACTTAACAATTGCCTTGATTTTCTTAGCCACGATTGCTGCTCCTTACGTTTCCCGTTCCAACTGAAGGAAATCCACATCGACCGGGGTCTCCCGGTTAAAAAAGCTCACCATCACCCGCGCTCTGCCCTTATCGGGGTCAATAGTATCTACCATACCGGTAAATTCGGCGAAAGGCCCCTCGGTGATGCGCACCCGTTCGCCCACGGCAAAGCTGACCTTTACCCGCGGCTCATCCGATTCGATCCGGCTCATTATGCGCTCGACTTCTTCAGCGCTGAGCGGGCTGGGCTTGTTCCCCATCCCCACAAAACTGGTGACGCCCGGTGTATTGCGCACCACATACCAGCTATCCTCATCCATAATCATTTCGATCAGGATGTAACCAGGAAAGACGCGCCGCTCGACTTCGCGGCGTACCCCGTCTTTGATCTCAATTTCGGTCTCTGTCGGCACAACGACCTGCAGAATGCGGTCGGTCATACCCATTGATTCGGCCCGGTGTTCCAGATTCTTTTTAACTTTGTTTTCCATACCCGAATAGCTATGGATTACAAACCATTCAGACTTTGGACCGCTCTCTTCCTCACTGCTCGCTTTCGATCCGTCCTGGAAGTCCTTCCCGAACTCCAGTTCATCCATCTCGGATTGTCTGCTCATTGTTGCCTCCTGTGCTCATTTCGTCGCAGATTCAGCCATTACAACAGACGAGTGTCACTGATTTCATACTTGTCGTTGTATCTTTGCCCTGATCCTAGAAAATCTGGAGAAAGAGCGTTACGAGATAGCTGAAAAGTGAGTCAAATGAGAACAAGAAGATAGAGGCAACAAATGTCACAATCAAAACGACAACCGTCAGCCGTGTCCCCTCTTCCCTTGTGGGCCAAGTTACTTTGGAAAGCTCTGTGCGCGTTTCTCGAACATACCGAACAATGGCGTTTTCGCTATTCGGGGTAGAAGTAGATCGGGTCACTGGATTCTCTCATTTCGCCGGCGTTTCCGGTCTGGCAGCCGTTTCTCTGTGCTTCGACACATATTCCTGGCGGAAAATGACCACCGACACCAGCCGGTGGTCATTCCGTTGTGGCAGGCGAGGCAGGACTTGAACCCGCGACCTGCGGTTTTGGAGACCGCCGCTCTGCCAGTTGAGCTACTCGCCTATATAGACCTTCCGGGAAGCCGTATGACCCTCCGGAAGGTTGTTCATTACTTTGTGATCTCGGTGATGACGCCAGCGGCCACCGTGCGGCCACCCTCGCGGATGGCGAAACGACCACCATTCTCCAACGCAACCGGCGCGATCAACTCCACACTCATCTGCACATCGTCACCCGGCATCACCATCTCCACACCTTC
>CAMDEX010000326.1 GCA_945897075.1 Litorilinea aerophila
GAGGAGTTGATGGCGCTGACCCTGGAAATTGCAGGCAGGACGCTTTTCTCCATCGATTTGACCGGACAGGCAGCCCAGGTAGGCCACGCCTTTGACCGGGCCAACCGGATCATCACCGAACTCAGCTCACAACCCTTTGCGCTCTACACTGTGCGTATCCCTTTCTGGCCCAGCACACGGGAATTGTTGCGCAACACCCGCCTGTTGGAAGAGGTGGTCTACGCCATTATTGACGAGCGGCGGCGCAGCGGGGAACAGAAATCCGACCTGTTGGGGATGCTGATGGAGGCGCGGGACGAGGATACGGGCGAAGGGATGAGCAATCGTCAGTTGCGCGACGAGGTGCTGACGCTGATGGTGGCCGGCCACGAAACCACTTCCGTGTTGCTGAGCTGGCTCTTTTTCTTTGTGGACCGTCACCCGGAGGTGCGGGAAGGGCTGGAAGCCGAGGTGGATCGGGTGTTGGCTGGGCGCACACCGACTTTTGAAGATCTGCCCAAACTGGTCTACACCCGTCAGGTGATCGACGAGACTCTGCGCGTGCGCCCGGCAGCCTATATTATGACCCGTTGGGCGCAGCAGGCTGATAGAGTCTGCGGCTACGACATTCCGGCGCAAAGCGCGCTCGTCCTCTGCCCCTACATCACCCATCACCTGCCCGCGTTCTGGCCCGATCCCGAACGCTTCGATCCCGAGCGCTTTGCGCCGGGCGCGGATACGGATCGTCCCCGCTACGCCTATCTGCCCTTTGGCGGCGGCCCCCGCCAGTGTATCGGCAACAGCTTTGCCCTGACCGAAGCGACGCTTGTCACCGCGGCGATTGCGCAGCGCTTCCGGGTGCGGGTACAGCCCGGTCATCCCGGCGAAATGGACCCGCAGATTACATTACGGATGAAAGACGGGCTTTCGGCGCGGCTGGAGGAGAGGAGATAAGGGATTGGGGATTAGACCAGTGAGCGCTGGTTGAATAGCCGAGTCTGCGAGGCGTATCGAAACCAAGCGAACGGGTGATGAGCCGATTCTTCGTCCACCCGCTTGGTTTCGATACGGCGGGAAACAGCCCCCGCCTACTCAACCGGCGCTAGTCATGCACAGTTCGCAATAGGCGCTTACGCCTCATTCAGCGCATAGGGCAAGCCCTGCGGCCAGACATCCTGCGGCTCGTAGCCGATGACCCGCTTGGCCGGCTCCAAATCCAGCAGCATCCGGTCGGTCGGGCGGCTAGTGGCGAAAAGGATGGCCGATTCGCCGGGGCCGGGCGTGGGCGATTCCACGCAAAGTTGGTGGAAGGTGGCGGCGTCGTTGTGGCTGAAGAAGACATCCACACCGATTTTGCTGGCGATCAGCCGCTCGGCTTCGCTCGGGTTGCGCGGCAGCCAGCCAATGCGCACGCTGATCACCGATAGGCCATGCACGCGGGCGTACATAGCCCCGGCGATCTCGGCCCAGGCTTTGGTCAGCCCGTACTGGTTGACCGGCGCGGGGCCGTCCTCCACCTTCACCATTTTGCCGGTCTCGCTATAGTTATGGCCTGACACCACCTGTAACGTCGTCGCCAGCACCAGCCGTTTGACGCCGAACTCCACCGCGGCCTCGCAGATGTAGTGCAGCCCGACGACGTTCGGTTGCAGCAGCACATCAATAAAATCCGCCGGGTTGGGGTACGCGCCCAGGTGGATGATGCAATCCATCCCCTGCGCCGCCTCGCGCACCTTCGCGTTGTCATTCAGATCACCGATCACAAAATCTGCCAGGCCGGGGGTGGGACGGCGGGCAAAGCCGCGCACATGATGGCCGCGCGCCAGCAGCCGTTCGCACACAGGCTGTCCAATCGCGCCGGTGGAGCCGGTGACGAGGACGCGCTGGGGGTTGGGGGACTTTTCGATCATTCGTTCATCCTCTTTCGGGTGGGAGGTGGCAGGTGGCAGGTGGCATATCTTCACTGACGAATCATTCACAATTCTCAATTCACCATTCACAATTTTTTTCACCCGGCTTCCCCTGTCAACTGCCGGATCAGCCCCTCTTTCACATCCCACAATTTCTGGCTGATGGAGACGTGATAGACGTGGGGGTTGATCAGACGGCGCACGCCGGGATCCAGCCGCTCCACATCGGCGATGCGCAGGGCGCGCATGGCCGCGATGTCGGGCCGGTCGTAGACCAGACGGCCCTCTACGAGTACATCCGTCAGCAACGGTTCGATCTGCGAAATCTGCCGGGGTTCCAGCGCCCGCCATTTGGTGCGGGTGCCCGGGTGACGCAAGACAAGACGCTGCGTGCCGTCGGGTTTTTCGTCGGAGAGGGCGACCAGATCAGCAGTGGCCTGCCCGCGCTCGTCGTAGATGCGGTAGAGTTCTTTGTGGCCGGGGTTGGGTGTCTTCTCGCGGGCCTCGGAGAGTTTGATGGCCGGTTTCCACTCGTCACCCTCGCGCACAGCCACCAGTTTGTAGACGCCGCCCAGCGACGAATCCCCTTCCGAAGTGATCAGCCGCGTGCCCACACCGTAGACCAGACGCCGGATCACACTGTCCGCATCCACCCCGTAGCGTTTGGCTTCGGCGTTGATCTGCGTGGCGATCTGCCAGATGACCAGTTCGTCCAGGTTGTTGGAGAGGACAATCGAGGCGTGGGGGAAACCGGCCGCGTCCAGCAGTTTGGCGGTCTGGATGCTCAAATAGGCCAGGTCGCCGGAGTCGAGACGCACGCCCACCGGGTCATAGCCTGCGGCGCGTAGCCCCTCGAAGACCCGAATGGCATTGGGCACGCCGCTTTCCAGCGTATTGATCGTGTCCACCAGCAGCAGACACTCGTCCGGGTAGACATCGGCGTAGGCTTTGAAGGCGTCGTACTCACTCATGCCCAGGGCCAGAAAAGCCTGCACCAGCGCGTGGGCGTGGGTGCCTTTGGGCGGGAAGCCGAGCAGATGCGAGACGCCGGCGTTGGAGGTAAAGTCCGCGCCGCCGATGAGCGCGGCCCGTGTGCCTGCATTGCCACCCCGCTCGTGCGCGCGGCGGATGCCAAACTCCAGGAAAACGCTGCCGTTGGCGCTCTCACGCAGCCGGGCCGCTTTAGAGGCGATCAAAATCGGGTAGTTGAGGTGGTTGAGCAGGGAGGTTTCCAGAATCTGCGCCATCGCCAACGGGCCGCGCACGACGGTCAGCGGTGTGTTGGCATGCACCACCCGGCCTTCCGGCACGGCAGCCAAGCTGATCCCGGAAAAATCACCGTTGCTGCGCAGCCAGGCCAAAAAGTCATCGGCAAAGAGACGCATCCCCGTGCGGCTGGTCATCCCGCGCAGATAGCCGATCTCCTCGTCGCCGAAACGGGCCTCCTGCATCCAATCGATCAGCCACTCCAGCCCGGCGTTGACGCAGAACCCCGCCTGGTGCGCGCCGTAGTCGGGATAGCTGCGGAAGAAGTGGTCGAACTGACTCTCCCGCTCGTGCAGGCCCATGCGAAAGTAGAGCTGGGCCATCGTCAGTTGGTACTGATCCGTAAAAAGGATGCCTTCGGCGAGGCGACGCGAGTGGGTCATTTTTGATTGAAGATTGTTGATTGATGATTGATGATTGATGATTGATGATTGTCGGTCGTCCGTCGTCTACCGTCCGTCGTCACTATTTGCGACCAAACTGGTCGGCGGTGGGTTCTGCTCAGCAGAACCAGTTTTCGGTGAGACGGGGCGGGGCGGGCGGAAAGAAAGTGGGTCGCGGATGGGACGGCGCTGTCTTGCCAGCCGCGGCATAGGCCGCATATTCCACCGCCTCAAAGAGAATCCACGGGTCGTTGGCGGGATCCGCATCTTCGGCGATAAAGGCGATCTGCCGTTGCAACGCGTCCATGTGCGGGTCCGGGTGATCCCAGCGCCAGCTAAAGTTCGCCGCATCCAGCTTGCCCCGCCAGCTATCCACGTCCGGGTGGTCAAGCAGCGCGCTGCCTGGCGGCACCAGCAGACGAATCGACATCTGCACTGCGGAGGTGGTCGGGATCAGTCCCTGGCCGCGAATCCAGGTCAGCATATCCAGATAATCGTCCAGCGTCGTCCACGGGGTGAAGGGAAGCCAGGTGGGTTGGACGGTCAGACCAGCCCCGGCCAAAACGTTCAGGGCCTCCTCCATTTGGGCGACGCTGTGGCCTTTGTGCAACCGCGCCAGCACCCGCTCACTGGTGGACTCGAAGGCCGAGACGACGAATGTGGCCCCCGCACCCCGCAATTGCCCCAACAAAGCCCGCTGTTGCAGAATGTGTTCCACTTTCGTTGTAAAGTCGAAGGTTACACGAGGAAACTCCCGATGCAGCGCCTGGGCCACTTTCAGCGCGTGGCCGGGGCCGTTGAGAAAGTCCGGGTCGCCAAAGGTGATATGGCGTGCGCCCGCGGCCACCTGTTGGCGGATGTCGGCGAGAACTGTTTCTACCGGAACAATAAAGAAACGTCCGTTGTAGACGGGCACAACCGGGCAGTGGCGGCAGGTGTGCAGGCAGCCCCGGCTGGCCTCCACATAACCGGCCAGATGGCTCTCGCCGTCGGCCACATAGCGGGCATACTTTTCCAGGGATGGCAGGGATGCGCGTTCCGGTACGGGAAAACTCAACCGGGCCAGATTGGGTTGGGCAGAACGGCCCGGTGTGGAGACGCCAACCACATCCACAGCAGCCCTGCCGTCACTCAATGCGCGGGCCAGGGCAATCAGCGGCCCCTCGTACTCCCCGGCGATGACCGAATCGGCCAGCGCGGCTTCGCCGTTGCTGTGGAGCAGATAGTCCCCATTCAACCAGGCGTAGAGACCGAAAAAGGTGATGTGGGCAGCAGGATTGAGCGCCCGCACCCGGCGCGCCGCCTCCACGCCCAAGCGTAACGCCGTGTGCATGGGCGCGGCGATAGCGACCAGACGGGCAGCAGACGCCGCGCCTGTGGGGAAGTCATCCACCGACAGGTCCACGGCAGTCGCGGCCAGTCCCGCTGCGCTTAGCGCGGCCAGGGGCCAGCCCAGGCTCACCGGTTGGTGGCCCAGTTCATAGCAAGAGAGCAGAAGGAAGGGAGGGTGGGTCTGTGTTGTCATAGTGCAAAGCGTACCTGATTCTGCCTTGTCTGTCCAATGGCAAGCGGCCCGCGCTGCAATTCGGAGCAAAGTCCCCGGCACTTTCTGAAGTGCCGGGGACTTTGGCAGTGTAAGGTCTAACCTGTCCGGTTGACCAGTCGGCAAACCCGACAGCCAGCCAGGTTGTAGAAGCAGCCATTCCTCTATACTAAAACCGTTCACACTTGGAGCAACAACCGCAACGATTGACATATCGTCAGTTATTCAGATAATCGAAAGAAAATCTTTATCTGAAAACCATAAGCAAGAGGATTGAGCTACCCAGTGACTCCTCACACTGGGCATGCTACAGCGCATCAGCGCACACTTCCCCAAACACTCTCCCTGGCTTCCCCTGCTCTCCCCTCCCAGACACCCGGTCTACCCCATAGACCGGGTGGTTTTTTTGCCTATTTCTTGATAATCCGTAGGGGCGCTGCTGGCTGCGCCCGTTGCGTGCCGGGC
>CAMDEX010000327.1 GCA_945897075.1 Litorilinea aerophila
CGAAAGAAGGTGTCATGCGGCTCCTTCGCTCCGTCTTGCAGGTTGCTTTTCCGCAGTTTTTTCGCCATACCCGCCTCAATCTGCTGCGTTGGTTTGTCTTGGCCGATTATAGCATACGATTACGACTTCATGCCAGAAGAATGAAAACCCGCCTCAATAGAGCCACCACCGCTCGCAACAAATCCGCGTCTAGTTCGGGCAGTACTTACCAAACCCCTTGCTGTCGCAAGAAGACAAAGTATATGAACAAATCCCCAGTTATGCTTACTCCTCCGCCAGCGCCACCACAGCGCGCAGAGAATCCGCGTCCAACTCCGGCAGGGCGGGCAACTCCTCCAGATGGGTCAGGCCGAAGTGTTGCAGGAAAAGATCAGTGACGCCGTAGAGGATCGGGCGACCCGGCGTTTCCAAACGGCCCACCTCCTCCACCAGCCCCTGCTGCTCCAATTTGCGCACCATCCCAGAACAGTCCACCCCGCGCACGGCCTCGATCTGCGTGCGGGTGACGGGCTGGCGATAGGCGATGATGGCGAGAGTTTCCAGGGCGGGGCCGCTGAGTTTGGTGGTCAAGTCCAGGCTCAGGAACTCTTCCACGGCCTGGGCCGCGGCGGGGTTGGTCACCAATTGGACTTTGCCGTTGCGTTCCTGCAAACGCATGCCCCGGTTGTGACTTTCGTATTCGGCGCGCAATTGGGTCAGGGCGGCATTCACTTCGGCCAGGGAAGAGCGCAACGCCTGGGCCAAGCGGGCCGGCTCCACGGGCGCGTCGGCCACAAAGAGCAGACTTTCCAGCGTCGAGAGCAGGGGCCGCTCAGCCGCAGCGTTCTCGTTGGCCGCGGGCAGTGGGATGACGGATTCCTCGGCGTCCCCGTCGCTCTCGCCATTCCCCAAACCGTCATCTTCGCTGTAGAAAATATCCACGCCATCCCCAAGCCCGTTGTCCGGAGAGGGGATGGACGGTTGGTGGGGTTGTCCATTGCTGGAAACGCGCAGGGAAGGCACGGGATTTAGGGCTGTCACAAACTCGATCCTCTCCTGGGGGGCTGCCGCCTGTGCTGAAACGGGGGTTTGTTGGGGGTGCGCTGCTGGCTGTGTGGCAAAAAAGAGTCTGGTCAGAAAGGTACGCAGCAGCCCAAAGAGGCGCTGGGCGGTTGTCCACAAAGTTGCCGGTGGTCGTGGTTGCACAGTCTAAGCCGCCCACTCCTCGTCAAAGGGAGCGTGGCGCATACGCACCTCCAGTTTGCCCAGCTTTAACCCCAACTCCTGCTCGATAATGTCTCGCGTCACTTCGATCACCTCGTCGGTTTTCATCGGCACGTCAATGTCGGGGGCCGTCTCGATCTCTAGCTGAATATCCACCGCGCTGCCGCGCGCCTTCACCTCGGGGACGATGGCAATCACCTCGGCCAGCTGGTCCAGATGCCAGACCAGACGGCGGGCGATGCTGGCTGTGTCCAACTCTACCGAACCACCCTCGCTGGTGTGTACACGCACGCCCCGCCGTCGCTTGGGCCAAAGCTCCACCCAAAGCAGTGTGCCAAAGAGCAGCAGCGCGGCCAATCCCACCGCAATCTGGCCGATCAGAAAGTTGGTGGCGCTGGCTGTCTGCCAGATTGTCAACTGTTCGGCAAAGCCCCCCATACGCGCGGCGACATCGCTGAGTAGACGCGCCGGCGCAACGGCCAAATAAACGATGCCCGCCAGCAGAGCCAGCCAGACAAGCACGGCCACCAGCCGGTTGAAAAGGTTGATCACAACGCCTCCTGCACAGTAGAACACGGATTTCAGAATTTGCGGATTTGTGTAGCCGTCAACGCTGTCATTGACCACTACAGAATTTGCGGATTGGCTTTTCCCTCCCCCGTGGCGCTCGACTGCGTATAGTATACCACAGCAGCGGCGCGCCGTCGCGACCAGCCCCAGCCCAAAAGCAGCCGGTGTGTTCAAAATGAGTTGGAGAGACGACAGTTGCGGATTCCAGAAAGCGCGGATTGGCCTGCCCAGAGCGGGATAAATCCGCGTCACCCCTGATCCGCGGCTGTACGCCCCGCCTTATAACTCATTTTGAACACACCCAAAAGCAGCAGCCACACAAGCGCCCCTGCGCCGCTGAGAATGCGTCCCCAGCGCCAGGAGGGGGGATCGTAGACAAAGACGACTTCGTGTGCCCCAGCCGGCAGGGCTACCCCCCGAAAAAGCAGATCCGTTGGGTAAATTTGCGCGGGCGCGCCGTCAATCGTCGCCCGCCAGCCGGGATAGAAGGCGTCGCGCAGGACGAGGAGGGCAGGGACGTCGCTGGCCGTCTCCACGACAATCCGCTCCGGTGCGTAGGAGACCAGACGGGCCGCGCCGGGTATACCGCCGGTCAATCCCCACCCAGCCACTGTCGCCTGATCTGCTTCCACAACCGTCTGCTCCCCCGCTTGCAGACGGGCAAGTGCCTCATCCGGCCCCGCCGCGGCCTGGGCGGAGGTGACGAGAGAGACCCGCCCCGGCCCGCCCAGCCGTTCGTAGATTTTCACATCCCCGCTGTGTACCAGACGAAAATCGCCCCGGTCGCTGGGCAGCAGAGGCAGAAAGGCCCCGGTGCGCTCGTCGTAGAGGGTGATGGCCTGGATTGTGACGGTTATCCCCGGCGGCACGTCCGGTAGAAGGGAAAAATGGAGTGAATCGGGCGATATCGGCTTTGCCAGAGAGAGCCGGGTTAGATATTCTTGCGTGCCGCCATCCACATCCCGGAAGGCTACCACTGCGCCAGAAGAAAGCGCCACTGGGCTATCCAGCCGGTTGTCGGCGAAGTCTGCGCCTGCTCTGCCACCGCCGGTGATGGAGGGCAAAGGGATCGTCTCGCCCCCGGCGTTCGCTGCCACTGAAACCAGCGGCAGCGCTTTGTCAGCCAGCCCAGCCAGCAGCGCGGAGTTCCCGGCCAGCGCGCCGATCAGCCGAATTTCTGTGGCCTGGAAGGGCTGGTCCACAGTGACGGTGATCTCTTGCCCCCTCCCCCAAAGTGGGGGAGGGCCGGGGTGGGGGTGCAGCCGTGCCCCAATCTGCCGGTCGTAGTAGACGCCCTCAAACCAGAGGTCCTGCACTTTGTCGGTAATGACATAGCGGATGTCCATCAGATCGAGCAGCGCGGCGGGCGGGATGCTTTTGACCTGTTCGCGCAGACGGCCATCGGGTACAAGCTGCTCCGGCGGGATGAAAAGGGCGAGAAAGCGATTGTAGCGATCCAGGGGCAACACGCCGCCGTCATAGCCATCGGCCGCGGGGATGCGCCGTAGCAGAGGCAGGTTGGGGGCCAGAATTTCCTGGGCTTTGAGCGCAACGACGAACTCGCCAAACGCGGCTTCATCCAACTGCGGCGGATCGCCCTCGCGCAAAATGCGCCGCCAGTCGGCCAAATCGCCCGGATCAAAAGTGATCGTACTCATACTCAGAAAGCGGCCCATTGCCCCGGGGTGCAGGCTGCGCGCCGGGTCGGTGAGCAGATGGGCCGGGGCTGTGCGCACATCGTAAATTGCTTGGGGCGCGCTGGGGTGGGTGTGGGGCAGGGCCAGGGCAGAGAGGAGGAGATCGGCAGATAGGAGGAGAATTAACAAATAGGTGACGGCAGACGACGGACGACGGACGACGGACGACCGAATCGCTGTTCGCCATTCGCTAATCGCCTCCATTCCCATCCCCGCCAGCAGCGCCACGCCCAGTGTATAGAGCATCATCCAGCGCGCCGGGGTGCGGAAGAGATCGAAACCGGGCACGAATTTGTAGAGCAGATAGTAGGCCGGGTTCCAGCGGCCCAGAGCCAGGAGCAGACCCAACCCAACCAAACCGACGCCCAGCCACCAGATTCGCCTGTCTCGTCCTTTCCAGAGACCCACAGCCGCCAGCAGCAGCCCCACTGTGCCTACAGACGCCACAAATTCCGTGTAGCCCAGCGTGCCAAAGACGACGCTCAAATCCCGCAAGCCGTAGGAGGGCAGCAGCGTCCACGGGAGCAGCAGCGGGCGCAGACTGAAGCTGGTCACCTCCTGGTAGCTCAGCCCGCCGCCGCGCAGACCCAGCCCGCTCAGTTCCAGGCTGGGCAGCAGTTGCGCGGCGGCAAGGAGCAGACCCAGACCCACGCCCATGCCATAGATGAGTAAAAAGGATAGTAGATATTGGAAATTGGGTATTGTACGACGGCGACGCCACTCCCCAATCCCCAATACCCAATACCCAATACCCATCACCCCCACGCCAAACAGATTGATGTACGCCGTCTGCGTATGCCCAGCCAGGAGGGAGAGGGAGACGAAGAGGGCAAAAAGACAGATGCGAGTTGCGAGTTGCGAGTTAGGAGTTGCGAGTTGCGGGTTGCGGGTTGCGCGGTCTGCGGTCTGCGGTCCGCCGTCCGCTGTCCGCCGTCCGCCGTCAGTCGTCAGCGCCCACACCAGCCAGGGCAGCCAGGCCGCGCCATTCATCTGGTTGATGTGGCCGAGCAGCCCGCCGAAGAAGCCGCTGCCCGCCAGCAGCAGACCAGCGACAACACCCGCTGTCCAGCCATAGCCGTGACGCCGCAGCAGCGCATAACCACCCACGGCCAGAATCCAGGCGTGCAGGGCCGCGCTCCAGTAGAGTTGTTTTGTCACGGGTAGCCAACTGAGCGGCCAATGTAGCGGGTAGAGAACCGCGGCTTGTGGGTTAGCCAGAAAGGGCGCACCGCCGAAGATATACGGATTCCAGAGGGGAATTTGTCCCGCGCGCAGGGCCGCGGCCGCGTAGTCCCGGTAGGGGTAGAAATAGTGCAGGATGTCCCCGCTGGCCAACACCCGGTCGCTGAAAAGCAGGCGGGCAAAGAGCAGTAGCACGAAAGCGGCCAGCAGCAGGGCAGCACCGCTGTGGGCGCGAAGGTGGCGGGTCATAATTCCCAATTGCCCATCCACACCCCAATCTGGCGGGTGGCGGCAAACGCACCCCAGGCTGCGACAGCCACCAGCGCCTTGTCACCCGGATAAACCGAGCGAAAGTCTGCCACCACTGGCTCGCACATTTGATGCGCAGCCAGGGCCGTGAGCAGGGCGACCTGGGCCACAGCCCGATCAGCCGTAGACAACCCGGCCAACACAGGATCAACCCAACCCCGGCTGAGCGGCTGGACCTCACCGCGCCATCCCTGGAGATATTCTTCGATGGCGCGCCGGGCTTCGTCGCTGAGAAACGGCTGGGCGGCTTCTTCGATGGCCCAGTGCAGACGGCCAAATGCGCCGGCCACTGTCGGGTTATCGGCCAGCCACGCCAGTTCAGCAGGCAGCTCGCCGGGTGGCAAGAGCGCCAGTGATGCGCCAGGCGGCAGTGCAGTAGCCGCGCGCTTGGCAAAGAGCAGGCCACCCACCCGTTGCAGCGCACCGCGCACAAAATCGTTTTGCGGCAGAAGCCGCTCCACCAGAAAGACCGTCACCATCCGGGTCAGGAAGTGGAAGGTCAGCGCGGTGCCGCCTAGTTCGGGCGCATCGGTCAGGGGGGCGGGCGGGTGTTGACC